>CAVERK010000026.1:0-18810 GCA_963618035.1 bacterium
TCTCTTTAGAGAGATGGGATGCCCGAAACCATAACTGCAACACGCTGATAATCAACGCTTCCATGGATGACCATTCACAGCTCTGTGGTTGACCATTCACAGCTCTGCAGTTGACCATCCACAGCTCTGTGGTTGACCATTCACAGCTCTGTGGTTGAACGTTCATAGAACAGGACCGGCTCCGCCCATCTATCAGTGTCCAATATTTTGTACACAGGTGTCAAATATTTGGACACACGGCGATGAGCCTCATTTGTGCTTGATGTTGACAATCAGCGATATACGACTTTGGCACGGCAGTTGCGACAAGTAAGGCGAAAAGAAACGGAAAACAATAACACAAAGTGATATGAAACAGAGAAACCTAAGACACGGACTCGCAATGCTGCTTGCCACGGCGTGCATCACGGCGGCGCAGGCACAGGACGTGTGGACTGTGGACCGCTGCATGCAGTATGCCGTCAGCCACAACCATGCCGTCCGCCAGAGCGAGCTGGAGCTGAAGAACAACAGCCTCGACAAGCTCAAGGCCTTCGGCAGCTTCCTGCCGCAGGTGCAGGGATCGGTCAGCGCACAGTACAACTTCGGCCGAAGCATTGACCCTGAGACCAACACGTACAACGACGTGACCACCTTCAACAACTACTACAACCTCGCCGCCAGCATACCGCTGTTCAGCGGCGGCAGCATCGTCAACGAGGTCCGCCGCAGTCATGCCGCCACGCTCATGGGCAAGGCAGCCCTCCAGGAGCAGAAGGACAACACGGCTCTCGAGACGTTCCAGGCATACATACAGGCCCTGTACTGCCGTGGCACGGTACGCATGGCGCGTCAGAAGCTGGCAGAGAGCGACTCCACACTCTACAAGACCCGCATACAGGAAGAGGTGGGACTGAAGGGCGAGGCCGACGTGGCACAGATGGCGGCACAGCAGGCCACCGATGCCTACAACCTGACGAAGCAGGAGAACCTCTACGCCACGGCGATGCTCGAGCTGAAGCAGAAGATGAACTATCCTGCCGACGAGCCGCTGCTGCTCGACACCACACTGCTCGACAGCCGTGTCATCGACGGTGCCGACCTCGAACGCATCAGTGCCGACGACGTGTGGCAGGCGGCGGAACACAACAATCCCACGCTGCAGAAGTCGGGCTACAACGCCCGCGCACTGAAGATGGAGCTGCACAAGGCATGGGCCGACGTGATGCCGAGCCTTAGTGTCAGCGGAGGCTACTATACCTCTTATTACAAGCAGCTGCACAAGCAGTACGCCAGCTTCGGCGACCAGTTCAAGAACAACCACGGTTCCTACTTCAGCTTCAACCTCAGCATCCCCATCTTCAGCCGCCTCGATGCCATCACCGGAATACGCAAGGCACGCAACAACTACCGCATAGCCCTCGAGCAGCTTGACGAGCAGCGCACGGAGCTGCACAAGCTCGTGCAGCAGGCCGTGCAGGACCGCGACGGCTACCTGAAGGAGAGCATGCAGATGGAGAAGAAAGAGGAGAGCGACGCACTGGCCTACCGCGTCACCCGCCGCAAGTATGAGGAGGGACTGATGACCGGCCTCGACGTGCAGACCAGCTCCGCCACATGGCTCGACAGCCAGGCCAGCCTGTTGCAGAGCAAGCTGACATACTTCATGAAGTGCCGTCTCGTGGACTACTACAGTGGCGGCACGATAATAGACAGCAAGAACATCTACAAATAAGAACCGTTAAGAACAAGAGGACAAGCATTATGGATATACAGTTGGAGAAAAAGAAGGGAATACAGAAGAAGCACATACCTTATATAATAGTAGGTGCAATCATCGTGGTTCTGACGGCATGGGCCGTCTTCGGCAGCCACGCGTCGACAATGCGCATAGATGCCGGCTCGGTCAACATCGCCGGTGTCAGCTACGGACAGTTCAATGACTACATCCGCCTGAACGGTCGCGTGCAGCCCATACAGGTGGTGCAGATCAGCGCAGAGGAAGGCGGAATCGTGCAGGAGAAGGTCGTGGAAGAGGGAGCGCACATCAACAAGGGCGACGTCATCCTGCGCCTCAGCAACTCAAACCTCGACCTGCAGATCCTCAACGCCGAGTCCGAGGTCGCAGAGAAGCAGAACCTCCTGCGCAACACGCAGGTCACCATGCAGCAGGACAAGCTGAACAACGAGACCGAGAAGGCACAGCTCGACATCGACACCCAGCGCAAGCTGCGCACGTTCCGGCAGTATTCGCGCCTCTATGAAGAGAAGCTCATCAGCCGCGAGGAATACCTCACCGCGAAGGAAGACTACGAGCTTGCCATCAAGAAGCACGACCTCGTGTCGCAACGCCTGCAGCAGGACTCCATCTACCGCACCGTGCAGATGGACCAGATGGAAGACAACCTTGCCAACATGCGCGAGAACGTTGCCATAACGCGCGGACGCAAGGACAAGCTCGAAGTGCGTGCCACCATCAGCGGCGAGCTGGGACTGCTCGACGTGACGCTGGGACAGAACGTGTCGGCAGGACAGATGGTGGGGCAGATCAACGACCTCTCTGACTACAAGATCGAGGCGCAGATAGACGAACACTACATCGACCGCGTAGTCAACGGACTGCCTGCAACCTTCGACCGCAACGGACAGACATACAGGCTGAAGGTGCGCAAGGTCTATCCCGAGGTGCGCGACGGATACTTCCGCACGGATCTCGTGTTCGAGGGCGACAGACCCGACAACGTGCGCAGCGGACAGACCTACTACATAGACCTGCAGCTGGGCGAGTCGAGCGAGAGCGTACTGATACCCAAGGGCACGTTCTTCCAGATCACGGGCGGCAACTGGATCTTCGTCGTCGACAAGGACGGCAAGCACGCCTACCGCCGCAACATACGCGTCGGGAGACAGAACCCGCAGTACTACGAGGTGCTGGAAGGACTGGAGCAGGGCGAGCGCGTCATCGTCTCGGGCTACGAGAGCTTCAAGGACAACGAGGTGCTGGTGCTGGAATGACACAATCAAGACAATAAACAATCACACACACAGATATATGAAAACGACAGTAAGAAACTTCGTCTACACGTTCCGCAAGTTCTTCCTTGCCAACGTGCTGAACATCATTGGACTGAGCGTTGCGTTCGCCGCGTTCTACGTCATCATGGCGCAGGTGGCGTATGACTACGGCTACGACCGCTCGATAAAGGACAGCGACAAGGTCTATCTTGTGACGTTCACCTTCAGTGACCCTGAATATGGCACGTTCGGCAACACCATGCCGCGTCCGCTGGCCGAGAACATCGTCAAGTCGTCGCCACACATCGTGGCTTTCGGACTGAGAAACTACGAGTCGAGCATCACGCTGAAGGTAGGGGAGAACGAGTTCAAGCCCCAAAGCGTGAACGGCATCAAGGACTATGTCTCCGTCTTCCAGCCCGACATGCTGAGCGGCACGGCGGCATCGCTTGGTGAGAGCGACAACAACGTCCTCATCTCCGAGTCGCAGGCACTGCGCTTCTTCGGCACCGTCGACGCACTGAACAAGAACCTGCAGCAGGTGCGCAACAACGGCAGGGCCAAGGACCTGGTGGTCACGGGCGTGTTCCGCGACTATCCCGAGAACTCGTCGTTCCATGATGCCGTGTTCATGACCAGCAACGAAAATGAAGGCCAGTGGAACAACTGGAACTACCGCCTCTACATCCGTCTCGACGACAACAGCAACCTCGAGCAGGTGCGCGGCGAGCTTCAGAACAGCATCCTGACCGCCATCGGCAAGCAATATGGTGATGAAATGGCAGGCGAGAACACCGTGCAGCTGACATCGCTCAACGACATACACTTCATGACAGGCACATACAGCAGGGAGATCTCGCACTCGTCGGTCTACATGCTTGTGTGCTTCTCGCTGCTCACCGTGTTCATCGCCGCCATCAACTTCATGAACTTCTTTCTTGCCGAGACACCCATGCGGCTGCGCAGCATCAACACGCAGAAGGTGCTCGGAGCCACTGCCGCGCAGCTGCGCGGCGGACTGCTCGCAGAGGCGGTCATGATAAGCCTGCTGTCGTTCCTGCTGTCGCTGGTCCTCGTCACGGTCGCGGCGGACATGGGCGTGCAGCAACTGGTGCAGGCGACACTCCGCCTTGGCAGCAACACCGGACTGATTGCCACGCTGCTCGGCGTGAGCGTGCTCGTGGGACTGCTGGCAGGAGCATATCCCAGCCACTACGTCACGTCGTTCCCGCCCGCCCTCGTGCTGAAAGGCTCGTTCGGCCTGTCGCCGCGCGGCAAGGTGCTGCGCACTGCGCTCGTGGCGGTGCAGTTCGTCATCTCCTTTGCCCTGGTGCTGTTCATCGGCATCATGCTCTTGCAGAGCCGCTACATCTATACGTCCGACTACGGCTATGACAAGGACCAGCTCATCGTCGCCGACGGCACGCCCGAGACCGTGAAGAGCAGCGCAGCCGTGAAGGACAGGCTCCGCTCCATCAGCGGTGTAGAGTGCGTCAGCTTCTCCTATCAGACGGTGAACTCTATGGATGGCGTCATGCACTTCAGCCGTGGCGAAGGCGAGAAGCGCATGGAGTACGACGTGCTCTGGGGCGACAGCGACTATCCGGCAGTGATGGGGCTGAAGATTGCCGAGGGACGCACGTTCAGCGAGACCGACCGCGATGCCATAATCTTCAACGAAGCCGCACGCAAGAAGTACACGTTCATGGAGCAGACAAACTCCTACACGGGAGACAGCCTGCTGGTCGTGGGCTTCTGCGAGAACTTCCGCTACAAGTCGTTCCGCACGGAAGACCTTGACGAGCCGCTTGCCGTAATACTGATTCGCGACGGCAACAAGCAGTACATGCTGACGCTGGACTGCATCAACGTGCGTGTGTCTGCCGGAGCGGACTTGCGTGCCGTGCGCAGCGGGATACAGCGTGCGCTGGAGGAGTTCACGCCAAACCACGACTTCAACGTCCGCTTCATGGACCAGGTGCTGGAGCAGACCTACAAGAGCGACACCCTCTTCATCAAGCAGGTGCTGCTGCTCTCCCTGCTGGCAGTCGCCATCAGTGTCGTGGGAGTGTTCGGCCTGACGATGTTCGAGAGCGAATACCGCCGCAAGGAGATAGGCATACGCAAGGTGCTGGGCAGCACCACCGTGCAGATTGTGCAGATGCTCTGCCGCCGCTACGCGCTCATCCTCGTGGGCTGCTTCGCCATTGCCGCACCGGCGGGCTACATCGTCGGCACGCGCTGGCTGGAGTCGTTTGCCGTGAAGACGCAGATAACGCCACTGCTGTTTGTGGCGGCATTCGTGCTGATAGCCGTCATCACGTTCGCCACCGTGGCGTTGCAGAGCTGGAAGACAGCCAACGCCAACCCCGTGGAGAGCATCAGGACAGAATGAAAGCAGACAGAAGAAACAATAACAACACATACACAAACAAAACACACACATTGAAGAACTATGATCAAGTTAGAGAACATCACGAAGAAGTTTGTCGCTACCGAGGTAGAGACACTGGCACTGAACAACGTAAGCCTGGAGGTTGCAGACAATGAGTTCGTTGCAATCATGGGGCCGTCGGGTTGCGGAAAGTCAACCCTGCTGAACATCATCGGCCTGCTCGACAACCCCACGTCGGGCGACTACTACCTGAACGGCCAGGAGGTGGGACACCTCAAGGAGAAAGACCGCACGAAGGTGCGCAAGGGCAACATAGGCTTCGTGTTCCAGTCGTTCAACCTCATCGACGAGCTCAACGTCTACGAGAACGTGGAGCTGCCGCTGACCTACCTCGGCGTGCCTGCCGACGAACGCCGCCGCAGGGTCGACGAGATGCTCAAGCGCATGGCCATCAGCCACCGTGCCAAGCACTATCCGCAGCAGCTCAGCGGCGGCCAGCAGCAGCGTGTGGCTATTGCGCGTGCCGTCGTGAGCCAGCCCAAGATTATCCTCGCCGACGAGCCGACC
The DNA here is from genome assembly GCA_963618035.1 of bacterium. Lineage (GTDB taxonomy): Bacteria > Bacteroidota > Bacteroidia > Bacteroidales > Bacteroidaceae > Bacteroides. The sequence goes on from CAVERK010000026.1 coordinate 5,957, forward strand.
GGCAACCTCGACTCCAAGAACGGACAGGAGGTGATGGAGCTGCTGACGAAGCTGAACGCCGAGGGCACCACCATCGTGATGGTGACCCACAGCCAGAGGGATGCAGGCTTCGCAAGCCGCATCGTCAACCTCTTCGACGGACAGATTGTCAAGACCGCAGGGCAGCTGTGAGTGCAGCGGACAAGAAACGCACACTACATATATAAATAGGTATACCAGACAATGAACAGCATAAAGAGAGCATTCAGGTCTCTGTTCCGCAAGGGCGAGGCCAACACGGTGAAGATCCTGTGCCTCGGCATCGGCCTGGCACTCGGTCTGCTCCTGCTTGCCGAGGTCGTCTACCAGCGGTCGTACGACAGCTTCATCCCGAGGCTGGGCGACACATACATCGTGAAGGAGAACATCCAGCAGAAGGACGAGGAGGGCAGGAGCTATTTCTCGACATCGGGAGCCATAGCCCCTGGCATCAGGGACGTGTGTGCCGAGGTGGAGGCCGCCACGAGATACACGCCGACGCTGTCGGCCTCGGAGGGCATATTCGTCATGGAAGACCGTCGCGAGCTGGCGGGCAGCGTCTGCATGACAGACACGAGCTTCTTCGACGTGTTTCCGCTGAAGATACTGGCGGGCGAAGACCCGAAGACCGGACTGGGCAGGACGGGGCAGGTCTACATCAGCGAGAAGCTCTACCGCGCCGCAGGGGCGGACATCCTCGGCAAGACCATAAAGTGCAAGTTCAACGAGAAGCTGGAGCTGACCGTTGCGGGAGTGTTCGAGGCACTGCCGGAGAACACCTCGCTCGACGACATGGACATGCTTGTGGGCGTGGAGTCGTGCAAGCTCTTCTTCGGCTATGACGGCACGCAGAACTGGCTTGGCAACGACCGCTACCGCAGCTTCGTGCGCCTGCGCCACGGCACCGACCCGACGACGCTCCAGGCACGCATGGACAAGATGATACGCGACAATGTCGGCGAGAGCCTTGACCGCATGGGAATGAAGTACACGGTCAGCCTGAAGCCGATGAAGAACCTCAACCTCGACGACGACAGCGCACGCACCATGAACTTCGTGTTCCTGGGCTTCGGCATCATCATGCTGCTCGTCTCCGTCCTGAACTACATCCTGCTCGTGCTCTCGGGCATGGTGAACCGCAGCAAGAGCATAGCCACCTACCGCTGCTACGGCGCGGGCAAGGGCGACATCAGCCGCATGGTGCTGGCAGAGTCGTTCGTCCACGTGTGCTGCCTCAGCCTGCCGCTTGCCGCGCTGATTGTCTTCGCCCTGCAGGACGTGGTGCAGCAGTACTTGGGGCACAGCCTGCAGAGCCTGTTCCCCGCGTCCACCGTCATGGCGTGTGCCGCCATAGTGCTGCTCGTCGCCGTGGTCTGCGGCCTGCTGCCGGCATACATCTACACCAAGATCCCCATCACCTACGCCTACCGCCGCTACACGGAGAGCAAGCGGCAGTGGAAGCTGGCACTGCTGTTCGTGCAGTTCGTGCTGACATCGCTGTTTGTCGGGCTGATTGCGGTCATCGGACTGCAGTATGACAAGCTGACGCACTACGACCTCGGATACGACTACAGGAACACGCTCGTGATGACCTACCGTGGCGTGTCGCAGCGCGAGGTGGACCTCTGCCTTGAGCAGCTCAGGGCAGACCCTAACGTGGCGGGAGTGACGGTGGCAGACCAGTATCTGCCCGACGGGCTGAACGGCGACAACGTCTTCAACGGCGAGACGCGCGAGGTCTACTTGAACGTCGGCGACATGTATGGCGTGGGGGAGGACTTCTTCAGCACGCTCGACATTCCGGTGGTCGAGGGACGCACGTTCACCGTCGGCATGGCAGACTCGCTGAACCGCGAGGTGATGGTCAGCGAGAGCTTCGTGGAGAAGATGCGCGAGCGTGCCGGATGGACAGGCTCCGCCATAGGGCAGGAGATCCATGTCACCTCCTACGGCCGCAAGAACCCGCTGACCGTCGTCGGCGTCTACAAGGACTTCCAGGTGGGCAGCCTGCACAGCAACCGCGACCGGCGTCCCACGGTCACCGTGTCGGGGCTGGTCAATGGCGGAAACCACATCTACGTCCGTCTGCGCAACATGGGCTCGGACAACATTGCACGCGTGCAGGACACGGTGAACGGCACCATGGCCTCAAACCCGCCCACAGTCTACATGCTGGGACTGGAGGTGGGCAACCTGTACGGCCAGCTGCGCAACATCCGCAACTCGGTGCTCTTTGCCGGACTGTGCATCCTGCTCATCTCGCTTGGCGGACTCGTGGCATACGTGCGCGACGAGGTGGCACGCCGCCGCTACGAGATTGCCGTGCGCAGCATCCTCGGCGCAAGCCTGGGGAACATACAGCGGCTGTTCCAGCGTCACCTGCTGTGGGTGGCTGTGCCAGGGACGGTGATAGGCTGCCTGCTGGCATGGCGCGTGGGCGATGCCATTCTCGAGATGTTTGCCGTGAAGATACGGCTCACGTGGTGGCTGTTCGCGCTCTGTGCGGTGGCGGTGCTGGCTCTGGTGATGCTCGTCTCCGTGCTGCTGGTGCGCCTGACGGCACACGCCAATCCGGCGCAGAACCTGCGCAGCGAGTAGCTACGGGAAAAGAGAAACGCGCAATTATCATACTTCTTGCGTGGCCCTGCCTGTTCCGGCTGAAATGCCGGACGGCGGGGCTTTTTGCTTTTCGGTGGCACGAGGGCGAAAGCACGGCTTCATGAGGGCGGGACGTGGGCTTCACGACTGTTCGCCGTCAACGTCCTGCTGTCCGTCGGCGGTGACGCGGCTGATGAACTGATACTCTGCCTCGTCGTTCAGCCGCGAGACGAGTGCCGGTTCGGGCACGAAGACCACGCCTGCCGTGGCACCCGCCGCTGTGACGCCACGGGCTGTCGCTGCCGACGGTCCGCTGACCTTGAGCTTGAAGGTGCCCAGTCCGTCAATCTGCACGGCGTTGCCCGCCAGCAGCTGGTCGAAGATGTGCTGCGCGAAGTCGGTCATCACGCCCTCCACCTCGCCGGTGGAGAACGTCGAGCCGCGTGCCATAATTTTGGCGAGTGCGGTCTTGGTGATGGTCGCCAGGCGTGTCCATCGCGGGTAGTAGATTGTCTCCTTTGTCTGCGGGTTCGTGCTCTTCCTCTTTATCAGGCTAATCATGTCTCTCTGCGTGTTTTAATGTATGTAAAACGGTTATGTCACTTGCAAATATACGGCTTCGCTCCGTGGTTTGCAAGGTCTTGTTTCAATCTACGCGCGTAAATCGTCTAATCTACGCGCGTAAATCATTATATCTACGCGCGTAAATCATTATATCTACGCGCGTAAATCGTTTCATCTACGCGCGTAAATCGTTTCGTCTACGCGCGTAAATCGTTTCGTCTACGCGCGTAAACAATTTCAATATTGCGGAGCAGACACACGGCGGGGTGGGGACAGCCATCCGCAGGCGGCGCGGGCGGAGCGTCTGTATGAAAAAGTCGGGGAATAGTTGTCGCGGAAATCTTTTTGTTGTACTTTTGGCGCAAATAAGCGACTAATTGCACATTCAAACTTAAAAATACAGATGAAAAGGTTATTTATTTCGGCATTTGCCATCGGCATGGCTTGCCTGACGGCAAGCCCCTGCACCAACATCATCGTTGGCAAGAAGGCTTCGACAGACGGTTCTGTCATTTGTACGTACAGTTGCGACGGCTACGGCGGCTACAGCGGACTGAGCATCAGGCCGGCAGCCGACTACAAGCCTGGCACGATGATGGCTCTGAGGATGTGGGGACGGACGGATGCCGTGCCGGACTCCATACCGCAGGCGGCGCACACGTTCAACGTGGTGAACAACATGAACGAGTTCCAGCTGACCATAACCGAGACCACCTTCGACGGACGCACGGAGCTGCGCAACCCCGACGGACTGATAAACTATCCGCAGCTGATGCAGCTGGGCCTGCAGCGCGCCAGGACAGCACGCGAGGCCATCACGGTGATGGCAGACCTGATGGACCGCTACGGCTACTCCAGCGAGGGCGAGACCTTCTCCGTGTGCGACCCCAACGAGGCGTGGATAATGGAAATCATCGGCAAGGGCAAGGGCGGCAAGGGTGCCATCTGGGTGGCAATACGCATTCCCGACGACTGCGTGAGCGCACACGCCAACCAGAGCCGCATCGACAAGATACCGTTCGACGACAAGGAGAACTGCATGTATGCGAAGGACGTGGTCAGCTTTGCCCGCGAGAAGGGATACTACAAGGGCAGCGACAAGGACTTCAGCTTCTGCGACGCATACTGCCCGCTCGACTTCAGCGGCCGCCGCTTCTGCGAGGCACGCGTGTGGAGCTTCTTCACCAAGTGGTGCGACCCCGCCATGAACGAATACCTGCCGTTCATACTCGGCACGAGCGACAGGAAGATGCCGCTCTACATCAAGCCGGTGAAGAAGCTGTCCGTGCAGGACATTCAGAACGCCATGCGCGACCACTATGAGGGCACGCCGCTCGACGAGACCAACGACTACAGCTGGGGACCGTATGCCAGCCCCAACCGCCCGTCGCCGCTGACCTACGAGGTCAACGGGAAGAAATATTTCCAGGAGCGTCCCATAGGCACGGTGCAGAGCATGTTCACGCTCGTGGCGCAGATGCGCGACTACCTGCCAAACGAGATAGGCGGCGTGCTGTGGTTCGGCAACGACGACTCCAACATGGTGGCATACGTCCCCGTCTACTGCGGCTCGACACAGACGCCGGAGTGCTTCGACGCAAGCGTGGCAAACGGACAGACATTCTCGTTCAAGTCGGCCTTCTGGATGCAGAACTGGGTGGCAAACATGGTCTATCCGCGCTATAACCTCATGATTGGCGACCTGCGCGAGGCGCAGAGCGAGCTGGAGAACCGCTTCCACGGCGACCAGAGCGTGGTGGAGGCACTCGCCAAGGCACAGTATGACGGCGGCGACAAGGACGGCGCGGTGAAGATGCTCAACGACTACAGCATACGCGCATCGCAGCAGATGATGGACCGCTGGATGCAGCTGGCACAGCTGCTCATCGTGAAGTACAACGACTTCAAGGTGCGCCCGTCGGAGAACGGAAAGGTGGTGCGCGGACGCGCAACGGACTATCCCATACCGCAGGGATTTCTGGAGCAGATGGCGAAGGTCAGCGGCGACCGCTACCTGGTGCCCGACGAGAAGCACGACAAGGACGCGTCGCTGCACAACGACGTGTTGAGATAGTAGACAGTAGACCGCATAACAGGAAAAGACAGACACATTATATATACGTATGACAGAAGAGACACAATCATTCGTGGGACTGCTGAACAGCGCGATAGACGGCGCACAGGAGTTCTTGTGGACATACATCGTGCTTGTGGTGGTGATAGGCGTGGCAGTCTACTTCACGGTGCGGACGGACTTCGTGCAGTTCCGCATGTTCGGGGAGATGATGCGCCTGATGTTCAAGTCGGGCAAGTCCAAGCAGCAGAACGGACAGCACCACATATCGTCGTTCCAGGCCTTCATCGTGGCACTGGCATCGAGAATAGGCACGGGCAACCTGGCGGGCGTGGCGACAGCCATCAGCGTGGGCGGCCCAGGGTCGGTGTTCTGGATGTGGGCAATGGCACTCATGGTCTCGGCATCGGCATTCGTGGAGTCGACGCTGGCGCAGCTCTACAAGCGCAAGGGCGAGAAGTCGTTCTTCGGCGGCCCCGCCTACTACATGAAGTACGGACTGGGCAAGAGCTGGATGGGCGTGCTGTTCAGCGTGCTGATAATACTCACGTTCGGCTGTGCATACAACTGCATCCAGGGAAACTCCATAGCGCAGGCATGGGAGGAGGCCTTCGGCATCTCCACGACGTGGATGGGCATCATCGTGACCGCACTGTCGGTGGTGGTGGTGTTCGGAGGCATACACCGCATTGCCAAGGTCAGCGGCGTGGTGGTGCCGCTGATGGCGGTGGTCTATCTGATTGTGGCTGTCGGCGTGGTGATTGCCAACATCACGTCGCTGCCGCGCGTCTTCCTCATGATCTTTGAGAATGCGTTCGGCGTGGGACAGTTTGCCGGCGGTGCGCTGGGCACAATCATCATGATGGGCGTGAAGCGCGGACTCTTCAGCAACGAGGCGGGCGAAGGCTCTGCACCGAATGCTGCGGCGACAGCCACGGTGAGCCATCCTGTGAAGCAGGGACTGGTGCAGGCACTGGGAGTGTTCACGGACACGCTGGTGGTGTGCTCGTGCACGGCGTTCATCATCCTGTGCAGCGGCGTGGACTACACGGCAAGCAACGGCATACAGCTGACGCAGAACGCCCTGAGCCACGAGATAGGCTCTATAGGCACGCCGTTCATTGCCATCATCATCTGGCTCTTTGCCTACAGCACCATCATTGCCAACTGCTACTACGGCGAGACCAACCTGGTCTACTTCACGAAGAGCAAGACCGCGATGTTCGTCTACAAGCTGTTCTCATGCGGATGCGTGTTCTTCGGCTCGGTGATGTCGCTGGAGATGGCGTGGAGCCTTTCGGACCTGTTCATGGCGTTGCTGACGATGTGCAACCTGACCGCCATCGTGCTGCTGTTCCCGAAGGTGCGCTACCTGGTGACGGACTATACGCGGCAGAAGAAGGAGGGACGCGATCCCGAGTTCCACCGCAGCCAGATGCCGGAGATAGCCGACAAGCTCGAGGCCTGGGACGACTGACGGCGGCGGCTCTGTCGCAGGAAATAGAAGAAGCCGGTCTGACCGAAACACCTATATATGAAAGGTGCGGGTCAGACCGGCTTCTTGCTTGTGTCTCTTCTGAATGTTGCGCTTGGCGCGGGCGGATTATTCCGCTTCCTCCCCAGGCTTCATGTTTGTGTAGACGTTCTGAACGTCGTCAAACTCTTCGAGCTTCTCGATCATCTTGTTGATGGTCTCGCGCTGCTCGGGTGTGGCATCTTTCTGGTCGTTGGGGATGTAGGTGAACTCGCCGCCGACATCCTCGAAGCCCTGCTCCTCGAGGTGCTTCTGTATGGCCGAGTAGCTCTTGGGGTCGCCGTAGATGGTGATGGTGCCCTCCTCGTCGTCAATGTCGTAGTCCTCGTCAACGCCGTAGTCGATCATGTCGAGGATGAAGTCGTCCATGTCCAGCCCGTCCTTCTTCTTGAACGTGAACACTGCCTTGTGGTCGAACAGGAATGCCAGTGAGCCCATGGTGCCGAGCGTGCCGCTGAACTTGTTGAACACCGAACGCACGTCTGCCACGGTGCGCGTGGGGTTGTCGGTCAGTGCATCGACGAACACTGCTATTCCGTGAGGGCCGTAGCCTTCGTAGGTCATGCTCTTGTAGTCGCTCTGGTCCTTGCCCTGTGCCGCATTCTTGATGGCACGCTCGATGTTGTCCTTAGGCATGTTCTCACGCTTGCACACGGCAATGACAGAACGCAGCGTGGGATTGTTCTCGGGTTCCGGACCGCCGGCCTTTACGGCTATGGCTATCTGCTTGCCAAGGCGGGTGAATGTCTTGGCCATGTGTCCCCATCTCTTCAACTTTGTCGCTTTTCTGTATTCAAACGCTCTTCCCATTGGTTCTTCTTGTTTTTTTAATTGTTCTGTTTATGTTGTTCGTTTATTTCCGTTTCGATTGTCATGGCTCCGCGCCTTATCTCAGCTTTGCGCCCAACTTGTCCTGGAGGTTCTTGACGAGCTTCTGCATGAGCTTGTCGATGGCCTTGTCGTTGAGTGTCTGCTTCTCGTCCTGGATGGTGAACGTCACCGCATACGACTTCTTGCCCGCGTCGAGGTTCTTGCCCTCATAGACATCGAACAGCTCGACGTTCTTCATCAGCTTGCGGTCGGTCTCGTAGGCAATCTTCTCTATGTCGGCAAACTTGACCTCCTTGTCGAGCAGCAGTGCCAGGTCGCGCTTCACAGCAGGGAACTTGGCAATCTCCTTGAAGCTGACGGTGTTGCTGCGTGTCGCCTTCATCAGTTCACTCCAGTTGATGTCTGCATAGAAGACCTCAAGGCTGATGTCGAAGTCCTTCAGCAGCTTGCGCGTCACGATGCCGTAGACTGCCAGCAGTTTGCCGGCGGCAGTCTTGACAGAGACGGCTGTCGCAAAGATGTCGGTATTGAACTTCTGGATGGACAGGTCGCGCAGGCGCAGTCCGAGGCGTGCGAGGATGTTGCGTACGTAGGCCTCGAGCATGAAGACGTTGTTCGGCTCGTCGGGATGTGCCCATGAGTTGCGCACATTGTTGCCCGTCAGCCACAGGCCGAGGTGGCAGTTCTCCGTGTATGCCGCCAATGGCTTGTCGGCATCCTGACGGTCGGCGGTGTAGAAGTAGCAGTTGCCGAACTCAAACAGCTTGAGGTCGGGGTTCTTGTGGTTGGCATTGCGTGCTATGGTCTCCAGTCCGCCGAAGAGCAGCGTCTCGCGCATCACGTTCAGGTCGTTGCTCAGCGGGTTGAGGAGCTTCACGGCATTGGCAGCAGGATAGGCCACCAGACCGTCGTAGTAGGCGGACTTGGTCAGCGAGTTGTTCATTATCTCGTTGAATCCTTCACCGACCAGCTGCTCTGCCACGATGTTCTGCAGCTTGTCGCTGCGGTCGGTCTCGCCAGGGTGGGTGAGGCTCGACTGGAGCGTCGTCGGTATCTCCACGTTGTTGTATCCGTAGATGCGCAGGATGTCCTCTATGACATCGCAGTCGCGCTGCACGTCGACACGGTACTGCGGCACGTCGAGCGTCAGCCCGTCTGCCGACTCGTTGACGATTTCCATCTCAAGGCTGCCGACGATGCTCTTCACCGTCTCGGCAGGAATGGTCTTGCCAATCACGGCGTTCACCTTGTCGTAGGCCAGCTCCACGCGGAACGGCGGGAACTCCCTGGTCGATACGCTCTTGATCTCCGACGAGATGGTGCCGCCTGCCAGCTCCTTGACCATCATTGCCGCCAGCTTCAATATATATATGGTGTTGTTGGGGTCGATGCCGCGCTCGTAGCGGAACGACGCATCGGTGCTCAAGCCGTGACGGCGTGCCGTCTTGCGAATCCATGTCGGGTGGAAGTAGGCACTCTCGAGGAAGACGTTCCTTGTGCTCTCCGTGGTTCCCGACTCGAGACCGCCGAACACGCCTCCGATGCACATCGGCTCCTCGCTGTTGCAGATCATGAGGTCGCGGTCGCTCAGCGTGCGCTCAACGCCGTCGAGCGTGACGAACTTGGTGCCTTCGGGCATGGTCTTCACGATGACGTGGCGGCCCTTTATCTTGTCTGCGTCGAAGCAGTGCATGGGGTGTCCGTATGCAAAGAGGATGTAGTTCGTGATGTCGACGATGTTGTTGATCGGACGCTGGCCGATGGTGCGGAGCTTGTCCTGAAGCCACTGGGGGCTTTCCCTGACGGTGATGCCCTCGACGGTGATGCCTGCGTAGCGCGGACATGCCTCGGCGTTCTGTATGGTTATGTTGACGTCAAGATTGTTGTTGTCGGTCTTGAAGGCATCGACCGACGGGCGGTGGAGCTGTGTCTGCACTCCGCGCTGCACCAGATAGGCGTACAGGTCGCGTGCGACACCGTAGTGCGAGCAGGCATCGGCACGGTTGGGGGTTATGTCGACCTCCAGCACGTAGTCGCTCTTTATGTTGTAGTAGTCCTTTGCCGGTGTACCCACAACGGCTTCGGCGGGCAGGACAATGATGCCGGAATGGTCGGTACCGATGCCAATCTCGTCTTCTGCGCAGATCATGCCGCTCGACTCGTAGCCGCGCAGCTTGGTCTTCTTGATGGTGATGCTGTTGTCGCCGTCATAGAGCTTCGTGCCGATGGTGGCAACGACGACCTTCTGTCCGGCTGCCACGTTGGGTGCTCCGCAGACAATCTGCACGGGGTCTCCCTGACCGAGGCTGACCGTGGTGATGTGCATGTGGTCGGAATTGGGGTGCGGCTCGCACGTCATCACTTCGCCGATGACCAGTCCTTCCAATCCGCCTTTTATGGTTTGGACTTCCTCCACGCCGCCCACTTCCAGGCCTATGGATGTCAGTGCGTCGGCAAGTTCCTGAGGGCCGAGGTCGAAGTCTACGTACTCCTTCAACCAGTTATAAGATATGTTCATATCGCCAATATTTATAGATTACGTGTTTCTGAACCCGCAAAGGTAGTAACAATTTTCCGTTTTGTCTGCAATTTCCGTACTTTTGCCGCACAGAGAAGTCACAGGGTATGGCTGTAAAGATCAAATATGACACGGGGCTTGCGCTCAGCGGCGGATTCATTCGCGGATTCGCCCATCTCGGTGTCATACAGTCCCTTATCGAGCACGACATCCGTCCAGACATCATCTCGGGTGTCAGTGCGGGAGCACTCGTCGGGGTGCTCATTGCCGACGGCAACGAGCCGTACCGCGTGCTCGACTTCTTCAAGGGTCTGAAGTTCCTCGACCTCACGAAGCCCACGATACCACGGTCGGGATTCTTCGACCTGAACGAGCTGAAGGCGTTTCTCGACACACACCTGAAGGCGAAACGCCTTGAGGAGCTTCCACTCCCGACGATAGTCACGGCGACAGACCTTGACCACGGACACTCCGTGCACTTCACCAAGGGGACGATTGCCGAGCGCGTGGCGGCATCGTGCAGCATGCCGATACTGTTCAAGCCCACAGTGATAAACGGCACTAACTATGTCGACGGCGGTGTGCTGATGAACCTGCCGGTGTCCACGCTGAGGAACACGTGCCGCCGCGTGGTGGCTGTCAACGTCAGTCCCCTGCTTGCACCGAAGTACAAGCTGAACATGATAAACATCGCCGAACGTTCGTATCACTTCATGTCAAATTCAAACACCCTGGCAGAGCGCGACCTGGCCGACATACTGATAGAGCCTACAAACCTCTCTTCCTACGGCAACACCAAGCTGGAGAAGGCACAGGAGATATTCATGGCCGGCTACAAGAAAGCCAACGAAACGCTGCTGGAGTATAAATTCTACCACCTGCTATGAAGATAGTCATATATCAGGTCTTGCCGCGTCTGTTCGGCAACACCAATGCCTGCTGTGTCCCCAATGGCGACATCAACACTAACGGTTGCGGCAAGATGGATGCCTTCACCGCGCACGTGCTCCAACGCATCAAGGGTCTCGGTGCAACCCACGTGTGGTACACGGGAATAATCGAACACGCCACGCAGACCGACTACAGCCGCTTCGGCATCGGCCGCGACCATCCGGCAGTGGTGAAGGGCAAGGCCGGCTCGCCGTATGCCATCAAGGACTATTACGACGTAGACCCCGACCTGGCAACGGACGTGTCCAGGCGCATGGACGAATACGTGCAGCTCATAGAACGCACGCATGCTGCAGGGCTGAAGGTGATAATGGATTTCGTGCCCAACCACGTGGCGCGTCAGTATCATTCGGACTCCCAGCCTCGGGGAACAGCACAGCTGGGACAGGACGACGACAGCACCGTTGCATTCTCGCCGGACAACAACTTCTACTACATTCCGCACACTGCACTGCAATGCCGGTTCGACATGAAAGGCACTGCCGAGGAGGCATACCGCGAGTATCCTGCCAAGGCGACCGGCAACGACCGTTTCGATGCCTGTCCCGACCGCAACGACTGGTACGAGACGGTGAAGCTGAACTACGGCGTGGACTATCTGGGAGGCCGTGCGTGTCATTTCAGTCCGGTGCCCGACACGTGGCACAAGATGCTGGACATACTGCTGTTCTGGGCATCGCGCGGAATCGACGGCTTCCGCTGCGACATGGCGGAGATGGTACCCGTGGAGTTCTGGGACTGGGCTGTCAGCCGTGTGAAGGCGAAGCATCCTGACATTGTGTTCATAGGAGAGGTCTATAATCCGGCGTTGTACCGCGAGTACATCAATCGCGGACACTTCGACTACCTCTATGATAAGGTGGGGCTGTACGACACGTTGAAGGACATCATCTGCTGCCGCCGCTCGGCTACCGACATATCACAGGCACGCCAGAGCGTCGATGACATCGCACTGCACATGCTGAACTTCCTCGAGAACCACGACGAGCAGCGCATCGCCTCCGACTTCCTTGGCGGCGACGCACAGAAGGCCATCCCTGCACTCATCGTCTCGGCATTGCTCAACGCCAATCCCGTGATGATATACTTCGGACAGGAGTTCGGCGAGAGGGGGATGGACAGCGAGGGCTTCAGCGGACTTGACGGACGCACGACGATATTCGACTACTGGAGCGTGCCGACGGTGAGACGGTGGTACGGGAATGGTGCTGCCGACGGTCGGCAACTGACACAGGACGAGAAGAAGATCTACGCACAGTACCGTAAGATCCTGAATATCGCGGTGTCGGAACCCGCCGTGTCCGACGGACAGCAGTTTGACCTCACGTATGCCAACATCAACGGATGGCACTTCAACGAGCACCGCCAGTATGCCTTCGTGCGCAAGAGCGGACATGACCTGCTGCTTGTGGCGGTGAACTTCGACGCTGCGGATGCCGATGTGGCCATCAACCTGCCGGAACATCTGTTCCATCATCTCGACATTCCTGTGATGGAAAGCACAGAGGCTCGGGACTTGCTGACAGGTGCCTCACTGAACATCAGCCTGTCTCCGCATGGAGCCACATTCATGACCATCCCAGGATACAGCGGCAGGGTGCTGAAGATAAAAATCTGAAAAAGCGGCCGTCCAACGCTTTGCCATTCGCAGAAATGGGTTAACTTTGCCGCCGCAAAACGGTTCCGTAGCTCAGCTGGATAGAGCAACAGCCTTCTAAGCTGTGGGTCATGCGTTCGAATCGCATCGGAATCACTGTGCTGTCAAT
>CAVERK010000027.1:0-13434 GCA_963618035.1 bacterium
CCGATCCGCATCCGCAGAAGTACACGTACCGTTCATTCCTGTTTGAGATCCTCTTTTTCATTCTCGCTGTCGGTGCTTTGGTGTTCGAGCTTGGCATCATGGGCTACCTATCCTGACTCCTTTTCGATGAAGATCCGCGAGGTGTCGACGACAGCCTCGCTGAGGTGCTGCGCCACAATGTCTGCCAGTGCACCGATGTTCTGCCGCACGACGCTGTCGAACCAGTCGAAGGCGCGGCGGTTGCCGCTGTCGGCCCTGCCGAGCGACTGCGGGTTGGTGTGGCGCACAATGCCGGTCGAGATCTCCACGCCTCCCACCGTCTTTGTCTTGACCCACTTCGAGCCTACCAGTCCGCCCTGCCCGCGTCCGGCACCGTAGTGCAGGTAGATGCCGTGGCGGGGAAACGAGAAGCCCACCCTGTTGACCAGTCCGAGCTTGTCGCGCCGCGACGTTCCCCGCAGCTCTGCCGCCACACGCGGCGCACGCGTCCCCACCTTGGCACGCAGCTGCCCGATGACCCTCTGCTGCCACTCCAGCACGGCGGCATTGTAGGCGGCTGCCGCTGCTGCATCGGAGGCGGTGGCGAGACGTTCCGCCTCGCCGCTGGTCTCAATGGTCAGGAAGCGGCTCATGTTGCCCTCGATCCGTGAGGCGCGGCGCACGGCGGCGTTGTATTCCTTGGCGGCTGTCGTCAGTTTGCTTGGCATGGCTGCTGTCGTTATAGGTCGGTGAACAGTGTCTCGTCGACAGTCCATTCCACGGGCTGCGTGATGCTGAAGGTCAGCAGACAGCCGTAGAAGTTGTCGCCAATGGGGCCTATGCCCGTCATCTCCGTGTCGCGGCCTATGTAGCCCAGCAGCGCGGGATCCTGGAGCAGGCGGTTGCGCACGCCCGTCAGCAGGGTGCGGCTGTCGCTGAAGGCGGCGGCTATGCGTGCCGGCTGGTCGTTGGGCGCACTGCGGGCAATGATGGTGCCGTACTGCCGTGTCTCGGCAAGGCCGTCGCCACGGTTGTCGCTGCTGCGGCTCTCGTAGCCGTCGACGGCTATCAGCACGAAGTCACGCGCTGCCGAGATCTTGTCGGCGAGCGTGAACAGGTCCTCCAGTCCCCACGCCTTGAAGTAGCGCGGATGGCGGTCGCTGTGGCCCACTGCCTTCAGCGTCCGTGCCATCTGCTCCATGCAGGCGAAGTGGTCGTATATGGTTGTGTTGCTCATTGTCTGTGTCAGCTCCTGTTCTTGTTCATAATCCGTTCCTGCTCCTCGTGCTGGCGCACGCGCTCGTCCATGGTGTAGAGCGCGTCCATAAGCAGGCCGTCGCGCACGAGGTCTTTCTTTGTCACGTCGCCGCCGGCGAGAGCGTCCAGCAGGCGCAGCTGCCTGTCGAGCACGTTGCCGCCCATGCGCTGCGTCACGCCGCCGCCAGCCACGGGCCGCCCGAACAGGCGCGGAAACTGGTCGGCCAGTGCCGACAGCGAGCCTGAGACAAACCAGTACATGACGGTCTGCCGCTCCAGCGGCAGGCGGCGTATGTGGCCGGCATCGTCGTCGGCGCGGTCTATGTCGAACGTCTTGCCGCTCGTCCACACGCACGACAGGGCATGGGCGAGGCTCATGGGGTCGCCGGAGGCGGCATCGAGGTATGTCAGCAGATACATATACTGCCCGAAGGTCAGGCTGTAGAGGTTGTCTGCCGCGCCGTGCAGCTGCCGTCCGCCCGCACGGAGCAGCGGATAGGGCTGCCGCGTCAGTGCGGGGTCGCACACGGTGCGTCCCTTGCCGCCGTCAGCGATGAGGAAGTCCATGGCTGCCGACAGGTCTGTCATCGTTGCCGTGTCTACCGGCCATGCCTCCCTGCCCATGCACAGCAGCGTCTTGCCGCCGATGTAGCTGCGCCGCAGGCGTGCGCCGAGGCAGTGGAGCAGCATCCTCACCTTGACCTCTGCCGGAGAGAGGCGGCGGTGCAGCAGCAGCCGCGCCAGGTGCTCGAGCTGCCGTGTCTCCATCTCGTTGCCCGTCGAGGGCACGCTGTAGCTGCATTTGAGTTCTATGTCTGTCATTGTCTGTTGTTGATGTGTGTGTGATATATTATTGTCCCTTGTCGCCGGTCTCGGTGGGCATCCCTATGCTCTTCACCGCGCCCGTGCCACGGTCGAGCGTGGTCAGCTGGCTGTTGATGACGGCAAACTCCAGATCCTGCGGCCATCCGTTCACGCGCTTCGCCACGTAGAGCGGCTGCACCGTCAGACGCTGGTAGCTGCGCAGCAGAGCCTGCTCCATGATGAATAGCTCGCGTGCCTCCGTGCCGTTGATGCTCTTGCTCTTGCCAGGGCTGGCACCGATGATCGAGGGGTGTATGCCCATGGCGTAGCAGATGGTGTTGCTCGTCTCCTCCGAGTCTTCTATGTATTCGCCTCCGAGCTGTTCGTTCTTCAGCGTCTCGATGAGGATGTCCTTCTTCTCGTAGCCCTTGATCTTGTCGTAGCCGAAGCTGCTGACAAACGACTTGCCGGCATTCTCCTCACCGCCGAGGAAGTCCTCGAGCTGGTGCAGGAAGCGGATCTTGAGGGCGGTCTTGTCGTCGGGGCGCGTCACGTTGGCGGAGGCATAGAGCTTAGGCCAGAAGTCCTCGTTGATGTAGACCACGTAGCGCAGTGTCATCTGGTTGCGTATGAGCGAGCGTTTGTAGACAGGTATGGCTGCGCTGAAATCGTACCACCCGCTGGCGAACACCGACCACCAGTAGGGCTTGGAGTAGTAGAAGCGTCCTGGCGTGGCGATGTGGAGGTTGTGGACGTAGCGGCGCACGCCCTCGTCGCGGGTGGTGCCGTCGTCGCCCTCGGTGCGTCCCGTGCGCCGGAGCAGGTCGCGCAGCGCACACTGGCGGTCGAGCAGCGGCGTGGCTATCAGGTCCGTGGGCGTACCCTTGTGCCACTCCGCACTGTAGCCGTGCCATTCGGAGCGTCCCGTGGCGGGGTTGAGCTTGCTTATGCGGCTGCACGTCGCCTCGCGGCCGCGCACGCGTACAATCTTCGGGCTGTCCGTGCGGCGGTCGAAGATATACTCCACGTATGCCTCGTTGAAGATGTTGAGGTCTCCGGCGATGCTGCGGCGCACGCCCTCGTAGTCGTTCATGGCGAGCCAGTCGAACACCTCCGGCGCTTCGCTCTCCAGCACCTCCTGTGCCACTGCCCTGCCCTGTGCGTCGCGCCGCTTGCGGTACACCTGCACGCCGTCGCCCATGATCACGCGGCTGCGGTGCTCGATGTTCGCACCCACGGTCACGTTGTCGCAGATGCGCTGCATGACCTCATAGAAGGCGTTGTTGTTCTGCCCGAAGGGCATGAACTCAATGGGCTGCGTGCCTATGCCGCTGCCCGCAGGCACCACCGGCACCGCCGGTATGTCGATGTCTGCCACCAGCCCCGTGTTGTCGGCGAGGCGTGTCAGCCCCTTGCCTGGGAGCATGGTGTAGGCGGTATATCCGCCGTCCTTTCCTGTTGGTTCTTTCCTTGCCATTGCTTATGTGTGTGTTGTCGTTGTTTCGCCTTAGAAGTAGACCCTTATGCCGTCGATGGCTGTTATCAGACACCGCCGCAGCTTGCGCGGTGCCACCGCCCCTGGCATCAGCACGTTCACCGTGCCGCCGCGTTCGTGCCAGCTGGTGAGCGTGCACCCCTCGCGGTGCACGCACTCGCCTGTCGACATCTTCACGTAGTCGATGGCGAAGGGCAGCGGTCTGCCGCTGCCGTCGCGGCGTTCCATCAGGCCGCGCATCTTGCTCTGGTGTATCTTCCCTATCATGATAGGGCAAAGTTAGCCCTCACCGCCCCATAGGGCAAAGGACACAGCGCACGCCGCCCTCGCGGGCCGCCGGCATATAACGGACAGCCGTGCCGTTCGCTCCGAAGGTTTCCCGCAGGGCGCTGCGGGGTCATCTGCCGCGTGTGGGACGCTTTTTGCCGCGCCCCCCTGCCTTAGCCTTTGATTTTCGCGGATTTTGCAACCCGCAGCGTGGGACGGAGCGGAGCGTGCTGCGCGTCACTCCTGCCGCCCGAGGAAGAACACGCCGCTCTCGGTGGCTGTGGGGTCGTTCCAGTAGTAGTTCATGCCATACCACAGCGTGTCGAACGCGTCGGTGACGTGGGTCTTGTACTGGTCGGGGGCATCGGGGGTGTCGGCGGTGCGCTCGGGGGTCTTGTCTTTCTCGAAGCCGTTCTTGCCCTGCCTCACGCCGGTCTGCTCCATGGCGATTTTCAGAAATTCGTTGTTGTAGAGGTTCATCTGCACCCACAGGAACTCGGGGTCGCCCTTGAGCGTGCGGTCGATCATCAGGTGCTTCCAGTCGTGGGCGGGTGCCTGTCCGACGTAGACCATCGTGGCACGCACGCCGTTCTGCGAGAGCGTGCGCTCTATGGTGTCGGCATAGCTGTCGCTGCTGGTGCCGGACTCCCACGTGAAGGTGTGGTCGTAGAACACCGTCACGTCCTTGCACAGCATCGGGCGGTAGTAGTCCGCCACCTGCTGCACGAGGTCTTGCAGCTTGGAGGGGGTCTTGACGTAGAACGAGTGTACCACACGCATGACCCTCTGCTGCCGCTGTGCCACAACACAGGTGCAGATGGAGGCGTTGGCATCGAACGCCATGCACAGCGGCGCACTGAAGTCGAGGTCGCCGTCGCCCATGCAGCCGGAGGTCTGGAGCCGCTGCCAGTCGTCGCCGAGGGCTGTCAGCCGTCCGCTGTCGGCGGGCTGGTAGAAGTGCACCTTCTCGTCCAGTGCGGGGTAGAAGCCGTTCTGCACGCGGAACAGCCGCTCGTTGAGGAACGCCGTGCGCCATATCAGCGGAGGCGAGTCGCGCCGCATCTGCCAGATGTAGTCCTCGCCCACGACCTCGAGGTTGTCAAAGATGTCATACTCGCCATAGAACACGGTGTACTCGCGCGTCTGTCCCGTCTCGGGATGTGCGGCGGGCTGGTAGCGGCGAGCCTGTTGCAGATCCTGCTCCACAGCCCTTAGCTCGCGCTCCACCCACGGTGTCAGCGGCCGCCGCTTCAGCTCCTGCTGACGGCGGTAGAGCTGGCGCAGCAGGTTGATGTGCTGCGGCTGCATCTCCTCGCGCTTGTCGAGGATCCAGCGGCCCACGCCGCTCGTGGGCATGTCGGTGCTGTAGCAGACGCTGTGGTGGTGGGGACACTGCCCGAAATACTGCACGTTGCCACGGTTGGCGGGGTTGACCTCGCTCTTGATCTTCTCGTAGTTCAGGAACTTCGCCTCGGGACCTATCACCCAGTCCAGCGACATCGAATTGGCGGACATGGACTGTGCGAACGACAGTATGACCATGACCGTGCCGTTCCAGAAGTGGAAGGCATTAGCCCACCCCTCGCCCATGAGCGGGCGCACAGGCTGGCGGAAGCCCATCGACGCGGAGGCGCGGTGTCCCACGGTGTAGTGGACGTTCTGCACGTAGCCCCACTCCGCCAGTGCCTTGCAGATGGCGGGCAGGGTGTTAGTCCACGCCTTGGCATAGCTCGGCGAGATGAGTGCGCCCAGAGATCCTGGCATCTCCCACACATTGCGCAGGATGAAGCGTGCGTCTATGCCCTCGCTCTTGCCCGTGCCGCGCGAGGCGATGATGTATTCGTCGTGCGCACCTATCGCCATGGCCTGCCGCTGCATCTTGTTGAAGAACTTGCGCACGACGCGCTCCTGCTGCATCCGCAGCTGGTGTGCCGAGGGTGGTGTGGTGGCGTTGGGGGTGTTCATTCTCCCTCCTTGTTTCCGATGATCTGTGCCTCGGAGGCATCGTCGGCAAGCGGCAGACCGCGTGCCAGACGGCGCAGGCGACGGCGTTCTTCCTCCAGGTGCGGTATGGGTTGAAGACCCTCCAGCAGCGTCACGTCGTCGCTCGGCTCGAAGCTCGGCGGCAGCATCTGACTGAAGTCCGTCTGATTTTCTTCCTTGTCGGCCATGGTGTATTTGCCTATCTTGTCGAGACAGGCGGCAGCGGCCTTGTAGTCTCCCTCCTCCATGGCCATGTTGTAGGCTTTCTTCGCTCCCTCCACGACCATATACCTGTACCACGACCGCGAGGCGAGCTGTATGCCGCTCGTCAGGCGGTCGATGAGCACGATGTCGCGGTATGCCTGTGTGCGGCTCACGGGCTTGGCGGCACCGTCGCAGCCGCCCATGAGGTATTCCACCATCTGTGCGTCCTCCATCAGCGGCGTGTCCATGCGCCGTGCCACGGAGGCGGCCACGCGGGCGCGGATCTCCATCTCCTGTGGGGAGAGCAGCTGCCGCGCCTCGGAGGCATCCTTGTAGAGTGTCTGCTTCAGGCGGTCGAAGAGGCGGTCGGTCTTATTTCTCATGCCTGCCCTCCCTCAATGTCGCGCAGGCGCGACTGCACCTGCTCCAGTTCCGTGCGGTAGCTCTCGAGACGGGCGGTGGCACGGGCGGTGTAGCCCTCGCCGCCCTCCTTGCCCTGCCAGCGTTCCACGGTGCGGCGGGCGGTGAGTATGTTGTCCTGCAACCGCTTGCGACGGCGCAGCAGCTGGAGCTGTTCCTCGGCCGTGGAGGGTGTTGGGTTTTGGGTGGCGGGTGTCGGGTTTTGGGTGGCGGCTTCCTGCTTCTGTTCCTGCTTCTGTCCCTCTGCCCATGCGTCGAGCTGCTGCCACAGGCGGCGGCGTTCGTCGTCGAGACGGCACAGCTCCGTGGCGGTCTGCCGCCGTGCGGCATCGTCGGCCTCGGTGCGGGAGAGGTCGGCATGGAGACTGCCTATCAGCGGCGCAATTTCGCGCAGGCGGTCATACCACGCACGTTGCTCCGGCGGAAGGTCGGCATACGTGGCAATGTGGATGCCCACGTCGGGTGTCGGGTTTTGGGTGACGGGTGTCGGGTTTTGGGTGTTGGGTGTCGGGTTTTGCGTGGCATACAGCTGCGGCTCGTCACGCAGACCGCGCAGTATGCGGTGCAGCTCGCCCTCGAGCATGGCGCGGCGCACGGGGTCTGTGCCGCCGTGCAGGTAGCTCCGGCAGCGGTCGCTGTCGACAGGGCGTGCCAGTGCGTCGAACAGCTCAAGACCGGCGGCATAAGTGCCGCCGCCTTGAAGCCATGAAACAATCTCTTTCCTCATACCTTTGGTCAAACTATATTAGTAAAGATCCGGCTGTCGGCGCGGTTGTAGTCGAGCTGTGCGGCAGCGGTGCGTCCCAGTTCTGCGGCATTGGCCTCGAGGGTCTCGCGCAGCAGCTGTAGCCAGTATGCCGCCTGATGTCCGAACCAGTTGCCGGTGTCGGTGATGTCGTTGTAGAGCGGGCGCAGCACGGGGCGGTATTCCGGCTCGTGGCCTGTGCCCTGCCGCTCCTGACGGCTCTGCTGACTGGTGAGCAGCTCGGCACAGCGGTTGCAGAGGTAGCGCACGCAGAGCAGGCGCAGCTGCGTCTGGAGCGTGGTCAGACCCTCTGCCGCAATGAGCGAGGCAAGGAGCGTGTCGCCCAGCAGCGGGCGCAGCACGGACTCCTGCAACTGCCGCATCATCGGCACCATCAGGCGGTAGGTCAGCACCGAGAGGCTGATGTCCACCAGTCCGTCCTGCTCCACGGCACGCGCGTCGGCGGCCATGCAGCCGTCGGCGGTCTGCTGCCGGTGGGCGGCATACTGCGGATAGGTCTCGGCATTGTCTTCCAGCCAGCGCAGCAGCAGGTCGAGCTGCTGCATACCACGGAAGAAGAGGTTCTGCCGTGCCGCCTGTATCTTGGTGTCGTTGGCGGGCGAGCGGCTGTCGGTGTTGGTCACGGTGATGCCGCCGTCGCCATACTGTATGCCCAGCTCGTCGGTGGCAAGAGCCATGGCGAGAGGGCCGAGGGCGCGGCTGTAGCGCGTGGCCAGTTCGCTGTCCGTGCCGCCGTCGGCAAGGTCGGTGAGCGTCTGCCCCGTGTGGGGCGTGATGTAGATGTCGAGCGCGTCGTTGAGGTATGGTTCCACGACGCTGAACTCAATGGAGGCGTTGATCTTGACAACGCGCTGGAGTCCTTCTATGTCAGGTATTATCATTGTGCTTGTGTCTCCCTATCCTTATACATACAACAAAGAGGCCACGGCACGCGCCCTGTTGCCGGACGCGCCCGCCGTGGTCTCAGGCACAGTCTGTAGATGCAGCTCGTCAGTGGCTACCCCACGCGTCAGACATCGCTGTCTGCTGTTGTCGTCGCCTGCTTGCCTGTCTCGAAGTCAAACTTCTGCGCCAGGAAAATGGCGGAGTAGTTTGAGTCGGCAGTGGCAGTGTAGGTGGTGCCACGACGGTCGGCGCGTGCCTGTCCGCCTGTGAAGCTCGGACTGGTGGCGGCTGTCAGGCCTGGCTGTCCGATGAGGATCTGACGGCCGTCGGTGTCCTCAATGACGTAGTAGCCCTGTGTGTTCTTCACCAGTGCGTTGAAGGCGTGCATGCCTGGAGTGTCGCCAGGGAAGAAGAACGTCAGCGTCTGCTTGAAGCTGATGCCGTCGGTCTCGCCCTGTGCCTCGGCGGTGAAGCCCACCTCGCCGTCGGTGCTGTAGAGATAGACAGGAGCGGACACGGTGCCGCTGGTGGCGAATGCGAAGGTGCCGGTGGCGGTCACCAGACCCTCCGCGTCGGTCGCGCTGGCAGGGTCGGGCACCTCGGGGACGGCTGTCACGGCATCTGCCGGAATGAACAGCAGCTTGCCCTTGTAGCCACCCATGTTGTTCTGCCCCATTTTCCATTTCAGAGGCTCGAATGTTGCTGATGTAGACATATTCTTAATGTTTTTGCGTTATGTGTTATGGAAGAGAATGCCGCCCTGCCCGCTCACCTGTGTGTGCGGGCGGGGACGGCTCCCTGTTTACTCAGTGTCACTGGCGGTTGCCGTCTCCTTGGCATAGTCGCCGGAGAGGTCGAGGGCGGTGTTGCTCTGTTCGTTGGTGCGGAACACCTTTTCGTGCCAGTCGCGGACGCGCGTGTCTGCCCCGCTTTGGAGCCAGAACTGCCACTCGTTGGGATCCTCATAGATGTTGCGGATCTCGATGTAGCGGCTTGCGGCGCGGGTGTTGAAGGCAAAGTCGAAGTTGCCCTCCTTCTGAAGCACGAGCTTCGAGCCTGTGCCGAGAGCCTCGTGGCTCACCACCTGGAGCTGCGGGCAGAAGGCATCCTCACGCAGTGCGTCGACCATCTGCTGGAGCGACGGATACTGGAACGACTTAACCTTGTTGCGGTATGCCGCACGTGCGGCCTTGAGCACGCCCTGGCTGGCGAGCAGCTGCGGACGGCCGCCTACGCTCGAACGGAGCAGCGGGTGTGCCTCTGCCACGAACTCCACAAGGGTGTCGTAGGCTTTGGTGTCGGTGTCACCGGTGGGTGCGCTGATGGCACCTGTGGTGGCGAGGTTGCCGCGTGTGGCGGTCAGTTCGCCGGCAGTCTGGAGGGCGGCTATCTTGGTGAAGAAGCCGTCGAATGCCTTGTCGGGCGTGGTGCCGGCGGTGTCGCGGCTGGCGTGGAACATGTTGTAGACAAGATCCTCGCCGAAGCTCGACACCATCGACATTGCCACGCGCAGCTCCAGCGGGTGACGCTTGGTGATGTTGCTGACTGCCGTTCCCTGAAGCAGGATCACGCGGTCGTCGTCATAGTCCTGGGAGTTGCCCTTGGTGATAAACACCATGTCCTTAGGCTCGATGACCGACGGCTCGTAGCCCAGGAGTTTCTCCAGTGCCGTGAAGGTCTTGCCCGTGGTGTAGGGCTGCGTGCCTCCGGCACGTCTGCGCTCAAGTATGAGCGAGTGCTTGCCTTGGAGGTCCATGACGTTGATGTGAAGCAGCTGCGACACGCCACGGAACTGTACGACGGGCAGCTGGCGCAGGGTGCGGTCATACTGTATGACCGTCTCCTTGAGTTTGGTAATGTCAAGTATTGCCATAATTCTCTAATCTGTTATGAATAAAAGTTACAAAGTTGTCGTTTTGTCAGAGTTTTGCCACAAGCCCCTCTTCCTCCAGGAGGGAGCAGAAGCCGGCGAAGTCGTTGCCCTCGAGCGTAGCGTCGAGGCGGGCGGAGAGCGTGTCTGCCTGTGCGCCCTGTGGCTCGTTGGCGGGCGCAGGGTCGGCAGCGGGTGCCGGCGCAGGTGCGGCCTGTAGGGTTTCCACTTGCTGCGAGAGCGCAGCGTTCTCGGTCTGAAGGCGTGCCATCTCGGCATTGAGCAGCTCCAGCTGCTCCTCACCTACGGAGGTCTGCTCGGCTTCCTCCGGCTTGATGCCGAGGAACTGGAGCACGCTCATCCATGTCTGCTTGAATTTCATCTTTATATCTCCTTTTAAAGTCGTTGGTTCCTGAGGTACTGCCGACAGCTCGGGTATCAGCTCCAGCGCACCGCCCTCGGTGGTGGCGGAGAGCATACCTGCACCGACGGTCATGTTGAGCCGCACGGCGTTGGCGTTGGCGGGGATGTCGACGATCGAGGCCTCGAGCAGCTCCCACTGCGTCACCGTGGCGCGGGTCTGCCCTGGCAGGAGGTCTGCGTCCTTGTTGCTGGTCTCCAGCGGCAGGAAGCCTATGGAGACGGCATTCAGTGTGCCGGCCTCATACTTGTCGGCGACGGCGCAGCTGAGCTCGTCGGTGCAATCAAACACCGGCACGCCGGTGAGGCGGTCGTCCTCAAGCTGGAGGTCGTCCCAGTGGCCTATGGCGCGGTATGCGCCGCGCCCGCCGTCGTCGCGGTAGTGCATGTAGAGCAGCACCGGATTTTTGCGGAACTGCTCAAGGTTGGTGATGCCCGAGGTGATGACGCGGTAGCCGTAGCGGTTGAGCGTCGAGTCGGTCAGCACCATGCGTTTGCCTGTTTTTGCCATGTTTCTATGTTTTTCCTATTGGTTTACAGCAGCAAAGATAGAAGCCCCACACACGCTGCAAAAAGACGCGCACGAGGGGCGCAGAAGCCTTGTCAGATGCCCGCAGTGACCGCAAAGGCAGGGTGCAGCACCTCTGCCGACAGCTCCAGCTGCCAGTGGCGCAGGGCGGAGCGCGACGCACCCCATGCCTCGGTCAGCGTGCCGCGCAGAGGATAGGCGGTGTCGCCCAGCAGGATGCGGCTGCCGTCGTGGTCGGTGCCGACAACAATGCAGCCGCACAGGCAGCAGTCGAGCAGCGTCTCGAGCATCGCCTCGCGCGAGGCGGCGTTGAGACGCCACGGCAGGGACAGGCTGACACTGTGTGTCCACGAGAGGCCGCCGCTGTCAAGGTCGGGAGAGGCAGACAGCTGTGCGCCGTTGTCGGTGACGGGGAGGTCGAGGAGCGTGGCTCCCTTGGCGAGGGTGAGCGAGGCGAGGCAGATGCCGGTGACGGCAATATCCTCCACGCTGCCGGCGGCACAGATCCCGATGCTGCGCCATCCGCCCATGTTGTGAGGTGAGGTGTTCATGTATGTCGTACTGTTTTTGGTTGGTTCCGTTCCGTGGAAAAACGTCGGACAAAATGCGGGCGTTTTTCACATGTTTTTTCTGTAACTTTTTTTCGCAGCAGCCTTTTTTGCCTCCCGAAGGTGGCGGAAACTTTGCGTGCAGCGGGCAGAAAAAGATCAGCCCAATTTCACCCGCTGCTACGCGCTGTTTTCGGAACTTTATCGCGATAAGTTTCCGACTTTATCGCGATAAGTTTTTCCTCCTGTCACGGCAGGCAAGAGACCCGCAGACGGAGCACGTCAGCCCTGGAAGCCGCCGTCGCCACTGTCGGAGGTGCTGCTGCCGCCGGTGGTGGTGCCGCCGGAGGTGTCAGCGTCGTCGGTGTCGACGGTGCCGTCGTCGTTGCTGCGCGTGCGCTTCACCAGCGTGCCGTTGCGGTCGTAGCACTCAATGCTGACTGAGGTCTCGCTCAGTGCATCCCTGATGTCTGCCGACGGCGCGAAGATGACGCGGCGCGAGGTGATGAGGGTAGAGCTTACGTCGTCGACGCTGTCGGCAGACTGGCTGCGCAGGCCAAAGCGCATGGTTCCCAGATAGGGAATGTCTACGCTGTGACCCTCCGTAGCCCACGCACTGACAACGGAGGCAATGGCGGTGGCTGCATTCCTGATGGCTGCCGCCGGCATTCCGCTGTAGAGCGCGGCCTGTGCCATGACCTTGTCCTGGCTCAGACGGTTGTAACACTGCGCACGCATGACGTAAGCGTACTTCTTCTCGGTCCCGCTGAACGAAATGTTCCGCTCGCAAGCCTTGATGTTGATGCTCATGAAAAAAAGAAATTTGGTCCGAGGGCAAAGATAGATGCCGCCGCTCATGTGCGGCATGACAGTGGGCAGCACACCCGCCGCCCCCTCAGAGCGGCAGACCCTCGGCACGGAACGTGCGCACACGCTGCCGCCAGCGGTAGTAGTTCTTCAGCAGCGCACCCTCGGAGAGAGTGGTGATGCCCCAGCGCAGGCAGAACAGGCGCACGCTCTCCTGAAGCGTCCACCCGCGGCGGTGCAGGCAGTCGTCGAGCCACCCGTGAAGCTCCGCCCACAGCATCGAGCGCAGGCGGTGGACAATGCGGCGCTGTCCGTCGGCAGACAGGCAGCAGAAGGTCTCGGCACGCTTGCCGCCGCCGGTGGGAAGCACCACGGCAAGAGGCGCAAGGCTGTCGCCGGCAGCTGCGGAAGCCTCACCGCCTCCGTCATGGCGGCGGCGGCACATGGCAGACAGCAGCAGCTGCGAGAGGTCGGACGAGGGCGGGAAGCGCACGGCACGCTCGTCGCTGAAGTCGGCATAGAGGGCGCGGACATACTCGCACAGATAGGCGGGGACAAGAAGGACGGCTACGGTCACGGCTCAGGCTTGGGTTGGTTTCTCTGTCTGCAAATATAGGGCTTCGGAGGGACGGCAGCAAGCACACCCGAGAAAATGCATATATGCAACTCCGCACGCTCCCCCACTCTGCACCGTTACACGCAAAGTTCCTATATGCCCCGAAAACTTTGCAACTTTGCAACCTGCAACCTTGGAGGGCTAAACCTCTGAAAGTCAGCCATGGAGGGCGGTTGCAAACTTCGTTGCAGACTTTGCAACCGGTCGCAAAACGCCATCGGGTTTGCAACCCGAGCCGAGGCGGTCACAAACTTTCTGTGACTTCGCAACTTTGCAACCGAGTTTGCAACCAACTTTGCAACCTTTTTGCAACCTTGGATTTTCCCTTAATTCCATAGACTTTTCGCCCCTCTTTTACTATGAGGTTGCAAAGTCACAAAGTTTTAGGACAAAATTGGCTAAGGGTGTGGGAAACGAAAACGGCCGACGGCATAAGGATGCAACCCGAACGTGCGGACGGAGAATTATATGCAGAATGTTATGTTTAATATCAAGGGTAGGAAAAGAAATGCCTCCCCGTATATGCTCGCGCACTGGGGGAGGCTCACAGTTACCTACACACCATGATGAAGTGATGAATTGTG
>CAVERK010000027.1:13493-18549 GCA_963618035.1 bacterium
GAGGAGCGGCGGACGATGCTGCGCAGGTCGTCGGAGAGGCAGCACCGCTCCCAGTTGCCGCAGGTGTCGAGCCATGCGGCGGCAGCCACGAGCAGCCACTCCAGCCTCTCGGGATTGCGCGGCACGAGCGGCACAGCCCATGACGGAAGCCGGCGGTCGAACGCACGCCAGCAGTCCAGGCCGAAGGCTACGAACGCAGGGTCGTCGGCAAGGCGGTGCAGGCGCACGCGCCACGTCGAGAGGATGTCACGGCGCAGGGCGCGGTCGGCAGCAGCGGGCGGTATGTCAGTAGGGCAGGTCGTCATCGGTATTCTCTGACAGGAGCTTCGCACTCTCGCTCTCGGGCGGGAAGTTGACGCACTGCACGCCTGGGGCGGCAAGCATGTAGACCATGTCCTTGACCACACCGTCGACCTTGCGCTGTATGCGCCCCGAGGCGTTGCGCATGGAGGCGGGGTTAAGCTCGGCAACGACGGGGCTGAGTTCGGCAAAGGATTTCAGCGACTTGCTGAACCGCTGCATGGTCCAGAAGGTCTTGCTGGCCTTGGAGAATGAAATAAAGTCGTCGTAGAGCGTGTCGCGGGCGTGGCAGCAGTTGAGGTTGGCGGCACCGTCCTCGGGCGTGAAGAACTGCTGCGCCCAGTCCTCGAACAACGCGCCCATGTCGGCCTTCAGCTTGCGCTGGATGATGTTGCCCATGGGCGGCTGTATCTTCAGCCCCGAGGCGGCACAGGCAAGGTAGAAGCGCAGGCAGAGGGCAAGGAAGTTGATGTCGTGGTTCCAGTCGTCGGCGGTGTAGTCGGTGGCGGTCATCAGGTTCTGCCCGAAGTCGTCGTATATGCTGCGGCTCTCGAGGTAGTCGTTGTCCTCGGTGGCCTCGTGGTAGTAGTCGGAAAAGACCATGTAGAGCAGGCGGGCGTTGGTCGACGGGTCGAAGTCGCGCGGCACGTAGTTGGTGGTGAAGCCGAACTTGGGGCTGCTCTCAAACTCGATGTAGTAGCTGCGGTTGTTCTTGGGATTGACGGTCATGCCGGAGGTGATGGCGTCGTAGAACTGCGACACCGGCAGATACTTGTCGCAGTCGTCGACGAGCACGAAGTCGGTGTGCTTGGTCACCTGGTCGAAGACGTGCGGGTTGTCCAGCAGCTTGGGGTTGCGGCCCGAGAGGTTGACGGTCTGCATGAACTGGCCGAGTGCCTTCAGGAGGAAGGACTTGCCGCTGCGGCCGTTGCACTGGTCCTCGTCGCCTATCTTGTTGTCCATGGCATAGAGCGCCCACGCACGGCTCGGCGACTTGAAGCGGTGGAGGGCGTAGCCTATGGAGTAGATCTTGTTCAGTAGGTTGAGCTTCTGCTCCTGCACCTCGTCGTCTCTGAGCAGCGGGCCGTCGATCGAGAAGCGGTAGCGGTCGCGGTACGTGGCTTCGTCGCACTCGAGCGCAGAGCCGCCGCGCCACACGCGCTGCGCGCCGTCCTGCCACGCCGTCTCCAGCTCCTTGCGCCAGTAGAGGCGGGAGGTGTTGATGAGGTAGCAGAACAGCTTGCTGCGCGGCGGCAGCCCCTGCTGCGTGCCGTCGGCGTGGTGTGCAACCACGGGCACCACGTCTAAGGTGAAGCGCAGGGAGCCGAGAGGGTCGCGGTGGCACTCGGCACGGAACGGAACCTCGTCCGAGCCGTAGAGGCGCACGCTGTGGTCTATGATGTTGCGGTCCCACACGCAGCGGCCGCCAGGGAGCTCGCCCTTGAAGGTCTCGATGCCGTCACCCGTGACGCGCCACGTGCAGTTTTTGAAGAACAGATACTGCTCCGTGGGGGAGTAGTCGGTGAAGTCGGGCGCAATCTCGTCGAGCTGGCACAGGCTGCTGTCGCTCGTGCGCGGCGAGTTGAGCACAAGGTTGCGGATGCCCACGGGCAGGGCGCGGTCGATGGTGAACTGCTTGAGGAACGCCTGTATGTCCTTGGCCTTGATGCGGCGCACGGCAGCACCCTCGATGCGTATGTACTCCACGCTGTCGCTGTCGTCGTCCTTGAGGGTGTAGAAGCCGTTGAGGGTGAGGAAGTAGTGGAGGTAGCTGGTGTTGACCTCATAGACGGTCTTCTTCATCCTTTCGCTCCAGCCCTCCTCCCAGAAGCGGGCGGGCATGGCGAGCGTCAGCAGGTCGCGGAACGACTGCGCCTCGGGACGCACCTCCACGAAGTCGCGCAGATCCTTGCGCGGATGGCCGCGCCAGTCGCGGAACGTGCGCAGCCACGAGGGAAGCCACGCCGTGCGGATGTCGAGGAAGCGCAGGGCGAGCTTGCTGCCACGGCGGCGGCCGGTGTCGTCGATGTCGGGGATGTTGTAGATGACCTCCACGTAGCGGTAGATCTCGCGGATCTCCTCGGCGGTGGGGTCGTAGGTCTCGGAGTTGAACCACAGCGGCCAGTAGCCCAGGGCGCGGGCAGACAGCGCGTCGCGCTCGCCGGAGCAGATGACGGCCTCGGGCAGCTTGCGGTCGCGGTAGGGACGGCCCTCGTTGGAGGGGTCGCTCTCCCAGGCGGTGCGGTCTTTCTCGTTGAGCCGCTCCCACGCACGGCGCAGCTCCCACAGGCCGTTGGTGTAACGCTGCGGCTTCACGCCCGCAGGGAGGTAGCTGAAACGCCACTGCTTGTCGGCGGCAAGGGGTTCGTAGATCTTGTAGAAGCAGGTGTTGCCGGCAGCGTCGGCTTCGTCGAGCATGCACTGGCGGGCAAAGATGGGGTAGGTCGGGGTGCTCTCAACGTCGGTGGCGTGGCGGTCTTTGACGGTGGTCTTGCGGCGCACGCTGAACCAGTGGAGGGAGGCTACGGTGTCGGCGGTGACGCGCGGGCCGAGCACCTTCAGCTCCGCCTCGCTGAAGCCCTCGTTGAGGGCGGAGAGCGCGGTGCCCTCGGCTTCGTCGGCACGCGCCTCGCGGCGCATGATGCGTGCGCCGGAGGCACTGCCGCCCTGCTCCGTACCCTTGATGCCGAAGCGGGTCTGAATGACGGCCATCGCCTCGTCGAAACGGCACTGCTCCTCGTCCATGACGATGTCGAAGCAGGTGCGGGCGGTGGCGTCGTCGCCGAAGTCGGTGACCTTCCACTCCCCGCCGCCATACTGGCGCAGGTTGGCGGAGGGCGTGCGCTCGTCGGCACGGCGGCGGAAGAACTTGCCCTTCTGTCCGGCACAGGCTGCCGCCTGGGGATAGTAGGCGAGGATTATGTCAAGGCCGCCGTGGGTCTGGTCGAGCACTTGCTGGCGTGTGAGTGTAGACATAGTGTGTGCGTACTTAGGAGGTTACTGTGGTGGGTCAGTCGCGCAGGGCGATGTCGAGTTCTTCAACGCGGTTGCCGCTGCGGGCAAAGCTGCAACGGCCGTGGCGGTCGTAGATGATGCGCACGGGCTTGCCAGGGTAGCGGGCGGGGTTGGTGCTGATGATGTGGGCGCGGACAAACTCCACATTGCGTCCGCTGCCGTAGATGACCTCGTCGAACTCCACGCAGTGCGGGCGGCGGGTCTCGAATTCGGATATTCTTGCCATAGGTCTTTCCTTGTTGTTATAGTGTTTCGTTTTGTTCAGTTCTGCGGCACGGAATGTTCAAAAGTCCCGTGCGCCGCGGTCGTTGCGGTCGTGCGTGCGGCGTTGGTGGGCGGTAGTGCATGCACTCGCAGCCCACCTCCATGACGCAGCGGCACTCCGCCATCAGCACCGCACCGAACACCACCAGCGGGCGGTGGTGGATGCGGCACGCTCCCCAGAAGCGGTGGTGGGCGCAGTGCTGGCAGCGGGCGCGCAGCTCGCGCAGGCGGCGGTCTTCGGGGTCGAGGTTGTCCTCCTGTATCAGACGCTCCAGACGGACATTCTCTTCGGCAATGAGCTGCTCCACATGCTTGGCCCTGTGGGGCAGGTGTGCGGCATCGCAGTAGGCAAGCACGCCACGGAGCTTGCGCAGACGCTCGCGCGACTTCTCGATCAGTGTGTTCTCAACAGTCAGCATGGCGGTGGCGGCGGGGTTTGGTGCCGGTGAGGCGTGAGAGGTGTTCGGTAAATTCTTCGGGCGCGATGGGGATGCCGGCAGCATACTCCATGCACTGGCGCAGCACGTCGGTGACACCGCGCATGGCATCGAGCGTCGTGGTCCATGCCTCGACGACGGAGTGGCCGCGCAGGCACGGGCCCACCTTGACGTCGGCATCCATAAGTCCCTCGGCGGCAGCGTCGGCAACGAGCCGTGCCACCTTCACGTCGACCCACCACCAGCCGCGCAGCAACGGCTCGCGGCGTGTCTCGGGGTCTTCCATCGGTTGTAGTCTTCTTCTTCCCATGTTTCTTTCTGTGTGTGTAGGTTTTAAGTGTTATTAGTGTGTGTTGCCAAAATCTGTCAATAGCGGCGGTCGCGGTGGGCTGTGATGAGTGCCATGACGGTGAGGCCGAACAGGCCTCCGAGCATGAATGCCACAAGGGCAGTGATGAGTGTTGCCATATACGAGGGGTTCCTTTCTGCTTGGTGGATTATTCGTGGCGTTTGACACGGCCGGACATCATCAGCGAGTCGACCTGCTGGCGGTCGTAGCGCACAAGGCTGCCGAGGCGGTACTTGCGGATGCCGGCAGAGGCGGAACACTGGCGCACCCAGCTCAGGCTGACATCGAGGTAGGCGGCAAGCTCGGAGGCGGTGAGCCAGCGGTTGCCGACGATGGTGGCGGTGGAGGTGTCGGGGTTGAGGGGCAGGGTCATCGGCGGCCTCCTTCCTCTTCTTCGTCGTCGTCCGGCATGAAGCGGTCGCTGTCATCGTCGAGGGCGTGGTCGTAATACTTGTGATGGCGTGCCATGTGCAGGTTCACGGCGGCAAACGCTGCTGCCGAGATCCAGAACAGCGGCGAGAGCGTGGTGACGGTCAGTGCCGACAGGGCGAAGGTCAGTGCCCACAAGAGGGCGGCGGGTTTCGGTTTCAAGATCATTCCTTGTTCCTCCATTCTTTTTAGGGTGTTGGGTGTTGGGTGCAGGGTTTTGGGTGTATCTCGGGGCTTACTTCATCCGCGTCACGCTGACGGT
>CAVERK010000028.1:0-18418 GCA_963618035.1 bacterium
CGAAAAAACTGCAATGCCGGATGCAAGATTTCGCGGAATGCGGGATTTATAGAGGTAGAACAAGAACTTAAATTCTCAAAAACAATGAACAGATTCAAACTTATGACTTGCGCCCTGGGGCTTTCAGCCCTGGCATGCACCGTGCAGTCGTGCACGGACGACGACAATGACAACATCACGCTGCTGCGGCCTACCGCACTGGTGACGGTGCGCCCCACCGGCGACGGCACGTTCACCCTGCAGCTGGACAACACGACAACCCTGTCGCCATCCAACATGAAGTCCTCGCCGTTCGGCGACAAGGAGGTGCGGGCACTGGTCAACTACACGGAGACAGACACCGGCAGCAGCGGCAGCACCCGCAGCGTACACGTCAACTGGATGGACAGCATCCGCACGAAAGCACCCGTCCCCGACCTCGGCACGGAGAATGACTCCATATACGGCAACGACCCCATCGAGATAGTCAAGGACTGGGTGACGGTGGCCGAAGACGGCTATCTGACGCTGCGCCTCCGCACGCTGTGGGGGACGGGCGGCAACAAGCACTACGTCAACCTCCTGACAGGAGCGAACGCCGACGATGCCTACGAGCTGGAGCTGCGCCACGATGCCAACGGCGACACCGGCAGCATCATGGGCGACGCGCTGATTGCCTTCAATCTCAACGACCTGCCGAGGAAGGACAGCCAGGACGTGAAGCTGAAGCTCAGCTGGAAGTCATTCAGCGGAAAGAAGTCCGCCGAGTTCGACCTGCGGCTGCACGCCCCCAAGCTGACGGACTACGCCGCAAGCATGGAACACACAAGGAGTGTGGAATAAGGGAAAGGAAAAAACTTTCAACTCCCCATGCAAGATTTCCGACAGACGGAGTTTAATGGGGTGAGAGCTCTCGAGAAACAAGCAAATAACAATCAGTAAAAAAAAGAGAAGAAATGAAACGAATGAGATTTATCAAGCTGGCAGCCGTAGCGCTGTGCTGTGTATGTGGAATGACCCTTGCGTCGTGCGACAAGGATGACGACCCGAAGACGTCATCGAAGCTGAAGTTCAGCACCGAGAAGGCCGAGGTGGCCGTCGGCAAGACAGTCGACGTGACCGTGAGCGGCGGCACGGAAGCCTACACCGCCAAGTCGGGCGACGAGAAAACAGCGACCGTAACGGTCAGCAAGAGCGTCATCACAGTGACAGGCGTAAAGGCAGGCACAGCCACAATCACCGTGACCGACAAGAACAAGCTGACGGGAACATTCACAGTCACCGTAAAGGAAGCAACAACGTCTCTGGAGTTTGACAAGACATCCGTGAGTGTGGAAACCGGCAAGGAGGAGACAGTCACCGTGAAAAGCGGCACAGCCCCCTATACAGCCACAGTGAAAGACACGGACATTGCCACTGCAACGGTGGAGGATGGGAAGATTACGATCAAGGGCGTAAAGGCCGGTACAACCACGGTCACCGTGACCGACAAGGACAAGCTGACGGGAACGGTCTCGGTCACAGTGAAGTAAACATATCCGAAAAGCAGTTCTTCAGAGGACGATGGCGCGGGTTCCGGTCTTGGGATTCGCGTCATCACCCGTATAAAAAAGAGCAAGATTGCCTTGATGACCCTTAACGAGACAGACAACGAGGAGACGCTGGTGCGCCTGATTGCCGCAGGCGACGGGCAGGCAATGCACACGCTGTACTGCCGGTACGTCAGGTATCTCTCGGCCGTCTGCTCCCGATACATCCGCAATGACGAGGACATAAAGGACGTGCTTCAGGATGCCTTCCTGAAGATCTTCTCCTCGATAGGCTCGTTCGAATATCGCGGCGACGGCTCGCTGCGGGGCTGGATGACGCGGATTGTGCTGAACGAGACACTGGGGTTCGTCAAGCGCAACAGCCGCCTGGACCTCGTGGAACTCGATCCGGAAGAGACGAACATAGCAGACGAAGAGCCGGAAACGGAGGGCATTCCATCAGCGGTAATCCACTCCATGATACGGGAGCTGCCCGACGGCTACAGGACAATCTTCAACCTCTATGTCATTGAAGAAAAGAGCCACAAGGAAATAGCGGAGCTGCTGGGCATCAAGGAAAACTCATCCGCCTCGCAACTGCACAGGGCCAAGGCCATGCTGGCCGAAAAGATCAACAGGTATAACGCGCTTAATTCTACGTCCGTATGGAAGACGACTGGTTAAAAGACATTCACGACAGGATGGCAGACTACGAGACCGACGAGCCTTGTGGCCTGTGGGACGACATCTGCGAAGCATGGCAACGGGAAGAAGAGGCGAAGGCCGCCGGTCGCGGCAGGGCTGTCGTATGGCTGTGGACAAGACGGGTGGCGGCAGTGGCGGCGGCGGTTGCGCTCGTCATTTCAATGGGTTACTATATAAAAGGAGACAAGGAGCACGCCACAGACCTCCAGGCCACGGCAAACGTCGGGACGACGGAAGCCGCAACGGAAGAGCACACCGCAGACCTTCAGGACGATGCCGAGGAAAAGCAGGCTGTGCCGGCAAATGACACGGGCTTCAGTGCCGTCACCGCGTCCGCAGCCGTCGACAGCATCCCCGAGACAGGACAGCGCACATCCGTGGAAACGCCCGATACGCACCGTCACAAGCAACAGCAACACAGCGACAGAAGCAGCCGTAACGTCCGCCAGAACAACCATTATATAGCGCAAGCCGGCACAGGCAATGGCGGTTCCGGAAGGCTCTCCTTCGGCGTGTTCACCACGGGAAGCACGGGCGCGGCACTCAGCAACAGATCCACAGGCGGCACCATGGTGCAGGGCATCGGCCCCGACGCGGCGGCATGGGAGGACAGCCCCATGCTCGGCATCCTCCTCT
This sequence comes from bacterium, assembly GCA_963618035.1. Classification (GTDB taxonomy): domain Bacteria; phylum Bacteroidota; class Bacteroidia; order Bacteroidales; family Bacteroidaceae; genus Bacteroides. Next base: position 2,850 of record CAVERK010000028.1, read on the forward strand.
ATAATCAGGGAAAGGAGGTGAAGACCGACATCAGGCACCGCCTGCCTGTCAGGGTCGGCATTTCATTCGCATACAGGATAGACAAGCGGCTCAGCGTGGAAAGCGGCATCACATACACCAATCTAACGTCCGACGTGCGCGAAGGCAGCAAGAGCCACTACTTCACCGGCGAACAGACGCTGCACTATCTCGGCATACCGCTCAACGTGAAATACAGGCTTGCGTCGTGGAAGAGGCTCGAAGTGTATGCCTCGTCGGGGCTGCTCGCAGAGAAATGCGTGTCGGGCACGATGAAGAAGGAGTACGTCCTCAACAACCGTGTTGAGAAGAAAGAGACACAAGACCTGGGCGCAAGGCCGTTCCAGCTGTCCGTCAACGCTGCCGCCGGTGTGCAGTACAACATCTCGCCCTCGGCAGGACTTTATGCCGAGCCTGGCATAAGCTACTACTTCAACGACGGTACTTCCTTAAGGACTGTCTACAAGGACAGGCCGCTCAACCTCGGGCTGAACCTCGGACTGAGGTTCACCGTCGGGAAGTAGACAGGCACTGCCGTGCCGTGCCGTGGTGCAGGAAGAATATTTTGCCGGAGGTATGGCGTGGTGACGGCGTTTGCACTATCTTTGCGCGTGCAATCACGTTAATGTGTTTTTACGACATACGGCAATGAAGGACTTCCTGAAATACACGCTGGCAACCATAGTGGGTGTGATTGCCTCGGTGCTCCTACTCACATTCGTAGCCGTCATGGGGCTGCTCGGCATAGCATCGGCAGGCAGCACACAGACCGTCACGACAGACAACTCGCTGCTGATGCTCGACCTCGACGGCACGCTCGTGGAACGCAGCGAATCCAACCCGTTGGACTATATCTACGCACAACTGACAGGCGACGACGAGCCTGGATACGGGCTTGACGAAATTCTTGACGCGATAGACAAGGCGCGTACGGACAGCAACATCCGTGGCATATACCTGCAGGCCGGAACGCTCGACGCACAGCCGGCATCGCTCGAAGCCATACGCCATGCACTGACGGAGTTCAAGGACAGCGGCAAGTTCGTCGTGGCGTATGCCGACAACTACGAGCAGCCGCTCTACTACGTGTCGTCAGTGGCAGACGAGGTGATACTCAACCCCAAGGGAATGCTCGACCTGCACGGAATGGCAGGACAGGTCATGCTCTACCGCGACCTGATGGACAAGCTCGGCATAAGGATGGAGATATTCAAGGTCGGCACCTTCAAGTCGGCAGTGGAGCCGTACACGCTCGACCACATAAGCGATGCCAACCGCGAGCAGATCAACGCCTACATGGAATCAATATGGAGCCGCATGACCGAAGATATGGCAGCGTCGCGCGGACTGACGGCAGAGCGCATCGACGAACTGGCAGACAGCGGGCTGGCGTTTGGTCCGGCGGAGGAGACCGTGAGGTGCGGACTGGTGGACACGCTGATGTACAAGAACGACGTGCGCGACCACCTGAAGCTGCGCCTTGGCAAGGACAAGGACGACGACCTGGTGATGTACAGCATACATGAGATGCAGAGCACCGTCACCAGTACTCCGAAAGACAAGAGCGGCAAGGGCATCATTGCCGTGTACTACGCAACGGGAGAGATTGACGGCACAATCATCATGAGCGGCAGCAATGGCATCGTGTCGGACAAGGTCGTACGCGACATTCGCCGCTTGCAGGAGGATGACGACGTGCGTGCCGTGGTCCTGCGCGTCAACTCGCCTGGCGGCAGTGCATACGGGTCTGAACAGATATGGCACGCCCTGTCACAGCTGAAGAAGGACAAGCCCCTCGTGGTGTCGATGGGCGACTATGCCGCATCGGGAGGCTACTACATCAGCTGCGTTGCCGACAGCATCGTGGCAGAGCCGACGACACTGACCGGCTCGATAGGCATCTTCGGCATGATGCCCGACTTCAGCGGGCTGACAGACAAGCTCGGCATCAACATAGACGCGGTCAAGACAAACCGCTATGGCGACATGGGCAATCCGTTCCGCAGTATGACAGATGGCGAGAAAGCCATGATGCAACGCTACGTCAACGACGGCTATGACCTGTTCCTGACACGTTGCAGCGACGGACGGAACATGACGAAGGAAGACATAGACAAGATAGCGCAAGGACGTGTCTGGACAGGCGACATGGCTCTGCAACTCGGACTGGTCGACAAGCTCGGCGGTCTCGACGATGCCATAAGCATGGCAAAGGGCATGAGCGGCACGGAGCAGTGCACGGTGATGAGCTATCCTGAACCCGAAGATGACATGCTGAGCCTCCTGCTCGGCAGCGGGAAGTATATCAGACAACGCATCGCAGGCAGCGGCATCAAGGGCGATGCCGCAAGACTGTATGGCGACATCAGGGCATTGAGCGGCATCGGCTCGCTGGACCGTCTGCAGGCACGCATGCCTTTCGATGTAAGGATTAAGTAAAAGACACGAAGCACACTAAAAGAGAGGAAGTTGAACAGCACCCGTCAGCATACAGCCATTCACCGGTGGCTTCTGCCACTGTCGTGGATATACGGAGCAGTCGTGTGGCTCCGCAACAGGCTGTTTGACCTCGGCGTGCTGCCGCAACGCAGCTTCCGTGTGCCGACGATATGTATCGGCAATCTTGCCGTCGGCGGCACAGGCAAGACACCGATGACCGAATACCTGATACGTCTGCTGACGGGCGAGGGACTGCACGTGGCAACACTCAGCAGAGGCTACGGACGCAGCACGCAGGGGTTCAGAATCGTGACTGCCGACAGCACGGCCACCGAAGCCGGCGACGAGCCACGGCAGATGAAGCGGAAGTTCCCCGACATCACGGTGGCCGTGTGCGAAGACCGCTGCCACGGCATCGGGCAGCTACTGGCAACCGGCAACCGGCAGACAGACGTGATACTGCTCGACGATGCCTTCCAGCACCGGTATGTGCGTGCCGGACTGAACATAGTGCTGACAGACTGCAGCCGCCTCTATAGCCGTGACGCGCTGTTGCCTGCGGGTCGTCTGCGCGAAAGCAGAAGCGGAGCAGGCAGGGCACAGATGGTCGTGGTGACAAAGTGTCCCGACCGGATGCAGGAGCACGAGCGGCAAGACATACGCAATGAGCTGAAGCTGAATGTCGGACAGCAGCTATACTTCAGCCGCATAAAGTACGACGGTGAAGTGAAGGCAAGGGACATACTGCTGCTCACGGGCATAGCAGACCCGACGCCTCTGGAACAGCATCTGCGGGCTACGGGAGCACGCGTGCACACGCTCCGCTTCCCCGACCATCACCGCTTCAGCGACAAGGACCTGCGGCTGATTGCCCGCACATTCCGCAGCATCGACAGCAGCGACAAGCTGATAGTCACCACCGAGAAGGACGCACAGCGGCTGGCAGACGTATGGAGCACAATGCCACCGCACATAGATGCCGACAGCATCATGACACTGCCCATAAGCATGGAGATAACGGACGGAGAACAAGAAACGTTTAACAAAAATATATTGAGCTATGTTAGAGAAAATTCAAGAAACAGCAGCATTCCTGAAAGCGAGAATGACCACCAGTCCTGACACCGCCATAATCCTTGGCACCGGACTTGGAGGACTGTCAAAAGAGATCACCGACAAGACCGCCATTGCATACAGCGACATACCCAACTTCCCCGTATCGACCGTCGAAGGCCACAACGGCAGACTGATATTCGGCAAGCTGGGACAGAAAGACATCATTGCCATGGAGGGACGCTTCCACTACTACGAGGGCTACACCATGCAGCAGGTGACATTCCCTGTGCGCGTGATGCGCGAGCTTGGCATCAAGACCCTGTTCGTGTCCAACGCCAGCGGCGGCACCAACCCCGACTTCAACATCGGCGACCTGATGATAATCACCGACCAGATCAACTACATGCCCGAGAACCCGCTCCACGGTCCCAACATCGACTACGGCCCGCGCTTCCCGAGCATGCACGATGTCTATGACCACGAGCTTGTGCAGAAGGCCGATGCCATCGCGGCAGAGAAGGGCATAAAGGTGCAGCACGGCGTGTATCTCGCCACCCAAGGCCCCACGTTCGAGACACCGGCAGAGTACCGCATGTTCCGCATCTGGGGTGCCGATGCCGTGGGCATGAGCACCGTGCCGGAGGTCATCGTGGCTGTACACTGCGGCATCAAGGTGTTCGGCATGTCGGTCATCACCGACCTCGGAGTGGACGGCAAGATTGTCGAAGTGACGCACGAAGAGGTGCAGAAGGCTGCCGCAGCCGCAGAGCCAAAGATGATGGACATAATGCGCGAAATGATAAACCGCGCCTGAGACTATACCATTATATATATAGGCCACATCATGCGAACAGAGATATCCACATTGGGACAGTACGGACTGATACGCCACCTGACCGAGGGCATTGAGCCGCAGCAGCCGACGACGCTGCACGGCATTGGCGACGATGCCGCCGTGCTGTCGTCACCGGCAGACGGCAAGCGCACGCTGCTCACCACGAGCCTGATGCTCGAAGGCATAGACTTCGACCTTGTCTACACGCCGCTGAAGCACCTGGGATACAAGTCGGCAATAGCGGCATTCTCGAACATCTATGCCATGAACGGCACGCCCACGCAGGTGACAGTGGCACTGGGCATCTCGCGCCGCTTCTCTGTGGAGGACATGGAGCTGCTCTATGCCGGCATACGTCTGGCGTGCGAGGACTACGGTGTCGACATCGTGGGCGGAGAGACCAAGTCGTCGCTCACCGGACTTGCCGTGAGCGTGACGTGCATGGGCTGTGCCGACGACGGCAAGATTGCCTACCGCAGCGGTGCGTGCAACACAGACCTGATCTGCTGCAGCGGCAATCTGGGAGCCGCATACATGGGACTGCAACTGCTGGAGCGCGAGAAGACGGCACTGAAAGATGCGGGCGGTGACGTGCAGCCCGACTTTGCAGGACGCGAGTACATACTCGAGCGGCAGCTCAAGCCCGAGGCACGGCGCGACATCGTGGGCAAGCTGGCAGAAGCCGGCATACAGCCCACGTCGATGATCGACATCAGCGACGGGCTGGCATCGGAGCTGATGCATATCTGCAAGCAGAGCAATGTCGGCTGCCGCGTCTACGAAGACCGCATCCCGATAGACTACCAGACAGCCGTGATGGCAGAAGAACTGAACATGAACCTCACCACCTGTGCGCTGAACGGCGGCGAAGACTACGAGCTGCTCTTCACCGTCCCGATAAGCTGCAACGAGCGGCTGAAGGAGCTGGACGACGTGCACCTGATAGGACACATCACGAAGCCGGAGACGGGCTGTGCGCTGATAACGCGCGACGGCCAGGAGTTCGGGCTGAAGGCACAGGGATGGAAGCAGGACGCAGACAAATGATGGAGGAAGGACGCATAATGAACACAGACAGCCGCCCGTCGGTGTTCCTCATATACACGGGAGGGACAATCGGCATGATAGCCAACCCCGCCACAGGAGCACTGGAGACATTCAACTTCGAGTATCTGATGCAGCACGTGCCGGAGCTGAACCGTTTCGACTACAGGATAGACTCATACCAGTTCGACCCGCCCATCGACTCGTCGGACATGGAGCCTATGCTGTGGGCGAAGCTGGTGAACATCATCGCCAGCAACTACGACCGCTACGACGGCTTCGTCATACTGCACGGCACGGACACCATGGCCTACACCGCCTCCGCCCTCAGCTTCATGCTCGAGGGGCTGTCGAAGCCCGTGATACTCACCGGCTCGCAGCTGCCCATCGACGCACTGCGCACCGACGGCAAGGAGAACCTGATAACCTCCATCGAGATTGCGGCAGCCAAGCATGCCGACGGCACGGCCATCGTGCCCGAGGTGTGCATCTTCTTCGAGAACAGGCTGATGCGCGGCAACCGCACCACGAAGATCAATGCCGAGAACTTCAACGCCTTCCGGTCGTTCAACTATCCCGCCCTGGCCCAGGTGGGCATACACATCCGCTACAACGAGCCGTACATCCGCAAGCCCGACAAGGGGCAGCAGCTCAAGGCGCACTATCTCTACGACAGCAACATCGTCATGCTGACCCTCTTCCCAGGCATCGGCAAGAACATTGTCAGCTCCGTGCTGCACGCGCCTGGGCTGCGTGCCGTGGTGTTCAAGACCTACGGCAGCGGCAATGCGCCGCAGAAGCCGTGGCTCATCAGACTGTTGCAGGACGCTACGAGCCGTGGCATCGTGATCCTCAACATTTCGCAATGCCAGAGCGGACGTGTGGAGATGGAGCGGTATGAGACCGGACGGCAGCTGCTGGAGGCGGGGGTCATCAGCGGCTACGACAGCACGCCCGAGAGTGCCGTCACCAAGCTCATGTTCCTCCTCGGCCACGGGCTAAGCCCCGAGGAGATCCACCGGATGATGTCGTCGAACATTGTCGGGGAGATCACCAAGGACTGACGTGCCACTGCCGGCGAGGGGGGCTGCCGGTCACTGTATTCCGCGTTCGCGGAGCTTCAGCTGCCAGTTCCATGCCGAGCGCAGCGTGTCCTCAAGACTGGCTTCGGCCTTCCATCCCAGCACCTTGTTGGCTCTTTCCGGATTGGCCCACACCTGCTCGATGTCGCCTGCGCGGCGGCCTGCTATGCGGTAGTTCAGCTTCACGCCCGTGGCCTTCTCGAACGTATGTATCAGCTCGAGCACCGACACTCCGCGCCCTGTGCCGATGTTGAACACCTCCACCTTTTCGTCCTGCTTGTGGTCCACGATGCGGTGTATCGCGCTGACGTGCGCCTTTGCCAGGTCCACGACGTTGATGTAGTCGCGGATGCACGAGCCGTCGGGCGTGCTGTAGTCGTCGCCGAAGACGCTGAGCTGCTCGCGTATGCCGATGGCTGTCTGCGTGAGGTAAGGTATGAGATTCTGCGGCACGCCGTTGGGCAGCTCGCCTATCAGTCCCGACGGGTGTGCGCCAATAGGGTTGAAGTAGCGCAGCAGGATGCTCGTCACGGGTGCTCCCGATGCCACGTCGTCGCGTATGATTTCCTCGCAGATCTGCTTGGTGTTGCCATAGGGGCTTTCGGCTTTCTTTATCGGTGCATCCTCGGTCACGGGCAGAATGTCGGGCTGTCCGTAGACGGTGCACGACGAGGAGAAGACGATGCCCTCCACGCCGTAGCGCGGCATGAGGCTGAGCAGATTGAGGAGTGAGTTCAGGTTGTTGCGATAGTAGAGCAGCGGCTTCTGCACCGACTCGCCCACGGCCTTGCTGGCGGCAAAGTGAATGATGGCGCGTATGCCGCCATACTTGCCGAAGACGCCCTCGAGTGCCTCCGTGTCGAGGCAGTCCACCTGCTCAAAGGCGGGGCGCGTGCCCGTGATCTGCTCTATGTGGTCCACCACGTCGGCTCTCGAGTTTGACAAGTTGTCCACGATGACCACTTCATAGCCTGCATTCTGCAGCTCCACGACGGTGTGCGAGCCTATGAAGCCCGTGCCGCCCGTCACCAGTATTCTCTCTTTCATCTTTCCAGGTCCTCTCTGTATGATTATTAAATGTGTTTCTGTCTTCAGTCCATAGTCTGCACCTGCGTGTGCACCGCAAAAGTACTACAAAAAGGAGTTCGCCAGACAACGGACATCAAAGACATCGCAGAAGAAGAAGAAAATGCCGAGGTACGAACCTTTTGGGCAAAAGGTACGAACCTTTTGGGCGAAAGGTTCGAACCTCATGGGCGAAACGGTTAACCAGTTTGGGCGGATTGGTTAACCAATCGGAGAAAAGAAGTTTAACCGCCCGAAAAAACATTTATTCTATTATGAGTCGCAATTTGAATTATCTTTTATTGCTGTCCGCTAAACGTTTCAGACACGTTGAAAATCAGCATTTCCATGGACGTTCAACCATAGCATCTATGAACGTTCAACCATAGCATCTATGAACGTTCAGTCACAGCTCTATGGACGTTCAACCATAGAGCTGTGGACGTTCAACCATGGAAGCATTGATTATCAGCGTGTTGCGGTTGCGGTTGCGGGCCAGTAGAAAAATACCGTGGAAGAAAAAATTGAATTATCTTTGCCTCCCGTAAAGGAACACCGCTTGATGAGCCGTAAGATAAGGAATATAGTGACAGGCATGCTGATTGCCGCTGCGGCGGCAGTCGCCATTGCGGGCGGCAGCGCATGGTATCTGCTCTACGCGCCGCTGTTCAGCACGGATCGCACCGTCTACGTCTGCATAGACCGCGACGACGACATCGACTCCGTGTTCAACAAGATACGCCGTGCCGCACCGCCCAGGCACTTCGCCGGACTGCGCCTGCTGGCAAGCTACCGCGACTATGCCGCCAACATACGCACAGGACGCTACGCCATCAGCGACGGCGAGAGCGCGTATCAGGTGCTGAGCCGCCTGCAGCGCGGATACCAGTCGCCCACACGCCTCACCATAGGCAGCGTGCGCACCGTCGACCGCATTGCCGGACGCGCCGCCCGACAGCTCATGATAGACTCCGTGGAGATTGCCACACTGCTGTTCGACACGGCATACCAGCGCACGCTGGGCCTTGATGCCGCCACCCTGCCGTGCCTGTTCGTCCCAAACACCTATGAGGTCTACTGGAACATCAGTGCCGACGGCTTCCTGCGCCGCATGAAGCAGGAGCACGACAGCTTCTGGAACGACAGCCGCCGCAGCCGCGCCAAGGCCCTGGGGCTGACACCCGTGGAGGTCACGACGCTGGCCTCCATCGTCGACGAGGAGACGGCAGCCGACGGCGAGAAGCCCGTCGTGGCAGGGCTGTACCTCAACCGCCTGCGCATAGGCATGCCGCTACAGGCCGACCCGACGGTGAAGTTCATCCTGCTGCAGCAACGCCGCGCCGCCGGAGACTCCGCAACCGTCATACGCCGCATCCTGGAGCGCGACCTCACAATCCCCTCGCCCTACAACACATACCTGAACGCCGGACTGCCGCCTGGCCCCATACGCGTGCCCAGCGTGGCAGGCATCGATGCCGTGCTCAATGCCGACAAGAACAACTACCTATATATGTGTGCCAAGGAAGACTTCAGCGGCACGCACAACTTCGCCGCCACATACGCCGAGCACCTGCGCAACGCCCGACGCTATCAGGCAGCACTCAACAGGAGGGACATCAGACGATGAGCACGGACGACACCGCACCATGCCAGTGGTACATATTCCACCGCGACAACCTGCTGCTGCGGCAGGATGCCGACGGACAGCTGTCTGTGCCGACAGGAGCGGAGCCGCCCGTCGCCAACAGTGACGGCGGCCGCATCCACGACGTGACGACCGTCACAGGACGGCACGTCAGGGCCTTCGCCCTCGACAGCCGGCAGCCCGACGGCGACGGATGGAAGTGGATGGCACTGCGTCCCAGCTTCAACGTCATCCCTGCGGACGACTATCTGTCGGCAGGCAAGGCCTTCCAGATCCTCTACTGGGACCGCCACAGCGTCTACTGCCCCACGTGCGGCATCCGCACCGAGTGGAAGACACCCATAATGAAACGCTGCCCGCAGTGCGGACTGGAGATGTATCCGCCCATAGCCACAGCCGTGATAGTGCTGATACGCCGTGGCGAGGACGAGGTTCTGCTGGTGCACTCGCGCAACTTCCGTGGCAACTTCTTCGGACTTGTGGCAGGCTTTCTCGAAGCCGGCGAGAGCCTGGAGCAGTGCGTGCGCCGCGAGGTGATGGAGGAGACCGGACTCACCATCAAGAACCTGCGCTACTTCGACAGCCAGACATGGCCCTACCCCAGCGGGCTGATGGTGGGATTTACCGCCGACTACGAGAGCGGCACCATCAAGATACAGGAGGACGAACTCAGCGCGGGAGCCTTCTTCCACCGCGACCACCTGCCCGAGCTGCCGCAGAAGATGAGCATAGCGCGGCGGCTCATCGACAGCTGGCTGGCACACGCCAAAACAAGAGAGACACACACCGATAGAGAGCCATGAGCATACAGATACCAAACCCCTACTTCAACCGCCGCAGCGACGAGCTGCAGCTCGACGTGACACAGTTCTACGACAGAGAGTGCGAAGAACGCGCACCGCGCCTTCCGGCAGAATGGGAGGAACAGAGCGGAGTGCAGCTGACGTGGCCGCACGCCGGCACCGACTGGGCACCCATGCTCGAGGAGGTGCAGCAGTGCTTCGCACGGATAGCAAGCCATGTCAGCCACCGCGAGAAGCTGCTCATCGTCACCCCCGAACCGGCAAAGGTCATGCGCCAGCTTGCAGGACAGCACGTGCTCATGGCGAACACACGCTTCGCCAAATGCCCGACCAATGACACCTGGGCACGCGACCACGGCGCACTGACACTCACGGACACGCGCGGTCCGGTGCTGCTCGACTTCAGGTTCAACGGCTGGGGCAACAAGTTCCGCTGGGAGCTTGACAACGCCGTCACGCGCCGGCTCGTCGACGGCGGCAGCCTGAACGGCACGCTGGCAGACCGTCAGGACTTCGTGCTCGAGGGCGGCTCCATCGAGAGCGACGGCCGCGGCACGCTGCTCACCACGTCGGCCTGTCTGCTGAACGCCAACCGCAACCCGAGGCTGAACAAGACCGACATCGAGGAATACCTGAAGCAGGCTCTGCACCTGAGACGCATACTGTGGCTCGACCACGGCCACCTCATCGGCGACGACACCGACAGCCACATCGACACGCTGGCACGCTTCTGCTCGGCAGACACCATTGCCTACGTCAGGTGCGACGACACCGCAGACCCTCACTACGACAGCCTGCGGCAGATGGAAGAACAGCTGCGTACCTTCACCACACCGGCAGGACAGCCCTACAACCTGCTGCCGCTGCCCATGGCCGATGCCATCGTCGAGGACGGCGAACGCCTGCCGGCGACCTATGCCAACTTCCTCATCATGAACGGGCAGGTGCTCTACCCCACCTACGGCCAGCCCCACAACGACGAAGCGGCACGCGCGGCGTTGGCGCAAGCCTTCCCCGACAGGGAGATTACAGGCATCGACTGCCGCCCGCTCATCAGGCAGCACGGCTCGCTGCACTGCGTCACCATGCAGTACCCGCGCGGAGTGATAAAATAAGAAGCCTCTCCCCAACCCTCCCCTAAAGGGAAGGGAGAGCCAAAACAAAAAAAATTGCGTGCGATGCAACCTTTTGCCCGTCCCGCTACGTCTAAGACATGACAACACATAAAAAACAGATATCGATATGAAGAAAGGTATTATGAAAGGTTTTCTGGCTATGGCAGCCCTGATGATGGTCTGCGGCACAGCCAACGCACAGTTGAGTTCATTCTTTTTCGGAAGCGGCAAGCGCATCAACGCCAGCGGCAACTACGTGACCAAGGAATATCGCGTGAGCGACTTCAGCAAGATTAACCTTGCGTGCGCTGCCGACGTGGTCTACACGCAGAAGAGCGGCACGCCGATGGTGAAAGCCTACGTCAGCGACAACGTCGCAACGATTCTCGAGGTGAAGGTCAGCGGCGGCACGCTCGACATACGCTATGAGAAGGGATACAACGTGAACAACAATAACAAGACGTTCCGCATCGAGCTGTCGTCGGAGACGCTCGAAGGCGTGGACCTCTCAGGGTCAGGCTCCGTCAAGTTCGGACAGCTGGCGACCGACCGTCTTGACCTTGACGTGTCTGGGTCGGGCGAGATTGAGTGTGGAAGCATCGTGAGCAAAGGCTCCGTGAGTGCGGTCATCTCCGGCTCGGGAGACATCGACATCGACAGGCTGCAAAGCTCGGACCTGACGGCACGTGTCACCGGCTCGGGAGAGATGGATATCGAGGGCATCACGACCGGCAAGGTCAATGCCAAGGTCACCGGCTCGGGAGAGATCAGCCTGAGGGGCAGCGGCACCGATGCCACCTATGCAATCACCGGCAGCGGCGACATTGAGGCCAAGGGACTGCGCACAGCAAACGTGGAAGCCGACATCACAGGCAGCGGCGACATCACCTGCTATGCCAGCCAGTACCTCAAGGCCGATGTCAGCGGCAGCGGGACGATAAGCTACGCAGGCAAGCCCAGCAAGACCGACATTCCGCGCCGCAAAGTACGCGCCATAGAGTAATACACTATATACTGTTACACAAATGAATAAAAAGCTATTATTGTCTGTAGTCCTGGCAGGGGCAGCCCTGTCAGGACATGCCGATGAAGCACGGCTTCTGAGGTTTCCGAGTACCAACGGTCAGGAGGTGGTGTTCACCTACGCCGGTGACCTCTACAAGGCTTCGATAAACGGCGGTGAGGCTACGCGCCTGACATCGCACGTCGGCTACGAGATGCTGGCACGCTTCTCGCCCGACGGCAAGAGCATCGCCTTCACCGGCGAATACGACGGCAACCGTGAGGTCTACATGATACCCGCCGAGGGTGGAGAGCCCAAGCGCATGACCTACACTGCCACCAACCACCGCGACGACCTGGGCGACCGTATGGGGCCTAACAACATGGTGATGGCATGGACACCCGACAGCAAGAAGATTGTCTACCGCAACCGCATAAGCGACAGCTTCGACGGCAAGCTGTGGACAGTGTCCGTCAATGGAGGCATGCCCGAGCAGATACCACTGCCCGAAGGCGGGTTCTGCTGCTACTCGCCCGACGGCAAGCGTCTGGCCTACAACCGCGTGATGCGCGAGTTCCGCACGTGGAAGTACTATCGTGGCGGCATGGCCGACGACATCTGGATCTACGACCCGCAGAAGCAGAGCGTGGAGAACGTGACCAACAACGACGCGCAGGACATCATGCCGATGTGGATTGGCAACGAGATATTCTTCATCTCCGACCGCGACATGACGATGAACATCTTCGTCTACAACACGGAGACCAAGCAGACGGAGAAGGTGACAGACTACACCGACTTCGACGTGAAGTTCCCGAGCACCAACGGACAGGTCATCGTCTACGAGAACGGCGGCTATCTGTACAAGCTCGACCCGAAGACACGCCAGAGCACCAAGATAAGCATCAGCCTTGAGAGCGACAACATCTATGCCCGTGCGGAATACCGCAAGGTGGAAGACAACATCACGGCTGTCAGCATGAGCGGCGACGGCAGGAGACTGGCAGTGACTGCACGCGGCGAGGTGTTCGACGTGCCCAACGGCAACGGCGTGACAAAGAACCTGACACGCACCCCTGGTGCCAACGACCGTGGAGCAGACTACAGCCCCGACGGAACGACCATTGCCTACATCAGCGACGTGACAGGCGAGACGGAGATCTGGATACAGCCCACTGAAGGCGGCGAGCCTGTGCAGCTGACCAAGAACAACGACACATACATACGCCAGCTGACGTGGACACCCGACAGCAAGAAGATTGTCTATACCGACCGCAAGAACCGCATCGTCCTGGTGGATGTCGCTGCGCATAGCAAGCGCACGCTGGTGACCTGCCCCGAGAGCGAAATCCGTCAGGTCGACATCTCGCCCGACAGCCAGTGGCTGACCTACACCAAGCCCGAGAAGAACGAGATGAGCGTGGTTTATGTCTACAACATCGGCACGGGCAAGGAATATCCCGTGACAGAGAAGTGGTATAACTCCGGCTCGCCGACATTCAGCACCGACGGCAAGTACCTCATCTTCACCTCCGACCGCGACCTCAACCCCATCTACAGCCGCGTGGAGTGGAACTACGCATACACCAACATGAGCGGCGTCTACATGGCAATGCTTGCTGCCGGCACCCCGTCGCCGCTGTTGCCGTCTGACGAACACACAGGCACAGCCGACGAGCCTAAGCCGGAAGAGGCAAAGGCCAAGGATGCAGCACAGCAGCAGAGCGTGACGATCGACCCCGACGGCATTGAGCAGCGCATCATAAAGCTGCCGCTGCCGACAGGCTACTACCGCAGCTTCTACAGCGACGGCAAGAAGGTGTACTACACGGCAGGAGCCACGACAAAGACGTTCGACCTGAAGACACAGCAGGAAGACACCTTCGCCGACGGACGCATGACCGTCCCCTACGGGTCGAAGAAAGCACTCATTGCGAAGAACGGCAACAAGATCTATGTGGTCGACCTCGGCGGCAAGGCCAAGTTGGACAAGAGCGTCAACCTGGGCGACATGACCGCCATCGTGGACTACTCGCAGGAGTGGCCGCAGATATTCGACGAGGTGTGGCGTGCCTTCCGCGACGGCTTCTACCTGGAGAACATGCACGGCGTGGACTGGAAAGCCATGAAGGAGAAATACGCAGCACTGCTGCCCTACGTCAAGACACGCCTCGACCTCAACTACGTCATCGGCGGCATGATAGCCGAGATGGCGTGCGGACATGCCTACGTCTCTACAGGAGAGAAGCCCGAGGCTGAACGCATAGACATGGGACTGCTGGGAGCGGAGCTGAAGCGCGAATGTAGCGGATACTACAGGATAACGAAGATACTCGAGGGTGCTCCCTACCGCAGTGAGCTGCGCTCGCCGCTGACAGAGCCTGGCATGGACATCAAGGTCGGCGACTACATCACAGCCATCGACGGCGTGTCGGTCAAGACCACGGACAACATCTACTCCCTGCTCGTCGGCAAGGCCAACGTGCTGACCGAACTGAGCATCAACAGCTCTGAATCCGAGAAGGGAGCACGCCGCGTAGTGGTGAAGCCCATCGACGACGAATATCCGCTCTATCACTACGAATGGGTGCAGAACAACATCAAGACCGTAGAGAAGCTGTCTGGCGGACGCGTAGGCTATATCTACATCCCCGACATGAGTCAGGAAGGCCTCAATGAGTTCGTGCGCTACTACTACCCGCAGCTCGACAAGGAAGCCCTCATCATCGACGACCGCGCCAACGGTGGCGGCAACGTGTCGCCAATGATCATAGAGCGTCTGCTGCGCGAGCCATACCGCATGACGATGTACCGCACGTCGAGCCGCACGGGCACGATACCCGAAGGCTCGCACCACGGCCCGAAGGTCCTGCTCATAAACAAGTACTCGGCTTCCGACGGCGACCTGTTCCCCTGGAGCTTCAAGGCCAACAACCTCGGCAAGGTCATCGGCACCCGCACCTGGGGCGGCATCATCGGCATCAGCGGCTCACTGCCCTACATGGACGGCACCGACGTGCGCGTGCCGTTCTTCACCAACTACGATGCCAAGACCGGACAATGGATTGTCGAGAACCACGGTGTCGACCCCGACATCTATGTCGACAACGACCCCATAAAGGAACAGGCAGGCGAAGACCAGCAGCTCCAGCGTGCCGTAGAGGAGGCACTGAAAGACCTGCAGAACTACAAGCCGCTGCCTGGTGTCCCCGCACCGCGCACCTACAAGGACTTGGGTCTCGACGAGAAGAAGTAACAGGAAACAGCCTGTGTGGAAACCAGGGGTGCGCCGCGCACCCCGAAGGAGGCGATGTCACCACGACACCGCCTCCTTCCTTTTTATCGCCCCAACACGAAAAAGCCTCACCCCCGCCCTCCCCTAAAGGGAAGGGAGACCAATAAAACCAGTTCTGCCCATCCAGCCCATTCTGCCCATAATGTCCACGCCACAGGACGTGTAAAAA
>CAVERK010000029.1:0-18274 GCA_963618035.1 bacterium
TGCTCACATCGAACGATGTGAGTGCTCACAACGAACGATGTGAGAGGACATGAGTAGGTCTCCTGACAATATTTATATGATATTCTACACGAACCCCATTGGCGGAATCGACTTAGTGCATGCTTAATTCTGCTGATAGGCTTGTTGTTGGTGAAGTTTACATATTTGGTCAACTGTCGATACGGCTGACATAACGCCTTATCTCTTCAACAAATCTCTTGCCTAAAGTATTCTTTTTGTACTCACCCACGCCATGGCAATTGCCGAATTCTTCTATGGTTAAAGGTCTCCTTGCGGCAATGTCATGCAATGACTTATCAGACAGTACAACAAAGGCCGGCCTTTTGTATTCATCGGCAATGGTTCTGCGAAGTATGCGCAAGCGTTCAAATAGAGCATTGTCTTCGTCCGGCACAAACAGCTCGACAGATTTACGTTCCTGCTTCTTACGCTTGACGCGAAAGTCTTCTCTCGTTATGACTGCCAGCTCTGCCTGCTTGCGACGACGCAACACATCATACCCCATAGGCGTCACCTTGATATGCTTGTCTTCATTGTATGCAATTTCTATGAAGCCCATCTGCAGCATCTGCAGCAAGTAGTCGTTCCAGTCGCGATAGCTTATGTCACGCCCTACGCCAAAAGTCTTCAGCTTGTCGTAGCCATGGCTAATGATCTCTGCCGTTAGAGCGCCACGCAGTATGTTTATGGTTGCGACAAAGCCAATGCGTTCTTCCGCTCGGAGTATGGCGGAAAGGGCTTTCTGTATAAGTTCTGTGCCATCGAAGTGCTTGGGCGGACTCTTGCACACATCGCAGTTGCCACAGTCGCAGTCGCAAGGTTCACCGAAGTAATTAAGCAGAATGCGACGACGGCATATCTGAGCCTCTGCGTATTCTTGCATGCGCCTCAACTTCTCTTCGTTCACATTCTTCTGTCCAC
The DNA here is from genome assembly GCA_963618035.1 of bacterium. Classification (GTDB taxonomy): domain Bacteria; phylum Bacteroidota; class Bacteroidia; order Bacteroidales; family Bacteroidaceae; genus Bacteroides. The sequence continues at coordinate 943 of CAVERK010000029.1, forward strand.
TCTCGTCGACAAAGCTGCGCAGTGTGATGATGTCTTGCAGGTTATAGAACAGCACTGTCTCGGCAGGCAACCCGTCACGCCCGCCACGCCCTATCTCTTGATAGAAGCTCTCTATGCTCTTAGGCATGTTGTAGTGTATGACGTAGCGTACATTACTCTTGTCTATACCCATGCCGAAAGCTATGGTTGCACACACCACGTCTATGCGGTCGTTGATGAAGTCATCTTGTATCTTGGCACGTTCTGACGAACAGAGACCTGCATGATAAGCCATAGCCTTAACGCCCTTGAGGCGCAGCTCTTCGGCTACACTCTCCGTATTCTTACGCGAGAGGCAATAGATGATGCCACTCTCATGCTGATGTCTGCTGATTACGTCGAGCACCGTGCGCAGCTTTTCGCGTGCAGAATAGCCCCGACGCACATCAAGACTCAGGTTAGGACGGTCGAATGAGCTGATGAATATCTTTGGAGCCTTCAGATTCAGCTGTTTTATGATGTCGTCTTTTGTTATTCTGTCCGCAGTAGCCGTGAGGGCAATTATGGGTACATTTGGGAATACATCGTGTAGCGTGCCAAGCTGCGTATACTCCGGACGGAAATCATGTCCCCATTGTGAAATGCAATGAGCCTCGTCAATGGCAAAGAGTGACACAGTCACACTGGCTTTAAGCCAAGGCAGTTCCGTCATCAAGCGTTCCGGCGATATGTAGAGCAGCTTTGTCTCGCGGCGTGCGCATTTGTCTTTTATTGCATTGTTGATGTATTCCTCGTTGCTACTGTTAAGTGCTTCTGCCGCGATGCCGTTAGAGCGAAGGGCATCTACCTGATCTTTCATCAGAGAGATGAGAGGCGACACCACTACAGCTGTGCCATCCATGGCTAACGCAGGTATTTGATAGCATAGAGACTTGCCGCCTCCTGTTGGCATCAACACAAGAGCATCATGACCCGATATGGCATGTAGGATGACCTCTTCCTGCATCGGGCGGAAAGAAGTGTAGCCATAGTAGTTCTTTAATATTGCATTAATATCTGTCGTCATCTTTGCGAAAGTAGATTTTAAAAAGGGTGTATTGACAATTAGTGGAGTATACTGTCTAAATGTTGAGCCTGACATCCTTGCCGAACGGTGCCAATGACAGCGCGGCCATCTTGAAATGCTGCTTGGCAAACGGTATTCCAATGATGGAGATGAACAGCAATACGCCGAAGAAGATGTGCATCAGCCACGCCCACAACCCTCCGAAGACTATCCAAAGGATATTGAGTGGCACTGTGATGCAACCGCTTGGCCTGCCGGTATCAATCACCTCCGCACCGAACGGCCACAGACAAAGCAGCCCTATCTTGAATGTCTGCAAGGCTACGGGGATGCCAATGATGGTGCATGCCAGCGCCAAACTGCCGGTGAAATATCCAATGGCTGCTTCAAGTCCTCCGAAGAGCCACCACAGAAGGTTTCCGATTACTCTCATTTCGTATTCATTTTTGTCATCAAATCTATATCTGTTCTTCCTTTTCGTGCAGCCAGCACCCCTCTTCGTGCGAGTTGATGATGCCGACGGCCTGCAGGTAAGCATATATTATCGTTGTCCCCACGAACTTCATCCCCCGTTTCTTCAGGTCTTTTGAGATAGCGTCAGACAATGGGGAAGACACCTCTTTCCACTCGTACAGGGTCTTGCCATCGGTGAAACTCCAGATGTACTTGTCGAACGAGCCACACTCCGCCTGAATATTCATGAAAGCCCTGGCATTGCTGACGGCAGCGGCAATCTTCAGCCTATTGCGTATGATTCCTCCGTCTTGGCACAGGGACTCGAGCTTTACGGCATCGTATTCCGCCACCTTCTCACAGTCAAAGCCGTCGAATGCCTTGCGGAAAGCCTCCCGTTTGTTCAGCACACACTCCCACGAAAGCCCTGCCTGAAAGCCCTCGAGGATGAGCATCTCAAACAGCCTGCGGTCGTCATGCACAGGCACTCCCCACTCCGTGTCGTGATAATCGACGTACAAAGGATTGTCCAGGTTGCACCAATGACAGCGCGGCTGCGTATGATATGCGGGTTTCATGGGGGTAAAGATAATAATAAAAGGTATTGGGTGATAGATGGCGGGTGTTGGGTGATAAAACATTTATGACAATAAAAGTGCTTTCTGCGTGACATTATAAGTATTTGTCTCTATATTTGCAGCGCATTTTAACACCGCAAGCAAAGACATACATAGCAATGAGTTATTTCATAGAGCCAAAAGCCTACAGTCCGGTTCTGGATATGAAGCAGACCGAACATGGCATCAAGCTGATCAAGGACTTCTTCCAGACCAATCTGTCGTCGGAACTGCACCTCCGGCGTGTCACCGCACCGCTGTTTGTCCTCAAGGGCACAGGCATCAACGACGACCTGAACGGCACGGAGCATGCCGTATCGTTCCCGATAAAAGACATGGGAGGCATGGAGGCGGAGGTCGTCCACTCGCTTGCCAAATGGAAAAGGCTGACTTTGGCGGAGTACGGCATCTGCCCTGGCTACGGCATATATACGGATATGAATGCCATCCGCGCCGACGAGGAGCTGGGGAACCTGCACTCGCTGTATGTCGACCAATGGGACTGGGAGCGCGTAATCACGCGCGAAGACAGGAACATCGACTTCCTGAAGGACACCGTCTGCCGCATCTATGCCGCGATGAAGCGCACGGAATATATGGTCTATGAGAGCTATCCCGAGATAAAACCCTGTCTTCCGGAGAAGATACACTTCGTCCACGCGGAGGAGCTGCGGCAGTTGTATCCTGACAAGACAGCGAAAGAGCGCGAGGACATCGTCACGCAGCGGTTCGGAGCCGTGTTCATCATAGGCATCGGAGGAAAGCTCGGTGACGGGAAAAAGCACGACGGACGCTCTCCCGACTACGACGACTACACCACCGAAGGGCTGAACGGACTGCCAGGACTGAACGGAGACCTGCTGCTATGGAACGAGGTGCTGCAACGCGGCCTTGAGATTTCGTCCATGGGAATACGTGTCGACGAGAAGACACTGATGAAGCAGCTGAAGGACGAAGGGCAGGAAAGCCGTGCCGAGCTGTACTTCCACCGCAAGCTACTGGCAGGCGAACTGCCGCTGTCCATCGGCGGAGGCATCGGGCAATCGCGTCTCTGCATGTACTATCTGCGCAAGGCACACATCGGAGAGATACAGGCAAGCATCTGGCCCGACGACATCCGCCGCAAGTGCGAGGCAGCAGACATCCACCTCATCTGAACTTTTGTGACTATCTTTGCGCCCATACAAAACGAGGAAACGCCATGGACGTAAAGATAGAAAGCAGCTGGAAAGAGAGGCTGCACGGAGAGTTTGAGAAGCCTTACTTCAAGGCTCTGACCGATTTCGTGCGCGACGAATACAGCCGCTACCGCATCTACCCGCCTGGGGGACTTATCTTCAACGCCTTCAACCTGTGCCCTTTCGACAAGGTAAAGGTCGTGCTCCTGGGTCAGGATCCCTATCACGAGCCAGGGCAGGCACAGGGCTTGTGCTTCTCCGTGAACGACGGGCAGACCTTTCCGCCGTCGCTTGTGAACATCTTCAAGGAGATTAAGGACGACATAGGCACGGACATTCCGCAGAGCGGAAGCCTCGTGAGATGGGCGCAGCAGGGAGTGTTGCTGCTCAACGCCACGCTTACCGTGCGCGAACACCAAGCCGGTTCGCACCAGAACAAGGGATGGGAAACATTTACAGATGAGGTCATCAAAGTCCTGAACACGGATAAGGAGCACGTGGTCTTCATGCTTTGGGGCAACTACGCACAGCGCAAGAGAACCTTTATCGACCGCAGCAGACATCTGGTGCTGACCTCTGCACATCCCTCTCCGCTGTCTGCCCGTCGCGGTTTCTTCGGCAACCATCACTTCAGCCTTGCCAACAGCTTCCTGCGCGAGCACGGAATGAGTGAAATAGCATGGTGACAGGCACCCCGTGCGGGTGTCAATACCAGCGGATATTGCTCTGCGTCTGGCTGCGTTGGTTCCATTTCAGATCCTGCAAGATGCTGGCTGTGGCCTGTATCGTGAAGTTATAGTACTTGACAACGCCGAACGGAGATATGGCAGCCGTCATGGTGAAGCAGTGCAAGTCACGCGATATGTTGAACGCCGTCTGCACAATCTTCTTCGAATCGAAGTCATATCCCGTACTGAAATTGACCGCCCAGCGGTTCGAGAGCTTCACGTTGCCATTGACGTTCAGCGCGTTCAGCTTCAGCTGATAAGGATAGCGCATCGACTTGCGGTTGATTGGCTTGGTGCGGTCCTCGGAGATGTTGAAGCCCGTGCTGATGTTGACAGACCACGGGATGCTGAACTTCTGGTATCCGTCGGCATCCGACTCTGCCTTGACCTTCTCTTTCTTGCGCGGCTGTCCGCTGTCGCCATCCCCCTCCTGCCCTTCACTGCCGTCAGGGTTCTCCGTTTTGGCATCGGCAGACGTGTCGTCGCCTTTCTTCCCGCTGAAGAGTCCGAGCAGTTTCCCGAACGTCTGGTTGTTGAGAGTGTAGCTGAACGACGTGCCGTAGCCCTGGAAACGTCCGAAGCGTCCGTAGGACCACTCCGTGCGGTCGCCCACGATGACATTGCCGTTGCTGTCGAAGTCATAGGCATAAGTGGCGAAAGAGGAGCTCATGCTGAACGTGTAGCTCTTGCTGAGCTTCAGGCGCAGATTGACAGAAAGGTCGCTCCACGGGCGCGACTGCGCCGCCATATTATAGGAGATGCTGGCTCCAAGCTCGTCGATGAGGCTGACTTTGTGTATGGAATCGTTCTTGTCGTGATACTTCATCTCGAGGTTGTTCGACACGCTGAACGAGACCAAGCCCGACTTTCCCTGCCCAGGAACACCGAAAGAGCCCGACGAATAGGGCGAATAGGTCACGGTATCGCGCGTGCCGTCCGACCTGTCGCGATAGTAGGAAGAGTAGTATCCGTAGCGCGACGAGCCGAAATCGGGAGCCGCACTCAGCGAGACAGTAGGCGTAATGATGTGGCGGATCTGTATCTGCTTCTTCTTCATGAAGACGGGAGTGTACATTCCGTAGATCTTGGTGTTCACTCCGACACTGGCGTTGTAGTTGTAGACGCGGTGGAAACCATAGATTGTGTCGGTGTATATCTCGCGCGAGTTGACAGGATCCCAGCCGCGCATTATCTTCTTGCTGTACCAACGCTCGGTGTAGTTGACCGACGGCGTCACGTTGAAGTACTTGAACAGCGTGAACGTGGCACTGACAGGGATCTGGTGCTGCGCTCCGTTGTTCCAGTCTTTTATCAGGTTCTTCTTGAAGATGAGGTTGTCTTTCGTGGTTATGCTGTTCGTGAAGCGGCCGCTGTATCGCAGCGAAATCTTCTCATACCACCGCTCGTTGCCCACTGCATGCTTGCGCTTGAAGGGGAAAATGGTGCTCAGGGCGATGTTAAGGTCGGGCAGCGTAATCGATACTGACGAGTCACGTGTGGTCTGCGCAATGTTTGTGGTGGCAGAAACGGTGAGCTTCTGGTCGGGGAACGAGCGCGAATAGCTGATGCTCGAGGTCTTTGTGTTCTGTGCACGCGCCTGTGCGTTGTACAGATTGCCTATGTTTTTCTGCTCATAGCTGCTCGTGGCGAAGTTCACGCTGGCAGAAAACGTGGTGTTCGGATTGGCTTTGGCATCCTGGCGGTGCGACCAGACGACCTTGAAGTCCTTTGCCACCATGTAGTCGGGCAGTCCTTTGTCGCCTGTCTTCGTGACCTGATAGCTGGCTTGCAGCGTTCCGGAGTACTTGTAGCGGCGGTTATAGTTGGAGACACCGTTCAGTGCCCACGACCCTTTGGTGAAGATGTCTCCCCGAACCGCCAGATCCATGTTGTCGCTGATGGCGAAATAGTATCCTCCGTCGGTCAGTCCGAAGCCGCGGGTCGAGTCATCCATATATGTCGGCATGAGAAATCCCGAGGAGTAAGAGCTGTTGAACGGGAAGAAGAAGAAAGGAACGGCAATGGGCAACGGCACGTCTTCGACCACCAGATAGGCGGGACCGGTGACGACATTCTTCTTCGGGCGCACCTTGGCGTAGGTCATTTGCAGGTAGAAGTGCGGATGGTCGTGGTTGCTGCACGTGGTATAGATGCCGTTGCGCAGGTAGACGTCGTCGTTGGAGCTCTTCTTTGCGTTGCGTCCGATGACGTATCCCTCGCCCTGCTGCGTCACGATGTTGCTGATTATTCCCTTCTTGCTGTTGAAGTTATACCTGATGTTGTTGGTCTCATACGGCGTTTGTCCCTCGCTGAACACGGGCGTTCCGCGCATATTCCCAATGGAATCTTCCACGCCGTGGGCATAGACGGTGCTGCTGTCCATGTTCATCGAGATGACGTCTGCCGTGAGTTCAATCTGCTGATAGTTGACCTTTCCCTCGCCGAAAAGGTCGGCATAGCCGTCCTGCGTGAACATTATGGAGTCCGTGGCCTCGTAGTTGACGGGAGCTTCGAGCGTGGTACGGCGGGTGGAATCGGTACGTTGCGTGCCTACTGCCAGCGAGTCCCTGACGGCAGAACCGTCACGCTGCACCGGCGGCTCCGGCACGCGCTGCGCCCTGCGCCGCTGAGCCTGCACATTGTCTGCAACGAGCAGCAACAGCAGAACCGCAAGCAATGATATGATGTTTCTACTCTTCAACTATTCCGAACCGGCTTCTTCTCGGGCGGCAGTCCACGTCCGCACACGAGCCACAAAAGTACACATTTAATGCGTCACAGCCCGTAGATTAAAAGATTTTTAAGACTAAAGGAACATGCGGCACCAGCCGTCGAACCGCCGGAGGCCGTCCTGTCCGAACTTCTCAAGGCTGCGGCGTGCCTGCTCCACGGTCTTCTCGCGGTCGAGATGCGTCTTCGAATAGAATTTGTCGGCGAAGCAGACGAGCTGTTCCTCAAGGCTGACGGGCATCATGTCGCGATGCGGCACGGGCAGCCCTTGGTCTATGATGTCGCGAAGCGAGAGTCCGGCTCCCGTATGTCGCTCGCACACCAGTGCGTGGCGCGGATACCCGTCGGCACGCATAAGCTCCGCACCTATCGTGCCGTGGCAGATATAAGGCTCCGTGCCGTGACAACAGATGGCAGGAGCATCGGTCCGGAAGATGCCGATGTCGTGGAGCATTGCCGCTTCGCTGACGAACTGCAGGTCTATGTCAAGCTCCGGATGGCGGCGTGCCAGCTCCAGAGCCTTGTCCCTGACGCTCCTGCTGTGGGTCAGCAGGATGCTTCGCAGCTCGTCATCGGCAGGATAATACTTGTCTATCTCCGTATATGGAAATGCTGTCTCCGTGCTTCTCATCTGTCTGTCTCTGAATGTTCTGTAATAAACTCTGCGGTTTCCAGTATGAAACTCTGCGGTTTTCGGTCCGAAACTCCGCGGTTTTCGACCTGAAACTGCGCGGTTTTGAAATCGAAACCGTTGGAGCCCCTCACCGGACGCACGGCAAAGATACAAAGGAGCCGATTATTTTCAATTAAAATGAGCTACCTTTGCACCGATGAAACACCCTCTACACATGGCACAAACAGCGGACAGGCACACTGGAGTCATCGGCACGGCAGTGCTGCTGACGGCGTTGCTGCTGTGTCTCTGCACCGGCATCCGCGCCCAGGACTTCACCGTGGTGATCGATGCGGGACACGGAGGACACGACCCTGGGGCTGTGGGACGGACATCGAAAGAGAAGGACATAAACCTGAGCGTGGCACTCAAGGTGGGACGACTGATTGAGCAGAAGTGCAAGGACGTGAAGGTCATCTACACGCGCAAGACGGATGTCTTCGTGAAACTGGACCGCCGCGCACAGATAGCCAATGACGCAAAGGCCGATTTGTTCATCTCCATACACACAAACTCACTGGCAAAGAACACCACGGCACAGGGTGCCTCGACGTGGACGCTCGGTCTGGCAAAGTCGGACGACAACCTGGCAGTGGCAAAGCGCGAGAACTCGGTCATTCTCTATGAGGATGACTACAAGACACGCTATGCCGGCTTCGACCCAAGCTCGGCGGAGTCGTACATAATCTTCGAGTTCATGCAGGACAGGTATATGTCGCAGAGCGTCAGACTGGCATCGCTGGTGCAGAAACAGTTCAGGAATACAGGTCGCCGCACGGACAATGGCGTGCATCAGGCAGGCTTTCTCGTGCTGAAAGCCAGTGCCATGCCGAGCATATTGGTGGAGCTGGGCTTCATCTCCACGCCGGCGGAGGAACGCTATCTGAACACCGCAAAAGGACAGGACACGCTGGCCGACTGCATATTCCGTGCGTTTCAGGAATACCGCACCGGACAAGTGGGACGCTCCGACGCTGCAGACAGCAACGACAAGCAGCCGGCGGCACAACCGGACAGCACGCCGCAGCCTGCCAAGAGGAAGACCGGCACGACGGCAAGCAGTGCTTCGGCAGGCAAGCCCGTGTTCAAGATCCAGTTCCTGACATCGTCGCGGCAGCTCAAGGACAGCGACAGCCGGCTGAAAGGTCTCGGCCCTGTGGAGCACTACGTGGAGAACGGCACATACAAATACACCTGCGGAGCATCGACAGACTACAATCAGGTGAGGCGCAAGTACCGCGAAGTGACGCAGAAATTCAAGGACGCATTCATCATAGCCTTCCGTGGCAGTGAGAAGATAAACGTGAACGACGCAATAAGGGAGTTCAGGAACAGCAGGTAACACCATATTATATATAGAAGGAAACATCATGAAGATAAGCAAGGAAGTGAAGGTCGGACTGACGGGCATCGCAGTTCTGTTCATACTCATCTACGGCATAAACTATCTCAAGGGCGTGGACATCTTCAAGTCGAGCAGCTACATGTACGTCCGCTTTCAGGACATCAGCGGACTGGCCAAGTCAAGTCCGATATATGCCGACGGCTATAAGGTGGGGACAGTCAGCAATCTGTACTACGACTATGCCCGTCCTGGCAACGTAATAGTGGAGATTGACATCGACCCGCACCTGCGCGTGCCCAAGGGAAGCACTGCCGAAATCTCGTCAGACATGCTGGGAGCCGTGCGTCTGTCGCTGCGGCTTGCCGACAATCAGCAGGACAGCTACAGCGCGGGCGATACCATTCCAGGCCACGTCAACGGCGGAGCCTTGAGCGAAGCAGCCGCCATGCTGCCGAAAATCGAGCAGATGCTGCCCAAGCTCGACTCCATTATGGCATCGCTGAACACGCTTCTTGCCGACCCGTCCATTGCTGCGACACTGCACAACGTGGAGAATCTGACGGCAAGCCTCAACGCCAACAGCCGGCAGCTCGAAGGATTGCTGCGCAACGACGTGCCGCGCCTCACGGCGAAGATGGACACTATCGGGTCTGACCTGGCAGTCATCACGGGCAATCTGAAGCAGATAGACTATGCTGCGACGATGGATGAGGTGAACGCAACGCTGGCAAACGTGAAGCAACTGACCGACCGGCTGAAGCAAAACGACAACACCGTGGGACTGCTGCTGAACGACCCGACGCTGTATAACAACCTTTCGGCAACGGCAGCAAACGCCGCATCGCTGCTCAATGACCTGAAGTCGCACCCGAAACGCTACGTCCACTTCTCGCTATTCGGCCGCAAGGACAAGCCGTCAGCAGGAGACTGAAGACGGCAGACGACGGGACACGACACGGGTTGCAGCGAAAAAGCGGGCGAAAAGGGCTTATTTGGAATTTATACAAATAAGCGCATCCACGGCCAACCCTTGACACTGGGACTTCACAAGCCCTCAACGGACACGCCCAAAGCACTTCGCCCCTTGTCTGCCGGCACACGGAGCCAAAGCGAAACGGCGAACGCAAGCACCTAAGACACAAAGCGTTCGACAAAAGCAACAGCAAAATCAAACCCTCGGAAAGAGGCTTTCCGTAAACGACTGTGGTTTAAGACATTGTAACAACCGCATCTTTTGCAAACAAAAAGCAGGTTTGTTTGTCAAGAAAAAGATTCTCAATTTTGTGCTGCCACTGAGACTGGCATCCCATTACTGTTATTGCACAATAGAAGAAAATGAACGAAGACAACTATAAAGACTTATGGGTACGGTGCTTGAGCTTCATAAAGGACAACATAAGCGAGCAACAGTACAAGACATGGTTCAAGCCTATTGTGCCGCTGAAGTACGAGAACGGGACCCTGACAATAAAGATTCCAAGCAGCTTCTTCTATGAGTTTCTTGAGGAACGCTACTCGGATTTGATCAAGACAGCACTGTATAAGTATTTCGGCAAAGGCACGATGCTGAGGTACAAGATAGTGATTGACAGCACACGTCCCGTGAGCGGAGGAACCACAGAGCTGCCGTCGAAAGGACACGCGTCTGCGGAACGTCCCGAGCGTACCGCCGTGCAGACCACAGACATTCCGCAACCCGTAGTGCGCGACATAGACCCCCATCTGAACCCCAACTGCGGCTTCGACACCTTTGTCGAGGGAATGAGCAACAAACTGGCACGCAGTGTGGGTGAGGCTGTCGCGGAGAAGCCTGGCAAGACTGCGTTCAATCCACTGTTTATATATGGTGCTTCGGGTGTCGGAAAGACACATCTCGTCAATGCCATCGGGCTGAAGGTGAAGGAGCTGTACCCGCAATTGCGCGTGCTATACGTCTCGGCAAACCTCTTCAAGGTGCAGTACACGGAGTCTGTGTGCCGCAACAAGTCGAACGATTTCATCAATTTCTATCAGACCGTCGACGTGCTGATCATCGACGACATACAGGAGTTCACTGCCCAGAAAGCCACGCAGAACACCTTCTTCCACATCTTCAACCAGCTGCATCAGAACGGCCGGCAGCTCATAATGACCTCCGACCGTCCGCCAAAGGAGCTGCAAGGCATCGAAGACCGGCTGATAACACGCTTCAAATGGGGCATGGTGGCAGAGCTGGAGAAGCCCACACTGGAACTGCGCAAGGACATTCTGCGCAGCAAGATAGGGCGTGACGGACTGAATTTCCCCGAAGAAGTGATAGACTACATTGCCGAGAACGTGACGGACAACGTGCGCGACCTCGAGGGAGTAGTCGTTGCGATAATGGCAAACGCCACCATATATAATAGGAAGATAGGGCTTCGACTTGCAGAACAGGTGGTCAAGAAGTCGGTAAGCATGGCTCCGAAGACTTTTTCTGTGGACCATATCATCGAAACCGTATGCAAACACTACGGGGTCAAGTCTGCCGACATTGCTGCAAAGAGCCGCAAGCGCGACATCGTGCAGGCGCGGCAGGTGGCAATGTTCTTGGCAAAGAGCTATACAGAGTACTCTGCCGCGAGGATTGGCGCACTGATTGGCAACCGCGACCACGCCACTGTGCTGCACGCATTGAAGACGGTGAACCAGCAGAAAGAGATAGACAAGCAGTTCCGTGCCGAGCTTGAAGCCATACAAACAGAGCTGAAAGCATAGCCACAACCGGAGGACGAGGCAATGGACAACAAGGTCTACACATACGACGAGGCGTACAATGCCTCATTGGAATACTTCGGCGGCGACGAGCTGGCCGCACGTGTCTGGGTCAACAAGTACGCGCTGAAAGACTCGTTCGGGCATCTCTACGAGAAGTCGCCCGAAGACATGCACTGGCGCATTGCCAACGAGCTGGCACGCATAGAAGCCAACTATGCCAACCCGATGAGTGCACAGCAGCTGCACGACTTGATGGATCACTTCCGCTACATCGTGCCGCAGGGCAGCCCGATGACCGGTATCGGCAACAATTTCCAGATAGCTTCACTGTCAAACTGCTTCGTTATCGGCATCAATGGCAATGCCGATTCCTACGGCGCCATCTTCCGGATTGACGAGGAACAGGTGCAACTGATGAAGCGGCGCGGCGGCGTGGGACACGACATGTCGCACATCCGCCCGAAAGGCTCGCCGGTCAAGAACTCGGCACTCACGTCTACAGGACTGGTGCCGTTCATGGAACGCTACTCCAACTCGACGCGCGAGGTGGCACAGGAGGGACGGCGCGGAGCACTGATGCTCACCGTGTCGATAAAGCATCCCGATGCCGAGGCTTTCATCGATGCCAAGATGACCGAAGGGAAGGTGACGGGAGCAAACATCTCCGTGAAGATTGACGATGAGTTCATGCGGGCCGCAACGACGGGACAGAAATATATTCAGCAGTTCCCCGTGCAGTCTGCAGACCCTATAGTGAGGAAAGAGACAGATGCCGCCGCACTGTGGAAGAAGATAATCCACAACGCGTGGAAGTCGGCAGAGCCAGGAGTGCTGTTCTGGGACACCATCCTGCGCGAGTCTGTCCCCGATTGCTATGCCGACTTGGGCTTCAACACCACAGCCACAAACCCGTGCGGCGAGATACCTCTCTGCCCTTACGACTCATGCCGCCTGCTGGCCATCAACCTCTACTCTTACGTTGTCAACCCGTTCACTCCCGAGGCGCACTTCGACTTCGACCTGTTGAGCCGTCATGCAATGCTGGCACAGCGCATCATGGACGACATCATCGACCTCGAATTGGAGAAGATCCAGGCTATCATAGCCAAGGTTGAGTCCGACCCCGAGAGCGAGGAGGTGAAGCACACCGAGCACGAGCTGTGGAAGAAGATATACCGAAAGAGCGGACAAGGACGGCGCACGGGTGTGGGTATCACCGCCGAAGGAGACATGCTGGCGGCTCTCGGACTGCGCTACGGCACGGAAGAAGCCACGGAACTCTCGGAGCGCGTGCACAAGACCATTGCGTTGAGTGCTTACCGCTCGTCGGTGAATCTGGCAAAAGAGCGCGGAGCATTCGAGATATACGACACCGGACGTGAGAAGAACAACCCGTTCATCAACCGTCTGGCAGAGGCAGACCCCGAACTGTATGAGGAGATGAAGAAGTACGGACGGCGCAACATTGCCTGTCTGACCATCGCCCCGACAGGCACAACCAGCCTGATGACACAGACGACCTCGGGCATTGAGCCGGTGTTCCTGCCGTGCTACAAACGCCGCCGCAAGGTTAACCCGAACGATCCCAACGCGCGCATAGACTATGTCGACGATACGGGTGACGCTTTCGAGGAATATACCGTGTTCCATCCTAAGTTCAAGACATGGATGGAGGCCAACGGCTACGACGCAGACAAGGACTACACGCAGGACGAGCTTGATGCCATCGTTGCCAAGTCGCCGTACTACAAGGCAACGTCCAATGACGTGGACTGGCTCATGAAGGTGAAGATGCAGGGGCGCGTGCAGAAATGGGTTGACCATAGCATCAGTGTCACCATAAACCTGCCCAACAATGTCAGCGAAGAACTGGTGAATGAGCTGTATGTCACCGCATGGAAGAGCGGATGCAAGGGCTGCACCGTCTATCGCGACGGCTCGCGGGCAGGCGTGCTCATCTCGACAAAGGAAGAGAAGAAGGCCGACATCCCCATCTGTCTGCCGCCAAGCGTCGTGGAGGTAAGGCCGAAAGTGCTCGAAGCCGACGTGGTGCGCTTCCAGAACAACAAGGAGAAGTGGGTGGCTTTCGTGGGACTGCTCGACGGCTATCCCTACGAGATATTCACCGGAGTGCTCGACGATGATGAAGGCATAATCCTGCCCAAGAACATCTCGCACGGTAACATCATCAAGAGCACCGACGAGAACGGAGTGAAACGCTACGACTTCCAGTTCGAGAACAAGCGCGGCTATAAGGTCACCATCGAAGGATTGTCGGAGAAGTTCAACAAGGAATACTGGAACTATGCCAAGCTGATATCGAGCGTGCTGCGCTACCGCATGCCCATCGACCGCGTGATTCGCCTTGTCGGACAGCTGGAACTCGACAGCGAGAACATCAACACGTGGAAGAACGGCGTTGAGCGTGCACTGAAGAAATATGTGACCGACGGCACGGTGGCACGCGGACAGAAATGTCCCAACTGCGGCAATGAGACGCTGGTCTATCAGGAAGGCTGCCTCATCTGCACCACGTGCGGAGCATCGCGCTGCGGATAAGCGGGAAGACTACACCTTATTATATATACAACTGCCGGTATGGAACTTGTCTTCAACATCAGATACCACACCAAGTATGGAGAGACTCTCAAGGTCGCGGGCGACATTCCCGAACTTGGGAACGGCAGCGAAGAGAATGCCCTGCCGCTGACAACGGACGACGGCGACCTTTGGACAGGACGCATCGCCATAAAGATTCCGGCAAGCCGCAAGCTGACATACCGCTACATAGTGTGCAGCGGCGAGAGGACAGAACGCAGCGAATGGACCGGCATGGCACGGGTTCTCTGTGTGCAGAACCAGGAAGACAAGACCTACACGCTATGGGACAGCTGGAAAGACATACCCGAATGTAGCGTCCTTTTCTCATCGGCATTCACCGGAGCGTGGCTGAAACATGACATAGACACCGTGCACCGGCAACCCTGCACAGGGCGGAGCGTCATCATCAAGGCCGCATATCCGTGCCGCAAGAGCGAAAGGCTCTTCATCAGCGGCAGCAACGAAGCACTCGGCTGTTGGGACACGTCAAGAGCCGTGCCCATGAGTTGCCACAACTATCCCGAGTGGCAGGCAGAGATCGATGCCGACGTGCTGACATTTCCCTTCGAATACAAGTTCATCTGCAAGGACACAACCTCGGACGAAACCACGGCGTGGGAGAGCGGCTCCAACCGTTACTTCGCTTCGCCGTGCATGAGTGGCAATGAGACAATCATCGTCGACAACCTGCTTCCCTCGTTGCCCGTGCCACACTGGCGCGGCTCCGGCATAAACGTCCCCGTCTTCTCGCTGAAGACAAAAGGCAGCTTCGGTGTCGGCGACTTCGGCGATCTGCAGACATTCATACGCTGGGCGGCGATGACAGGACAGAAGATTGTGCAGCTCCTGCCGGTCTATGACACCACGCAGACCGGCACATGGACGGACTCATATCCCTACAACAGCATATCCGTCTATGCCCTCCACCCCATGTATCTCGACCTGCGCCAGCTGCCTCCACTGAGAGACAGCCGTCAGTCCGCAGAGTTCGACAGGAAGCAGAAGTGGCTGAACGCACTGGGCTATGTGGGTTATGAAGGGGTGAACCGTGCCAAGCGCAAATATGCTGCCCTGTCGTTCCGTCAGGATGGCGAGGCCGTTCTCGCCTCCGAAGAGTTCAGGCGTTTCTTTGCATCCAACGAATCCTGGCTGGTGCCATACGCCGCTTTCAGCGTGCTGCGCGACACCTACGGCACTGCCGACTTCCGCCTTTGGCGGGAACACAGCGTCTACGACGCAGAAGAAGTCAGAGCCTTGTGCAGCGATGGCGGTTGTCTTCACGATAAGGCGGCACTGTATTACTACATGCAATTCTTCCTCGACAAGCAGCTGGCAGCAGCCAGTGCCGAAGCACGGGCGCAGGGTTTGGTGCTGAAAGGCGACATCCCCATCGGCATAAGCCGCGACAGCGTCGAGGCATGGACAGAGCCGCAGTACTTCAATATGGACAGTCAGGCGGGTGCTCCGCCCGACGATTTCTCCATCGACGGACAGAACTGGGGATTTCCCACCTACAACTGGAGCGTCATGAAGGCCGACGGCTACGCATGGTGGACACGCCGTCTCCGGCAGATGAGCCGCTACTTCGATGCCTACCGCATTGACCATGTGCTCGGCTTCTTCCGCATCTGGCAGATTCCGCTCGACTCCGTGTACGGACTGCTCGGACAGTTCGCACCGTCACTGCCCATGAGCGAGGACGAGATACGCGGCTTCGGCTTCCATTTCGACGCAGAGAGGGATACACGTCCCTACATCCACGACTCCATTCTTGCCGACATCTTCGGCAGGGACGCGGAGTTCGTCAAGACCAAATTCCTCACTGCCGACGGCGACAGCGGCACTTTCCGCATGAAGCCCGAGTTCTCCACACAGCGCAAGGTCGAAGCCTTCTTTGCCGCAAGGGCCGATACCCGCAGCATACGCATATGCGAGGGACTGTACTCGCTGATAAGCAATGTGCTCTTCGTCCGCGACCACGACGACAGCCGTCTCTATCATCCGCGCATCGCGGCGCAGAATGACTATGCCTACCATGCGCTTGACGAAGAGCAACAGACGGCATTCAACAACCTCTACAACAGCTACTACTACCAACGCCACAACAGCTTTTGGGAAGAATGCGGCATGGAGAAACTGCCGGTGCTCGTCGGCTCGACGCCCATGCTGGCGTGCGGCGAAGACCTCGGCATGATTCCCGACTGTGTGCCGGCGGTGATGGACAGGCTGCACATCCTCTCGCTCGAAGTACAACGCATGCCCAAGGTCATGTTCCAAGAGTTTGCCAACACACGCCGCTATCCTTACTTGTCGGTATGTACGCCGTCCACACACGACATGACAACACTGCGCAGCTGGTGGGCAGATGATGCCGGCCTCACGCAGCGGTTCTTCAACAACGTGCTCGGACACATCGGCAAGGCTCCTGCCAAAGCCACGCCGGAGATTTGTGAGGAGATCATACGCATGCACCTCGACAGTCCGTCCATGCTGTGCATCCCGTTGTTGCAGGACTGGCTGTCTATAGACGCAAAGACGCGGTGCACCGATGCCGATGCCGAGCGCATAAACGTGCCCGCCATACCGCGCTACTACTGGCGTTACCGCATGCCGCTCACCATCGAAAGCCTCATCGATGCCGCTCCGCTCAACAACCGCATAGCGCGGCTCATAAGCCTCAGCGGCAGATAAAGAACACACACGCCACATGGAAAGCCTCATAACGCTCAACGACATGCACTTCTACTCCTACCACGGAGTACTGCCACAGGAAGCCGTCACCGGCACCGGTTACACCGTGAGCCTACAGCTGCATACGGACATCGCCCGCGCCATGGCGAGCGACGCACTGCCCGACACCATCGACTACTCTGCCGTCTATGCCATCGTCAAGGCGGAGATGCAGCAGCCGTCAAAGCTCCTGGAGCATGTCTGTGGAAGGATTGTCAGGCACATATTCAGCGATTTCTCTGCGGTCGTGGCAATAGACATCAGCATCGACAAGTCCAATCCGCCAATGGCGGGAGCCGACATACGCTCGGCAGGCGTGCGTCTCAGCATCAACAGAGGTGAGGCAGAGATAGTCCTCTGAGGGCAGTATTGCTGTCCGCTATCCCGAACCCGCATATCCTTCTCTTGTTGTCGGGCTACTGTTTGCTGTCTCCCTCTCTCCCAGTACTCCTTTTTGTTTCGATTAATCGGTACTGCAGTACCGATTAACTGGTAC
>CAVERK010000030.1:0-18187 GCA_963618035.1 bacterium
TGAACATCAGGCTCATAAGAATTGTTCTGATCATATCGTGGTTTCTCCTTATTATTGTATAACGGCGCAAAGCTAAAGAAAAATCATGAACACTGCGGCGGAGCACGATAAAAATAACAAGGAAGCAGGATGTGTGCACTGCTTCCATATAATCTGTACGATTGTTATCGTACGCTTGTTCATCTCCAAGTTTACAAGCGTATCGCTATCATCAGGCAAGGGTAGGGGATTTACCGTTGTAACGCCGCTCTGGCGATGATATGTGTAGCGGAGTTTACATTTGGAATAACAAGCCCGTGAATGGCGTTTCAGAACAGCAACAAACATACTATCCAAGGTAATCAACGTAACATCAAGTCATTATATCGTTCGGTTAAACTTTTAGTTTAGCAAGTTGCGCACCGCTATGGACTATGAGCCACGTGGTGGCGATTGCCCTACAATACCATTGTGCGTAATAGTCTGTTTTCCACTTAGCTATGCTTCATCGGTTAAAGTATATTCTATATCGTAGTAGGGCTTGGCTGTTGCCGACAGTGACAGGTGACCATTGTTAAAACAGCGAATTGCCTTACACTTGTACCTTAACGCGTATTCTTGTTAATTTGACTGACTGAAAAAATGTCTTTATATTTGTACGCAAGATTATATCAATGTAAAACAAGAGAGCCATGACCCTAATAGACAGATTCAAGATGCTGATGGACCGAGAGCAGCTGACGGCTGGAGCATTCGCCGACAAGATCGGTGTCTCGGGTGCTACCATTTCACATATACTGAGCGGCAGAAACAGGTATCCGAGTGCCGAAGTCATGTTGAAGCTGACGGACAGCTATCAGGGGCTCAACCTGAACTGGCTGCTCACGGGACAGGGAGACCCAGGCATCGACATGGGCAGCGGCAGTCTGCTGCCGGAGACACCGGCATCCTCCACTCCGGAGATGTCAATGCCTGCATCACAACTCGACGAGAATGTCACGGATTCGACCAAGGATGCGGATGCGCAGAAATATCGCAAGGATTTCGGGTTGACACCGACCGCAGCAGACAAGGTGTTGAAGCGCAAGATTCGCGAAATACGGGTGTTTTATGACGACAACACGTACGAGACGTTCTCTCCCTCGTGAAAAAAGCCTACCTTAGCACGGTGTTACATATATGTATAGTGTGAAGCAATGAAGCAAATCATAACCCATTTCACCGACGACGACCTCTACAAGTTCACGATGTGTTGTGCGGTGATAGACAATTTTCCCCGTGCACAGGTGAAATACACGTTCGTCGACCGCAACAACACGGTCTACCCGCAGGGGTTCGACCGCCTGCTGCGCGAGCAGATACTGATGATGGAAAGCGTGGTGATCACCGACGAGGAAATCAGCTTCATGAAAGACCGCTGCTACTACATCCCACACTGGTTCTACTCATACCTGAAAGGCTACCGCTTCAACCACGAGTGGGTGGATGTGCGGCAGGACGACGAGGGGCATCTGCACATAGAGTTCGAGGGCTGCTGGGCGGACACCATACTGCTTGAGGTGAAGATCCTTGCCACCATTTCCGAACTCTACTATATGGTCACAGGACAGTCCGCTGGCTTCGACTACGAGGCATACTACCGGAAAACCCAACGCAAAGCCGAGCGTCTGCTCGGTGCCGGATGTGTGTTCAGCGACTTCGGCACGCGCCGCCGCGCCTCGTTTGATGCCGAGGATACGGTCGTGCGCAGCATGAAGGACTGCTATGGCTCACGCCAATGGTCGGGCAAGTTCGTCGGCACCAGCAACGTCTATCTGGCCATGAAGCACGACCTGGTGCCCGTAGGCACGATGGCGCATGAGTTCGTGTGCGCCATTGGCGGAATGTTCGGACCGCAGATGGCAAACCATCTGGCCATGAACGCCTGGCGCAACACTTTCCGTGGGGCACTGGGCACATATTTGTACGACAGCTTCGGCTGGCACATCTTCAGCCTCAACTTCTCCGAAGACTTCGCCAACCTGTTCAAGGGCTTGCGCATCGACAGCGGTGACAACTACGAGGAGCTGCGGAAGATCGTGGCCAAGTACCGCTCGTTCGGCATCGATCCGCGCAGTAAGCAGGTGGTGTTCAGCAACGCGCTCGACACCGACCGCGCCATCGAGATACAGCAGTATGCCAAGGATTTATGCCAGCCGTCGTTCGGTATCGGCACGCACTTCACCAATGATTTTGATGGCATAGAACCGATGAACATAGTGATCAAGCTCGTGGCGGCAAAGATTACCGAGTCGTGGGATTTCTATAACGACACGTGCAAGATCAGCGAGGACGACGGCAAACATACGGGGAAGCCGGAGGTCATCCGCCGCTTCATGGAAGCAATAAACTTCAAATCATAAAGCCCACGCAGCAGGACAGGCTTCGCCCACAGCCCCGCAATATTAAACATAATACCGATTATTCGATTTACTGGACAAATTCGCAGGAAAAGTTTACCAAATATCTCCCGATGACGTTTCATGGTGCTGTGTGTCACCGACTTAGATTGTCAGCATACTGATGTTTCGCCCGTACATATATATAATGGTATCTGTAAATTCTGTAATTTTGCACCGTCAAAGCAAAGGACAAAATCCAATGATGAAGATAAGGACGTTTTTTTTCTTAGTGTTTCTGTTGGCTGCCGGCAGTGTCGGACATGCACAGCGTGTGCTGTCGCTCGACAGTTGCCGCGTGCTGGCACAGCGGAACAATAAGCAGCTTCAGGTGTCGCGGTTCAACAAGGAAATGACTGCCAATGCCCGCCGGTCGGCACGCACACAGTATCTGCCGAAGGTGGATGTCGTGGCGGGATACGAGTACTTCAACCGTGAGGTCAACCTGCTGAGCAACACGCAGAAGTCGGCTCTCGGCAACATCGGTACCACCAGCGTGCAGCAGTTCAACGGAGACCTCGGCACAGCCATCACAAACCGCCTGACAGGCATGGTGCAGCAAGGCACGCTGACGATGCAGCAGGCACAGCAGATGAGCGCCCTGATGCAGGAACTCGGCACGCCGCTGTCGCAATATGCCGCCGCGATGGGCAACAGCATCGGCGAGAAAGTCGTGGATGCGCTGCATACCGACACACACAACCTCTTCGGCGGTTCCGTGACCCTGCGCCAGCCGCTCTACATGGGTGGAGCCATCATCGCAGCAAACAAGATGGCAGACATCGCAGACCGCATGGCAGACGACAGGATAACGCTTCAGATACAGTCCACGATCTACAACATCGACCAGGCATACTGGACAGTCGTCTCCCTGCGGCAGAAGCAGCGGTTGGCATACAGCTTCCGTGACCTTGTGGTGAAGCTCAACGACGATGTGCAGAAGATGCTTGAACAAGGCGTGGCAACACGTGCCGACGCACTGAAGGTGCAGGTGCGCCTCAATGAGGCCGACATGCAGATAACGCAGGTTGACGACGGCCTGACACTGGCACGCATGCTGCTGTGCCAGCTGTGCGGACTGCCCGTCGACGAGCCTATCGTGCTCGAGGACGAAAGCCGCGACCGTATCTCCACCGCAGGTGAGCCGTCGGCAGAAGCCCTTGTCGTCAGCGACGACTTGAGCAACCGTCCCGAGATACGTCTGCTGCAAAGCACGGTGGAACTCGGCAAGCAGAACACGCGCCTGGTTCGTGCAGCCTACCTACCCCACCTCGCCCTCACAGGCGGATATTCCGTGACCAACCCCAACGTATTCAACGGTTTTCAGAAGAAATTCTCCGGCGTGTGGAATGTCGGCGTATTGCTGCAGGTGCCTGTGTGGAACTGGCTTGACAGCAAGTACAAGGTGCGTGCTTCCAAAGCCGCTACACGCATGGCAGACATGGAACTGGCGGATATGCAGGAAAAGATAAGTCTGCAAATCACGCAGAGCCGGTTCAAGGTTGCTGAAGCCGACAAAAAGCTGGCGATGGCGGAGAAGAACATTGCCAGTGCCGACGAGAACCTGCGCTCGGCACAGGTGGGTTTCCGTGAAGGCGTGATGGAGAGTACAGACGTGCTGGCGGCACAGACCGCATGGCAGCAGGCACAAAGTCAGCTCATTGACGCACAGATAGACGTCAGACTGGCGCGTGTGAACCTCGACAAGGCGTTGGGCATACTACAGTAAATACCTTATACAATATATTCTGACATGGACAAATTCAGCAAAGAAGAGAAAGATGTGATTCTGGCATTGGGAGCATTCACGGTCATCGTGCTTGTGGTGGCCACCGTTGGCTTCTTCATGCTACGCAAAGGGCCGGAAATCATTCAGGGCGAGGTCGAGCAGGACGAATATCGCGTGTCGAGCAAGGTGCCGTCGCGCGTCCTGCGGCTGCTCAAGCATGATGGTGACCGCGTGAGCCGTGGCGACACATTGGCCATAATGGAAGCCCCCGACATCGAGGCCAAGATGGCACAAGCCGAAGCCGCACAGACTGCTGCCGAAGCACAGAACCGGAAGGCACTGAACGGCACACGCCAGGAGCAGATACAGGGAGCATACAACCTTTGGCAGAAGGCTATTGCCGGACTCACCATTGCGCAGAAGAGCTACGAACGCGTACAGGCTCTCCACGACGAGGGTGTGCTCTCACAGCAGAAGCTCGACGAGGCCACGGCACAGCGCGACGCCGCCGTTGCCACCGAACTGGCGGCACGCTCGCAGTACGACATGGCCGTCAACGGTGCACAGCAGGAAGACAAGGATGCCGCAGCCGCCATGGTGGCACGTGCCAAGGGCGCAGTGGCGGAAGTCAACTCCTACATCTCCGAGACGTTCCTCATCGCGCCGTGCGACGGCACTGTCAGCGAGACCTTCCCGCAGCCTGGCGAGCTGGTAGGCTCCGGCTCCCCCATCATGAATATTGCCATCGACGGCAGCAAATGGGTGACGTTCAACGTGCGCGAGGACTTGCTCGGCGACATCAGCGACGGCAGCCAGCTCCGTGCCTTCGTGCCCGCACGCGGCAACGAGGAGATTGCGCTCCGTGTCTACTATGTGAAAGACCTCGGGACATACGCGGCGTGGAAGGCCGTCAAGACCACCGGCCAGTATGACCTCAAGACGTTCGAAGTCCGTGCACGCACCGAAGACGCGAGCCAGCTCGACGGTCTGTATGCGGGCATGTCTGTCATCGTGAAGAAGTGATTGAAGTGTCACACGCAGAGAGACATACGGGAACACTCGGCAGGACGGTCAGGAGGGAGCTGTCGCGCTATCGGCACGACTGGATCTACTTCTTCTCCTTCTTCATTGCGCCCGCCTTTGCCTTCGTGCTTTTCAGCACGCTCATGGGCAGCAGTGCGCCCACGCAGTATCCTGTCGGCGTGGTCGACCAGGACAACAGTTCCTCCTCGCGCCAGCTTGTGCGCCTGCTGTCGGCATTTCAGATGACCGACATCACGGCACGCTACCCCGACATCAGCCGTGCCACCGATGCCGTTCAGCGCGGCAGCATCTACGGATTCTACTACATACCGCGCCACTTCGCCGCCGATGCCAGTGCCCAGCGTCAGCCCAAGCTGTCGTTCTACACCAACAACTCCGTGCTTCTCGCAGCATCCATGAGCATGAAGGACTTCAAGGTCGCCAG
This sequence comes from bacterium, assembly GCA_963618035.1. GTDB lineage: Bacteria > Bacteroidota > Bacteroidia > Bacteroidales > Bacteroidaceae > Bacteroides. The sequence continues at coordinate 5,615 of CAVERK010000030.1, forward strand.
CGAACTGGCATCAGGCTCGGCACAGCGCACCGTGCTGCGTGCACGCGGCTACAGTGAGGAGCAGGCAATGCCACTGATACAGCCCGTGACCGTCGACGTACACGCCATCGGCAATCCGTGGATCAGCTACGGTGTCTACCTCAACACCACCCTGCTGCCCGCCGTGATGATGATGATGATCCTGCTCACGACGGCTTACAGCGTAGGCTCCGAGATCAAGGGAGGCACAGCCCGCGACTGGCTCGACACGTCGGGAGGCTCCATCGTCACCGCCCTCACCGGCAAGCTCCTGCCGCAGACACTGTCGTTCTTCTGCGTCGGACTGCTCTGCAACGCCATCCTCTACGGCTACATGCACTATCCGCTCAACGGCGGACTGCCGTCCATGCTCCTCGCCACGCTGTTGCTCATACTTGCGTCGCAGGCACTCGGGCTGTTCTTCATCGGCCTCTTCCCCATCCTGCGCTACGGACTGAGCCTCGCCACGCTATGGTCGGTCATGTCGTTCTCCATCACCGGCTTCACGTTCCCCGTGGTGGCGATGCACCCGTCGTTGCAGGCACTTGCCAATATGTTCCCGCTGCGGCACTACTACTGCATCTATACCAACGAAGCCCTCAACGGCTTCCCGATGCACTACAGCATAGGCTCCTATCTGGCACTCACGGCGTTCCTGCTGTTGCCGTTCTTCGTGATCAGACGCCTCCGTCGGGCTTTGCTGACATACAGGTACATCCCCTAAAGACTTACAAGACACAACATCCAAATGAGCAGCAAATCAAGAATACACGGCCTCAAGCGGTGCCTCGCCGACATCTTCCTCGTCTGGCGGCACGAACTCGGCAGCTTCCTGCGCGACGAGGGTGTCATGATATTCTGCCTCATCGTCCCGCTGGCATATCCCCTACTCTACGGTTTCATCTACACGCAGGAGGTGGTGCGCGAAGTGCCCGTCGTGGTTGTCGACGAGGACAAGACAGCTCTCGCACGCGAGTTCACGCGCCTTGTCGATGCCACGCCCGATGTCTGCATCGTGGCCCGCTGTGCCGACATGGAGGAAGCCCGCGAAGCCCTGCGCCGCCACGAGGCAAACGGCATACTGCGCATCCCTGGCGACTTCAGCCTCAATGTCAATAACATCAACCGCTGGCAGCAGGCACACGTGGAGGTCTACTGCGACATGAGCAGCATGTTCTACTACAAGGCACTCTACTCTGCCGCCACAGCCGTGTCGCTCGACATGAACAGGCAGATCAAGGTTCAGCGCAACAGCGCACTGACCACCGCCCGCGACGAGGAGATCAACACATCCCCCGTCAGCTACGAATACGTGGCAATGTTCAACCCCACGGGCGGCTACGACGGCTTCCTGCTGCCCGCCGTCCTCATCCTCATACTCCAGCAGACGCTCGTCCTCGGCATCGGCATGCGCAACGCCACCGTGATGGAGCACTACCGCAACGGACTGCCCTCCATCGCCGACCACCGCATCAGCACGCTCAGCATGGTTCTCGGTCAGGCCCTGCTCTACTTCATGATCTATAGCCTCTGCGCCCTGTGGACACTCGTGTGCATACCGCACATCTTCCACCTGCCGCAGATAGCCCATCCGTGGAGTCTCTTCCGTTTCGTGCTCGTCTTCATTGCCGACATCACGTTCTTCGCCATGACCGTGTCGGTGATAGTACGCGGACGCGAGAAGCCCATGCTGCTGTTCGCCTTCCTCTCCGTCCCCCTACTCTTCCTCAGCGGCATCTCGTGGCCAGGCTCCGCCCTGCCGTGGTTCTGGAAAGCCTTCTCGTGGATCTTCCCCTCCACCTTTGGCATCAACGGTTTCGTACGGCTCAACACCCTCTCCGCCGACCTCAGCCAGGTCTCCGTCGAGTTCACCGCCCTCCTCGTCCAGACCGCCCTCTTCTTCTTCATGGCATACGTCGTCTACCGCCGTATGCGACGGGCGTGAAATCCGGTTTTCGTTCAAATATCATCAATTTTTAACAACAATTCCGTGCTTGCCCCATGAGGCATTCTAACGATGGGCATTCTTAGGGTCTAAGGATGCCCATTCATAGCACCTATGGATGCCCATTCAAAGCACCTAAGAATGGGCATCCTTGCACCCCAACGATGGGCATCGTTGTAACGCACTGAAAATCAACGTCTCCATGGACGTTCAACCACAACTCTGTGGACGTTCAACCTCGGAGTGCGCGGCACACCAGCCACGGAAAGGCGGTTATTCATCCTGCCCTCTACTCCTGTGGGGTGCATTACGTCTCTTCTCCAATTCATTTCTGTACTCTGACGGAGACACCCCAAGCATCTTCTTGACAAATCGGCTGAAATGGGCGGGATTGTAGAATCCAAGTCGCTCGGAGATTTCTGCGAGTGTCATATCCGGCTTTTTTAGCTGCGCGACAATCTCCTGCGTGGCATAACCGTTTATCCAATAAGAGGCAGGTCTGCCGCTACCTTTTTTCACGATTTCGGAAAGATACTTGGGCGAAACGCACAGCTTGTCGGCATAGAACGCCACCTCCCTTTCCGATGCAGAATATTGGCGAACCAAGTCCATGAAGCGGTGGAACAGCCCTGCAGACACGTTGCTCAATTCTTCCTGTCGGTTGATGGCATCTTCATACACATTCCATAAGTCAAGAAGAAAAATCTGCAGGGTACGTCCCAATATTTCCCGACGGAAGATGTTGCTTTCGGACAGTCTTTGTCGCATCAGGTTGAAATCCGCTTGCAGCAATCGTCTTCCTTTTTCATCCAAACGAAACACAGGATTCTCCTTGATGAAAACATATCCTTTCGTGGCCCAGACGGTTTCAGGATTGTTTTCTATCAGGAAGTTCCTTTCCACCAGAAGGAAGTCGGCATCGAAGTCGGAAGAGTAGAGCGCATCGTAAATTTCCGAGCCAATTTGCCATATAACCCAATCATCGGCCTCGATCACATATGTCTTTTCCATCATGGAAAACTGTGCTTTTCCTGCATGGCAAAGGATATGCACGTGATACCGTCCCGTATATTCGGACGGCAGGCACCGGTCTGCCTGTGTGTTGAACAGGAGAATATCTCCCTCCCGATATACCGTTTGTTCCGAACAGTCAGGGAAATCAGAGGCATTGTATAAAGGCTTATCTGTCATATTTCTTGCTTTTGTCTGTAAAGGTAGTGATTTAGCCTCACTCGACTTTCATGTTTTTCCCGTTTCCTTTCATAGATGTCTGCTCTTGGCTTACTGACAGAAATATGTGAAAGTATTGCCGTAAATTGTCTTACAACACACACGCGAAAAAGGAAGACCTTTACGTCGAGAAAAAAACATATTATGAACAGATTAGCAAGATTATTTACAATGATTCTTATGGCTGGATCGACACTTACAGCCATCGCACAGGACGGTAGCAATATGCAGCAGGAACTGGCAGACCGTATGGCACTGAAAAATCTGGTGGATACATTCTCAAACCTCGCCGACACAAAAGAGGTGGATGCACAGGTGGAACTTTTCACGGATAGTGCCGAGGTGATTTCCTATCATGGAAAAGAAATGACATCCAGCCTTAAGGGGCGGGAGGAACTTGGCGTGCGTTTCAAGGCTTTTCTTGATAATTTCGATACGGTATATCACATGAACGGGCAGCAGACCGTGGATATAAATGGCGATGAAGCCATTGGTACGGCGTATTGCATAGTGGTGCTGGTGCGTGAGGAAAACGGACGCAAGGTAATGACCACGCATGGCGTGCGCTATAACGACGAATATGTACGCCAAGGAGGCAAATGGCTTATCAACAAGCGGGTTTCGCATTTTGATTGGACCAACAAGCAAGAAACAAGTGAATAGCTACATGGTCTGATGATTACTAAATTTCATATGATGAAAAAGAGAAGTTTGACAATATGCACCATGCTGGCAATATCATGTGCCGTGGTATCATGTGCCGTGGCGTTTTTTACTCATGCAGAAACGAGACCGCATGTAGGAGATTCCCTTGCTGCAACAACTTCGGACAGACAGATATCCGACGGAAAAGTTCTGGTCGCCTATTTTACATGGCCGGAGTCGGATGGAGCGGATGCTTCATCGGGGGCAAGCCGTATCATAAGTAACGGACAGCTATATGGTAACACTGAATATGTAGCCCGTCTGATAAGCGAAGCGACAGGTGGAGATTTGTTTGCAATCCAGACAGAGAGGAACTATCCTTCTCCCCATCGGGCATTGATTGATGCGGCCAAGAAAGAGGCGGAAGCCGGAGAGCGTCCGGTATTGACCACCCATATAAAGAACCTTTCAGATTACGACACTGTATTCGTAGGATTTCCGAACTGGTGGTATGATATGCCGATGGCTATCTATTCGTTTTTTGACGAGTATGATTTCAGTGGGAAAACAGTCATTCCTTTTGTCACTCATGGTGGAAGCAGTTTTTCCAAATCCATAGAAACAATCGAATCTTTGGAGAAAGGCGCAAAGGTTATCAACGGCCCTTCTATTCAGGCTCGAAATATGGAAAATGCCAGACAAAGCATTGCCAACTGGTTCGAGAGCCTAAAGCAAAATCAATGATGAAAGACTGGAATTATTTTATATACGACAACACGTAACGTGGTGACTGATAGAACAGCCCCGTTCGTGCATCACTCAGTTTATCATATATCGGTGAGGTATAGACACGTTCAAAAGCCTCCTCTAGAGAATAGCCCTGTTCCTCGGTGAGTATCTGTATCATGCGAGCCGTTAAATGCTCTTTCAGATACTTGAACTCCTGTTGTGATACATTTAGCCCTGTCATACCTTCTGCAGTTTTGCAATGGCGCGTTCCGTACCAAAATAGTATTGGAATGTCACGCCCTTCATGTATCTCAGATTCTGGAGGAACTGGTCGAGGGTAATGTCACCAGCCTCGTATTTACCAATCTGCACACCCACGCGGTCGTTTGCTATCGGGCCATAAACTATGTCATAGTTGTGTGCGGGCTTATTGGTCTTGTTGTTGCGGTTGAGGAAGATGAAGTCAGCCCACTCACGAGTGTAACCATCAAAAGTCAGAACACTCAACTCGTCAGATGATAGAAGATTCTCGTCGAAATTGTACTCATTCATCACCGGCTCCCCGCCTTCCGTCAAGGCTTTAAACTCCCCCATACGCCATGCTTGTTGGCGGTCGGCAGAAAGATAGAAGCCCCGTCCGAAGTCTTTGTTGGGGCGCGATTTCTGCAAGTCTATGTGATCTATCTTGACTGTGGAACCATGATACAGGTGTATCATAATGTGCCTCCTTTTCTACTGCAATAGCTCGACATGCTCTGCACCATGTCATCCATTGGCTGAGTGTGCATCACATCATAGAAGTCATGCGCCACTTTGATTGCCCCATATCTGTTCAGGTACTTATACGCCTCTACTTCAGTCATTGCATAACGACTGGCGAAAGCGGCAATAAGTGCCACAATATATTCCGATGTATCCTTAGTGCTGAACACGAATCCCGCAAACTTTGTTTACAAAGCTACAAATGTTCATCGAAGGTTATTACAATTACCTTGTTAAATAAAGCTATGAGGCTTCAAAATTATTACTTCTGACACATAGAGCTGACGTTCATCCCTAAAAAATATGCCGCATTACTACAGAGCAACTATTCAGTAATAAAATGTTTCTACCCTGCCCTGTACTCCTGCGGGGTGCTGCCTGTCAGCCGCTTGAAGTATTTGCAGAAGAAGCTGGGATTGGGGAAATGAAGCTCCTCCGAGATCAGTGCCACGGGCTTGTCGCCATGGCGCAGCCGGACCTTTGCCGCCGTGATGACGGCCTTGTCAATCCATTCCTTTGCCGTGATGCCGCTGGTCTGCCGGATGACAGTGCCGAGATAGCGTTCCGTGAGGCATATCCTGTCGGCATAGAACGCAAGGCGGTGTTCCTCACAGCAGTGCTCGTTGACGAGACGGATGAAGCGGTCGAAGATGTCGGTGGCGGTGCGCCCTGCCGGTGCGGGCGGCTGGTGGCTGGTGAAGAGGCTGTCGTAGTGGGCGGTGATGGCGGCCATCATGTGATGGGTTGCCTCGCTGTCACCGTGTGCCGCCGCAATCTCGCAGAGCATGCGGAACATGTGTCCGGTCAGCAGTCCCTCCTCCTCCGACACGGCGAGTATGCCATGCTTCTGCTTGCCGCCGAAGAGGTCGGGCAGCCGTCCGCCGTGTGCAAGATGGAACATGTCGGCAGGTACGCCCATGCCCAGAACCAGGAAATCCGTACTTACGTCCAGCGGCTCCACGATGGTGCCAGGGGTGATGAACACGAGGTGTCCGGCGGTGATGGTGTACTCCTGCAGGTTGATGATCCCGTGCATGTAGCCCTGACGGATGTAGCCGATGCGGTAATCCTCGAGCAGGTATGGGCCTTGTCCGTTGCGTATGAAGGGGTCAAGAAAATTGGTCATGTTGATGACCACTCCAAAACCGTCCTTGAAGAAGTGTTTGGCGGGGAGCTTGTTGTCTTGGCTCAGCACGTCGAACATCCGTTGAAGCGTAAGCAGTCGGGGTTGTTTCATGTGTCTGTCCTCCTGAAGATGCTGATTGTTGTGATTGCGACGTAAAGATAATGGCAATCCCGACAGTAGCCCCCATTTATTGTGTGAAATCGAACAAAAGGAACATTTGTCGCTTGCTTTCGATAACTGTACGCCGGAAACGCCCTCCTAACTTTGCACCCGTTAAAGACCAAAACATTCATTATCCATGAACAAGGGATTCTTATTGCCGGTTGCACTGGTGATGCTTGCACAGGCGGTGTCTGCGCAGAGCCTGACCCTGGAGCAATGCCGGCAGATGGCGCACGACAACTACCCTGCCATCAGGCAGTACCGCATGATAGACGAGAGCCGCGAGTTCACGCTCGGCAATGCCGCGAAGGGATGGCTGCCGCGTGTGAGTGCGTCGGCGGGGGCTTATGCCTTCACCGACATACTGAAGTCGGACGTGCAGACAATGATGCAGGGCATCGACATGAAGAACCACACGGTGAGCGGCACGGTCACGGTCTCGCAGAGCGTCTATGACGGCGGTCGCATAGCGGCGCAGCGACAGTTGGCGGCGGCACAGAGCGACGTGCAGAGACATCAGCTCGACGTGACGATGTACGCTGTCAACGAGCGCGTAGACCAGCTGTTCTTCGGCATCCTCCTGCTCGACGAGCAGCTGTTGCAGAACGGGCTGTTGCAGCAGGACTTGGAGACAAGCGAACAGACCATAAGGAGCATGATGCGTGGAGGCATAGCCAACCAGAGCGACCTCGACGCCATTCTCGTGGAGCGGCTGAAGGCGGAGCAGCAGAGGGAGGCTGTCAGCGCGTCGCGCAGGGCCTATCTCCGTATGCTCGGTGTGTTCGTCGGAAAGGAGTTGCCGGAGGACACGAAGCCGGAGAGGCCGGAGGCACCCGCTACTGGCGGCAGGTGGGGCGCGGGCCGTCCCGAGATGCAGTACTATGCCTCGCAGGATCTTCTTCTCGACGCACAGCGCAGGCAGCTCAACGCGCAGCTTCGTCCCGAGGTGAGCCTCTTCGGCGCGGGAATGGTCCACACGAAGGTGAGCGGGCTTCTGAACAACAGTCTGCTCATGGGCGGCGTGTCGGTCTCGTGGAACATCGGTGCTCTCTACACCCGCAGGAACGACCTCCGCAAGATAGAGGTGCAGCGTGCCGTGAACGACAGCCAGAAGGAGGTCTTCCTCTTCCAGAACCGGCTGGAGAACGAGGAGACAAGCGGAGCCATCGAGTCGCTCAGAAGGCAGATTGCGCAGGACGAGGAGATTGTCCGCCTGCGCGAGAGCATCAGAAGCAAGAGCGACAGGAAGGTGCAGCTCGGCACCGAGAGTGTCAACGAGCTGGTGCGTGCCATCAATGCCGTGAGCATGGCCAAGGCGCAGAAGGCGCAGCACGAGATAGAACTATTGAAAGAACTGTACAGGCAAAGGAATATCAACAATGAATAGATTATCTGTTATGGGCATGATGCTGGCGGTTCTCAGCCTCGCATCCTGCGGCGACAAGGAAAAGGAGTACGACGCGACGGGTACCTTCGAGGCAACTGAAGTGACGGTCTCGGCAGAAGAGAACGGCACGCTGCTGCGGTTCGACGTGAACGAGGGCGACAAGGTAGGACAGGGCGAGGAGGTAGGACTGATAGACACCGTGCAGCTGCATCTGACGGCACGGCAGATTGCCGCTACGAGACAGGTGTATGCCGCACAGCGGCCCGACACGGGCAAGCAGGTGGCTGCAACACGGCGGCAGCTGGCAAAGGCGCGTGAGGAGCTTGACCGCTTCGCGGCGTTGGTCGGCGACGGTGCCGCCAACAGCAAGACCCTCGACGATGCGCGGAGTCAGGTCGAGGTGCTCGAACGCCAGCTTGAGGCACAGCTGTCGTCGCTCAACACCTCGACCGGCAGTCTGAACGCACAGATGGAGACTGCCGACATCCAGCGGCAACAGGTGGCAGACCGGCTGAAGAAGTGCCGCATCGTCTCGCCCCTGTCGGGCATCGTGCTCGAGAAGTACATGGAGCGCGGCGAGTTCGCCTCCGTCGGCAAGCCGCTCTTCAAGATTGCCGACACCGGCCACATGTTCCTGCGTGCCTACATCACCTCGGGTCAGATAGAGAGCGTGAAGACAGGACAGCCCGTGACGGTCTTTGCCGACTATGGCAACGGCAGGAAGAAAGAGTATCAGGGGCGGGTGACATGGATCTCGTCGAAATCGGAGTTCACGCCGAAGACCATCCTCACAGACGACGAACGTGCCGACCTGGTCTATGCCGTGAAGATTATGGTGGAGAACGACGGGTTCATCAAGATCGGGATGTACGGCGAAGCGAAGTTCCGGTGACCGGTCGTCAACATTTTTAATACTGTCGGAAATGGACAAGGCAATCATCGTGGAGCACGTCTCCAAAAGCTACGGCAAGGTCAGTGCCTTGCGCGACGTGAGTTTCTCGGTCGGTCGTGGCGAGGTCTTCGGCATCATAGGGCCTGACGGTGCGGGCAAGACCACGCTCTTCCGCATCCTCGCCACGCTGCTACTCGCCGACGGGGGCCGCGCTTCCGTCGGCGGCTTCGACACGGTGAGGGGCATGGACGGAATCCGCAGGATTACGGGATACATGCCAGGCCGCTTCTCGCTCTATCAGGACCTCACCGTAGAGGAGAACCTCGAGTTCTTCGCCACGCTCTTCGGCACGACCGTAGAGGCGGAGTACGACCACATCAAGGCCGTCTACTCGCAGATAGAACCGTTCAAGACCCGAAAGGCAGGGGCTTTGTCCGGCGGCATGAAGCAGAAGCTCGCCCTCTCGTGCGCACTGGTGCACAGGCCGGACATACTCCTGCTCGACGAGCCGACCACAGGCGTTGACCCCGTGAGCCGCAAGGAGCTTTGGGACATGCTCGGCACGCTGAGGGAGCGGGGCATCACCATCGTCGTCTCCACCCCCTACCTGGACGAGGTGCGGCGGTGCCACCGCATCGCCTTCATGCAGGAGGGGACGGTCAGGGCTGTCGGCACGCCCGACGAGATACTGGAAAGGTTCAAGGACGTGTTCTGCACGGCGGGAATAGCCCACTCGGGGCACGCCGCCGGAGCGGAGAACGTCATCGAGGTCTCCCATCTCGTCAAGGCGTTCGGCACGTTCCGCGCCGTGGACGACATCTCGTTTTCGGTGAGACGCGGCGAGATCTTCGGCTTCCTTGGCGCGAACGGTGCGGGAAAGACCACGGCGATGCACATCCTCACGGGGCTGAGCCGGCCGACAAGCGGCAGCGGACGGGTGGCAGGATGCGACATCATCTCCGAGTACGAACAGATAAAGAAGCACATAGGCTACATGAGCCAGCGGTTCTCGCTCTACGGAGACCTGACCGTGCGCGAGAACATACGCCTCTTTGCGGGCATCTACGGCATGAAGGACCGCGACATCAGGCGCAAGACCACGGAGCTGCTCGACCGCCTGGACTTCGCCGCACACGGCGACGACATCGTGGCCGCCCTGCCGCTCGGATGGAAGCAGAAGCTCGCCTTCTCCGTCAGCATCTTCCACGAGCCGGAGGTAGTGTTCCTCGACGAGCCGACAGGAGGCGTTGACCCCGCCACGCGCCGCCAGTTCTGGCAGCTCATCTACGCCGCCGCCGACCGTGGCATCACCGTCTTCGTCACCACGCACTACATGGACGAGGCGGAATATTGCGACCGCATCTCCATCATGGTGGACGGCAGAATCAGGGCGATGGGCTCGCCCGAGGAGCTGAAACGAAATCTGCACCAGCCCGACATGGACGGCGTATTCACCCACCTGGCACGACAATCGACAAGACAATGAAACGGTTCGCATCTTTCATCATCAAGGAGGCACGCCACATCCTGCGCGACAAGCGCACGATGCTCATCCTCTTCGGCATGCCCATCGTGCAGATGCTGCTCTTCGGCTTCGCCATCTCCACCGACGTGCGCAACGTGCGGACAGCCGTGGTGCTCACCTCCGTCGACCACCTCACACAGCAGATGGTGGAGCAGCTGGGAGCCGGCGAATACTTCGACATACTATATAAGGTAGGCACGACCGCCGAGGCGGAGAGTCTCATCAGGCATCAGAAGGCCGACATCGCCGTGGTGTTCGGAGACGGTTTCGCGTCGAGGCACGGGGACATACAGGTCATCACGGACGGAGCAGACCCCAACATGGCGCAGATGTATGCCAACTACGTCACGCAGACACTCTCACCGGCAGGCACGCCCCCGATTGCCACGAAGCTCCTCTACAACCCACGGATGCAAAGCAGCTACAACTTCGTGCCAGGCATCATGGCCGTCATCCTGATACTGATATGCGCCATGATGACGAGCATCAGCATCGTGAGGGAAAAGGAACGGGGGACGATGGAGGTGCTCCTTGTAAGCCCCGTCCGTCCGCTGATGGTCATCATCGCCAAGGCCGTGCCCTACCTCGTGCTGGCGTTTGTCAACCTCACGTCCATCCTGCTCATCTCCAAGTTCGTCCTGGCTGTGCCGCTGGCAGGAAGCCTGTTCTGGATATACGCGGTGTCGGGCATCTACATCCTCCTCGCCCTGTCGCTCGGGCTGCTCATCAGCACCGTGGCACGGACACAGCTCGTGGCACTCCTGGCCTCGGCGATGATGCTCCTGATGCCGTGCATACTGCTCAGCGGAATGATCTATCCCGTGGAGAGCATGCCGGAGATCCTGCAGTATGTCTCCGCCGTCATCCCTCCGAGATACTACATCTCCGCCATGCGCAAGCTCCTCATCATGGGCGTAGGCATCGACAGGGTGATACCGGAGATAGCGGTGCTGGCGGCCATGACGGCCGTCCTGCTCGCCGCCGCACTCATGAAGTTCAACAAAAGACTGGAATAGCTCTGTATGTCCCTGAAACATTTGCTCCGCAAGGAGTTCCTGCAGATACGGCGCAAGCCTTCATTCCGCGCCTCATCGTGATGTTCCCCGTCATGATCATGTGCGTCATGCCGTGGGTGATGAACATGGAGGTGAAGAACATCGTCGTGGACGTGGTCGACAACGACCGCTCCACGCTTTCCACGCAGCTGGTGCACCGCATCGAGGCGAGCGGCTACTTCGTCTTCGGCGGACAGAAAGCCAGCTATGCCGAGGCTCTGGAAGACGTGGAGCGCGGCAGGGCGGACGTCATCGTGGAAATCCCGCAGCACTTTGAGCGTGAGACGACGAGAGGCAGACAGCCGCAGATACTCGTGGCTACCAATGCCGTGAACGGCACTAAGGGCACGATGGGCAATGTCTACCTCGGCAGCATCGTCGCCGGACACCTGCAGACTGCCGTGCCGTCCTTCGTCTCCGTGCTCTATCTCTACAACAAGCACCTAAGCTATAAGGTCTTCGTGATCCCATCCCTGATGGCAATCCTCATCCTGCTGACGTGCGGCTTCCTTCCTGCCCTCAACATCGTGGGCGAGAAAGAGAGCGGCACCATCGAGGCCATCAACGTCACTCCCGTCAGGAAGTGGGAGTTCATCCTCGCCAAGCTGATACCCTACTGGGCGATTGCCATGGTGGTGATGACCGTCTGCTTCGTGCTGGCATGGGCGGTCTACGGCATCACGCCCGCAGGCGACATCGGGCTGATCTACCTCCTGGCGATGCTCCTCGCGTTCATCGTCAGCGGCATGGGGCTGGTCATCTCCAACTACAACGACACCATGCAGCAGGCAGTCTTCGTCATGTGGTTCATCGTCATGTGCCTGCTGCTCCTGAGCGGCCTCTTCACGCCCGTCCGCTCCATGCCCCACTGGGCATACCTCACCACCTACGCCAACCCCATGCACTACTTCATCGACGCCATACGCACCGTCTTCGTCCGTGGCGGCGACTTCGGCAGCATCGCCCACCAGGTGCTGGCACTCGCCCTCATTGCCCTCATCATGAACGTCTGGGCAGTGGCGAGCTACCGCAAGAACTCGTGATACGAATAAATTGCCCGATTTATTCGTATAAATTGCCCGAATTATTCGTATAAA
>CAVERK010000031.1:0-17878 GCA_963618035.1 bacterium
TCCACTGCACAGCCACGCCGGAAGGCCGTGAGGTAAGCTCCCAGGAGATACGCCGATGGCACACTGACCCGGTAAGCAAGGGTGGGCGTGGCTGGAAGCAGGTGGGATATACCGACCTGGTACACCTGGACGGCAAGGTGGAACGCCTTGTCGGCAACAACGAGGATGCGGAGGTTGATCCATGGGAAATCACCAACGGGGCGAAAGGCTACAACAGCGTGAGCCGCCACATCGTGTATGCCGGAGGACTTGCCAAGGACGGCAAGACAGCCAAGGACACGCGCACGGCAGCACAGCTGAAAGCCATGACCGACTATGTGAGAGACTTCCACAGGAGGTTTCCGCAAATCAAGATAGTGGGACACCGCGACCTCCCTGGCGTGAGCAAGGCTTGCCCGAGCTTCGATGTCGCCGGATGGCTCAAGTCAATAGGAATAAACCAACAGTAAAAATATGGATGGCATGAACATCAGCGAAATCCTGAACCTCCTCCTCGGTGGCGGTCTGGTGGCAACGATAGCGGCTATATGCACGCTGCGGGCTACCGTGAGGAAAGCGAAAGCGGAATCTATGAAAGCGGAAGCCGATGCCGAGACGGTGCGTATGGACAACGCCGAGCATGCCACCCGTATCCTGGTGGAGAACATCGTAAAACCGTTGAAGGAAGAACTCAATGAGACAAGAAGATACCTCGAAGCCTCGAAGCGCGAGATGGCGCGTCTCAGGAAAGCCATCGACACTGCGAACAGTTGCAGGCATCATGACGACTGCCCTGTTCTTGTCGGGCTGCGCGACCAGCCGAAAGGCGAGCGTGGCCACGGAGGAAAGCGTGAGACAAGTATCCGCGGACACCCTGCGGAGCGAGGTGCGCCAGACTTGGACGGAGACGGTGCCGCAGGAGGAAGCCCGACTGGAGATACCCCTGGCGGAGCTGGCAGACCTGCCTGAAAAGGCGGAGTACCGCGCCAAGAACGGACGTGCCGGCGCAACCGTGCAGAACAAGGGCGGCACCATAGTGGTGTACGCCACCTGCGACAGCCTGCAGCGCCGGTGCGAATACTACGAGAGCCAGGCGACGATCTACCGGAACGCACTGGAACAGCAGAAGAATGAAGCCAGGACGGAAAAGGAACGCAGTCCGAATCCGTGGAAGACGCTTCTCACAGCCTTTATCGCCGGGGTGGCTGCCGGCACAGTATTAACCATTTTAACAAGAAGAATATGGCAGAAAAGAATTTCATGTACGGCATAGGTTTCGTAAAGTTCGGGACCAAGAAAATCGGCTACATAGAAAAAGGCAGCTGGGACTGGGGCGGAGCCAAGCCCGAGAAAGTGGATGTGGAAGCCGAGCAGGTGCCCGGTGCCCCGGTGCTGACCCTCGTAACGAAGAACGGCACGATAGCCCCCACGTTCAACCTCATACAGCTGGACTACGAGAATCTCCAGCTTGCGCTGGGCGGCACGCTTATCGGTACGGACGGAGCCTACACGGGCTGGAAAGCCCCGACCGACCTTGTGGAGCTGCGTGACGAGTGCGAGATACAGCTGAAGAGCGGTCAGACAGTGAAGATACCGAGCGCGACCCTCATGGCCAACCTCGGCGGCAAGCTGACGCTGACCGAAGTCTCCAAGATAGAATGCCAGCTGACGGTGAACGCACCGGCAGACGGCAGCGCACCCTACGAGGTGGTGGATACGACATCCGGGGAGTAGCGTATGAACCGTGTGATAGAAAAAGAAGCGGCGGAGGCACTCCTCGACAGGGGTGTCTCCGTGCCGTTTAAGGACATACGGCTGCCGTTCAGGAAGAAGCCATTGAAGGTGCGTATCACGATGAAGCGTCCCACACTGGCAGGGCAGATAGCAATCGGGCGGCAGTATCTGGAGATGGACACTACGGCAGAGGAGGCGCGCACACTGCCCAAACAGGAGCAGATGCGCTTCATGGCCAGACACGGCAAACGCCTGTCGCGCATCATAGCCTACACCGTGTGCAGGGGCTATATATCCCGGCATCTGCTTGTGGGGCTGACAGCGTGGATAGTGCGCAACTTTGTGGAGTACCGGTATCAAGTGGCCGCAGTTGAGCAGTTCGAGCGGCTGATGGGTACAAGCCCTTTTATGAATATTATCAGATCCGCGGAACGGACGAACCCGATGAAGCCGAGACTGAGCCAAGGAAAGAAAGGGAGTTAAGAACCGAATACGAAGGTTCACATAGCCCTTTCGGATTCGTGTGGCAGATAGCCAGTGCGACAGGCTGGAGCGTGGACTACATACTTCACGGCGTGAACTACCAGACCCTTATCATGATGCTGTGCGATGCCCCACGGTATATCAAGAAGAAAGCCGGCAAGACCGACAGCGGCAAGACCGCCGAGGAAGAAGCCGGGGACATAGCAGGATTTTTCCAAAGCAAACTGAATTGAAAGCATGAGCAAGCCAGTAGAGATAGAGTTCCTGATGAAGGACAAACTGAGTGCCGGCATTGACGATGCCAACGCGCATATCGACACCCTCATCGACAATGCCAAGAAAGCCGCCGGGCTGGTGAACGCCAAGATAGCCGAGCAGCACAAGGTCATCGACGGTGTGGCAGCCGACCTCAGCCGCATGGAGCGGCAGCTTGCCGGCATGAAGCCCGGCACTGCCCAGAAAGAACTTGCCGCCGATGTCGTGGCTTGCCGCAAGGTGCTGGACGAGGAGCGTAACACCCTCGCCTATCTGGAAAAGCAGCACCGCCAGGCGGAAAAGGCCGTGCAGGACTTGGAAAAGGAACACGGCAAACTTTCCGCATCCAGCACCACGGCAGCTGTGGCGCAGAAAACCCTTGCCGAGCGTATCGCCGAGAGCAAGGACTTGGTGAAATACACCACAGCCAACATCAAGGAACTGGAGAAAGCCTACAGGAACGCCGCTCCCGGCAACGCCCAAAATGAAGCCCTCATAGAACTCAATGCCGCCAAGAAAGCCCTTGAAGAGGAGAAGCTGATACTCGCCAGCCTCACGCACGAGCAGGAAGAGAACAGGGCGAGCAACAAGCGCCTCGCCATGCAGCTGCGCGAGTTGCAGGACGCAATGGCCAAGATGCGTTTGGAGGGCAAGCAGGACACGGACGAGTACCGCGAGATGGCGGAAAAAGCGGCAGAACTCTCCGACACAATATCCGACCTGCGGCAGCAGACAAAGATACTCTCCGATGATGACGCCAACTTGGAGGGCTTCATGTCCGGTGTCAGCGGTCTGTCCGGAATGTTCACCGCAGCCACCGGCGCAGTGTCGCTGTTTGCCGGTGAGAACGAGAACCTCGCCAAGATACAGGCGAGGGTGCAGTCTGTCATGGCCATTACCATGGGTTTGCAGCAGGCGTTCAACGCCCTGAACAAAGACTCCGCCTTCCGTCTGGTAACCGTGGTGAAGATGAAGAACCTGCTGACAGCAGCCAACACGAGGCTGTCGGCGGCTCTCGGCATCTCCACCGCAGCGGCATCCGCGCTCATGGCGACGCTGACGCTCGGCTTGTCCGCCGCCATAACCGGTCTGATAGTCCTGTTCAACAAATACAGCGACGCTCAGGAGGAGGCGCGGCAGAAGGCGCAGGAACTCATCGAGGTGGAGAGCGAGGGCAGGGCACAGATGATAAAGACCCGCTTCGAGATAGACAACACCATCCGTGAGCTGAAGGAGTTCACCGGCAGCAAGGAGGAGGAAAAGAAGAAAACCGAGGAACTGAACCGCAAGTACGGCGAGGCGTTCGGCTACTACGATACCGTAGCCGAGTGGTATGACGTGCTGACCAAGAAGGCAGAGGACTATATACAGATGCTGTTTCTCCAGGCCAAGGCGCAGGCACTGGTCAACAAGGCAGTGGAAGCCGATGAGGAAGTGAACAAACTCAAGGCGACCGACGCCGATGATGTCGATGGCTCGACGGGCTGGTTCAAGAAGATGCTGCTCTATATGGGGCAGAGCCACTCCAACGGCCAAATAGACGCAGGAGCCATTATCAGGGAGGAGAACGAGAAGAACAAGGAAAAAGCCATTGCTGAAGCCAAGAAAGTTCGTGATGACCTGCTCAAACAGGCAGAGGACTTGACCAAAGAGATGGGCGAGATAGGCAAGAACAGCAACATAGGCGGTCATGCCAAGCCCGAGCATAAGCCGACCGGCGGCAAAGGAAACAGCAACAATGACCGGCAGAAAGAACTGGAGCGCGAGAAAGCAGCCGAGCAGAAACGTGCCGAGGAACTCGCACAGCTCCGTCAGGAGATAGAGCAGGAAAGCATAGACCAGCTGGCGGAGGGCAGCGAAAAACGTATCCGGCAGATAAAGTTCAACTACCAGAAAGAGGAAGACGAGCTAAAGGCTCTGGAAACCAAATGGCGAGAAGCGCAAGGCGGCAACCTCACAGACGGGCAGAGCGAGGCCTTGAAGGAACGGTTGCGCCTGGCACAGGAGGAACAGCGCAAGGGTCTGGAGGATATAGAAAAAGAAACGGCAAAAACGTATCAGGAACTGCTTGCCAAGTACCAGGACTACGAGGAGCAGCGCAAGAGCATCCGTGAGAAATTCGCAGCGGACAGAGCAGACATAGAGAACGGCAAGTCCGCAGACAAGGATGCGAAAGAGCGTGCCCTTGCGGAGCTGGCGAAGCAGGAGGAAGCCGCCCTGAAAGCCGTGGACGAGGCGCAGCTGTCGGAACTGAGCGAGGAGAACAAGGCGTTGGTGGACATGTTTGCCGACACCTCGGCAAAGAGCGTGGCCGAGATACAGAAGATAATAGACCGGATAAAGCTGCTGATGGACTACCTGCGTGCCACCAAGGACGGGAACGGCACGGCAGTGATAAAGGACGGCAAGGGGAACACTACGAGGACAATCACGCAGAAAGATGTGGCTGCACTCGGCTTCTCCCCCGAGGAACTGAAAGTGCTGGAGAGCAGTCCCGAGAAGCTGAAAGCCCTGACAGACCAGTATGACAAGCTGAAGAAGGAAGTGCTGGGCAAGAACCCGTTCAAGGCATTGGCAGACTCTGTGGCCGACTTCTTCAAGAAAGGCGAGGACGGCGACGAGAAGACCCTTGAGGCGAAGCTGAAGAACCTCGGCGAGAGTGCCTCCGCCGCAGCGGACATGGTGGGCGACATAGCCGGGAAACTGTCAGAGATGTTTGAAGCCGCGGGAAATGACAGCATGGCGCAGGCGATGACCGACGTGCAGGATGTAATGTCGTCTGTCAGCAACATAGGCAAGGGCTTCGCCCAGGGCGGCGTGGTAGGCGGTATCGCCGCCGCAGCCGGGGAAGCGATAGGCTGGGTGACGAAAGCCTTTGCAGCCAGCGCACGGCACAAGGCAGCCCTGGAGAAGATAATGCAGGAAGTTACGGCGCAGCAGCGCGAATACAACCTGCTTCTGAAGGAGCAGAACCTGGAGTACGAAAAGGCGCAGACGATATTCGGTACGGACACCTACGGCAAGGCGGCAAACGCCGTGAAGGTGATGAAAGAGAGTTTTGCCGACCTGAAAGCCGAAATGGAGGGAACGGCAGCGCAGCAGAAGAAGTTCGAGAAGAAGAACACAGGCAATGTCTGGGTGGATGCCATATACAACAGCAATTACTCCGCCCTGAAAGACGCTTATTCCGGGCTCGCCGACATAGGGATAAAGACCGGACACAAGAAGACCGGACTTTTCGGCTGGGGCAAGGGCAAGGACATCTACTCATCCATACTCGATGTGTATCCCGAACTGATAGACTCCGCCGGAAACCTGAACCGCGAGCTTGCCGAGAGCATACTGAGCAGCCGGCAGTTCGCCGACAACGACAAGGAAGCCCTGCAGTACATCATAGACCTGTATGACCAGGCGGAGGAAGCCTGGCAGGATGTGAAGGACTGGTTCGAGGGCATCTTCGGTGAGTTGGGGCAGTCGCTTACGGACGCGCTGGTGGACGCTTTCAAGAACGGCACGGACGCTGCCGACGCCTTTGCCGACACTGTGTCGGAAATGCTGGAGAATCTGGCGGAGCAGATGATATACACGGTAACGCTGGCACCCTATCTGGAAAAAGCCCAGGAAGAGATGCTCGCCGTGATGAAGAACGAGAACCTGACAGACGAGGAAAAGTTCTCCCAATACGTGAGCATACTGGATGCCATGACCGATGACGTGCTGAACCAGCAGGGAACGTTCAACGCCCTGATGGAGGAATACAAGCAGAAAGCAAAAGAAAAAGGGTTTGACCTGTGGACGGACGACAGCAGCAGCCAGAGCGCGAAGTCGGGAAGTTATTCCGCCATGACGCAGGACCAGGGCACGAAGCTGGAGGGCATGTTCACCAGCGGGCTGCAGCACTGGTCAAGCATGGACGAGCGTCTGGAGACCGTGGCCGACCGCATGAACCTTGCCGAGAGCCACCTGGCAAGGATAGCCGAGAACACCGGCACGAGCGCAGGACATCTTGGCGAGATAAAGGAGGACATCAGGAAGATAGTGAGGGACGGACTAAAAGTAAAATGACATGGACAATATACTTGGAGGACTGGTGCTGGTGAACGGCACGGACATCTGGAAAGAATACGGCGTGTTCCTTGTGGAGGACAAACGGGGCGGCATGGACAACCTCACCGCCATACTCACCCCGAGCAAGGCGAAGACGGACACCGCCGTGAACATACGCGAGGAGCAGGGCGAGAAATACTCCGCCACGCTGACCCCGAGGAACGAGGCGCGGGACATCACGCTCAACTTCGCCCTGTACAACAAGACACAGGCGGGGTGGCTGCAGAAATACCTCTCATTCATCAATTTCCTGAAACAGGGCAAGGGTGGCTGGCTGGACATCGCATTTACGCAGCTCGACATCACCCTGCATGTGAAATACAGCGAAAGCCCAACGTTCACACCGCTCACCTACCTGTGGAAAGAGGGCGTGAACGCAGGCAAGTTCAAGGTGAAGTTCCGCGAGCCTGTCCCCATAATATAAACGACATTCCAATGACATCCTAACAGCATCCGAACATGGTTCTGACGATATACGACAAATACGGAGCGAAACGGGCGACGGTCTCGCCTGGCGACAGCAGCACCCAGCAGAAGGAAGTGCAGGGCGACAATGTGCTGACGCTCTCCTTTACCCACTATGAGCACATACCCCTCGATGTGAACGACTATGCGGACTTCGAGGGCGAGCGTTACTGGCTCACCGAGAAGTACGCCCCCAAACAGAACAGCGAGGGCGAATGGTCGTACGATGTGAAGCTGTACGGCATAGAAAGTCTGATAAAACGTTTTCTCGTATTGGAAACCACCGACGGCAACGCCGAGCCGGTGTTCACGCTGACCGCCACGGCGAAGGAGCATGTGGCGATGGTGGTGAAATGCATCAATGACGGCATGGGAAACATCACCGACTGGAAAGTGGGGCAGGTGGACGGCACCGACCTCATTGTGATCGACTACGAGGGCAAGTACTGCGACGAGGCACTGAAGGAGATAGCCGAGAAAGTGGGAGGCAGTGCCGAGTGGTGGATGGAAGGGCAGACCGTGAACATCTGCAAGTGCGAGCACGGCGAGGAGATAACGCTGGGCTACGGCAAGGGACTGACAAGCATAGAATGCGACACCGGCGACACCAACAAGTTCTACACGCGGCTGTTCCCGATAGGGAGCAGCCGGAACATCGACGCGGAGGAATACGGATACAGCCGTCTGATGCTTCCCGACAAAAGCCAGTATGTGGAACTGCACACCGACGAGTACGGCATATACGACCACTACGAGAAAGACGCGTTCAGCGACATTTATCCGAGGCGGACAGGCGAGGTGAGCAGCGTGCGCAGCAAGGACACCAAGGACGACGACGGCAACGAGTTCACCATATACTATTTCAAGGACGACACGCTGACCTTCGATCCCAACGACTACGAGCTGGCGGGC
Source organism: bacterium (assembly GCA_963618035.1). Taxonomy (GTDB): domain Bacteria; phylum Bacteroidota; class Bacteroidia; order Bacteroidales; family Bacteroidaceae; genus Bacteroides. The sequence continues at coordinate 7,936 of CAVERK010000031.1, forward strand.
GAGACGAAGCGCGTGTCGTTCCAGGACGGCGAGCTTGCCGGACTCGGCTCCGATGACGATCACTATTTCGAGGTGAACTACGACAGCACGACGCACGAGTTCGAGATAATCACCATCTGGCCGTATGACGACGACACCCAGCTGCCCGGCGGAAAGCTCGTGCCCAAGGCAGGCAACCACTACATCCTCTGGAACGTGCGCATGCCCAAAGAGTACTACGCCATGGCGGAGGAGGAGTTTCTGACCGCAGTGGAGGAATACAACGAGGAACACTGGAAGGACATCAGCGTCTATAAAGCCCCGACCGATCATGTGTGGGTGGAGGAGAACGCGGCAGACCTGTATGTGGGGCGCAGGGTGCGGCTTGTGAGCGGCAAGTATTTTCCCGAAGACGGCTACCGGCAGAGCCGCATCACCAAGATAACGCGCAAGGTGAACCTGTCAAGCCAGATGGATCTGGAAATCAGCGATGCCCTGCAGACAGGTGCGCTCGCCAAGGTGAACGACAGCATCAGCGAACTGAAAAGCTACACCAAGTCCAAGACGGAGGGCGCAGCCCTACCCGACATGATACGCTCGTGGGACAACACGCAGCCGACCGACAACAACCTGTTCTCCGCAAGGCGCAGCCAGCAGGAGTTTCTGAGCAAGAAGCGCAACGACCGCACGAAAGGACAGATAACCTTTGAGCAGGGTGTGGTGTTCGGACAGGAGGAGAACGGCACGATAGACAGCAAGGGCAACGCCGATTTGCTCGCCCTTGTGGTGCGCAAGCTGTTGCGCAGCGCCAACTATACCGGTGGCGGCATGACAGGCACCGGCTGGCAGATCGGACTTGACGAAGATATGTTGTCGCACCTGACTGTTGACAAGATAACCGTCAGGAGTGTGATGAATGTCTTTGAAATGCTGATAAACAAGGTGCGGAGCGTGGGCGGACAGATTTGCGTGAGCGCAGCCAACGGCAAGATAAAGACGGTGGAGGAACAGGGCGACTACTGGCACATCACATTCGAACAGGAGAACACCTTCGTGGCGCACGACCTGATGCGCTGTCAGGTTTTCACGGGCACGGCACAGAAGACCTACTGGGTGGAAGTGGCCGGTACGGCAGACGGCGGCATACTCGTGGCGAAAACGGAGTTCGGGACATCGCAACCCGAGGAGGGCGACGAGTGCGTGCTGATGGGCAATACCGAGACGGCGAACCGCCAGAACCTCATACTTATATCCGCCTCCGAGGACGGGCATCCGAGGGTGGACGTGCTGGACGGCGTGAGCGGCAAGAACTTCGACAACGCCCTGCGTGCAAGGTTCGGCAACCTTGACGGCATCAAGGACGACCGTTTCCCATTGGACAATCAGCCGCAGGGCAACGGTCTGTATGCCGACAACGTGTATCTGCGCGGCACGTTCCTGCTCTCCACCGGCGAGGACATCAAGACCAAGCTGGAGATAACCGAGGGCAAGGTGCAGAGTGCCATCGACAGCGTGAGGAATGACTTCCTGAGCGAGAAAGGCTACCTGAACAACCCCACGTTCTCCTCCGGGCTTGACAAGTGGAGCTCCGAGAACGAGACAGTGTTCTTCCTCGTGGGCAACAAGTGGATATGGGCCAACAACAATGTACTGTCGAAGAAAGGCGACGGTGCGAGCGTTGTTACCGACATGGGGCGTACGGTGGTGAGGATACGCAACAAGTACATACTGCAGAAGCACGAGAACCTGCGCTATGTGCCCACGTTCCCGACCAATGACAAGGGGCAGAAGGAAGCCCTGCCGGTGTATCTGGCATTCTTCTACCGCTGCGCCAAGGCCGGCACGCTGAAGGTATGCTTCGAAAATGTGGACAAGACCGGCTTCGCCAACTTCAACAGTATGGAAGTGAGCGAGGAGATAGCGGAGACCGACGGCTATGTGCAGTACACATGCAGCGGTCTGTGGAACGGCACGGGCGATTTCCGTCTGGAGTTTGACGGCGACATATACCTGTATATGCTTGTGCTCAGCACGGACAAGGTGGAGAGTCTGGCATACAGGTACAAGACCCTGTTTGAACAGAGCGAGCGGCTGGTGAAAATCTCCGCTGCCGTATATGACAAGGACGAGCAGGCACTGAAAGAGACGGGGCTTTTCATCAAGCCCGAAGGTGCAGGGTTGTACGCACAGGATGCAGACGGCAACGTGTCAACCATCGGCGTCAGCGTGGGGACATCGGGCGATACTAAGGTGAAGCTGACCGGCGACGACATCCTGTTGGAGGGCGAGGTCACTGCCAACGGCAACGTGAAGATACGGGAGGACGGAAGCATAGAGGCGAGGAACGGCTGTTTCTACGGTTTTGTCAAGAAGCAGGCATGCACCATTACCCCCGACAACATAGAGACCTTCGGCACGATAGACACGGGCACCGGTTATGTGGCCCTTGACTTTATGAAGACTGGCAGCATGATAGAGTTCAGCGGCAGCCTTAAAGAGAAGATAGGCAGTTCAAATGACCTTGTACTTGACATGGTGTATGGCGCTACGGGTGGCACTACCACGGAAGCATTGACTTATCTTGACCAGAAGATAGTGGTGCTGAACAACAGCAATGTGACGGTGGGTGTACCTGTTGTGGCTACGAACAACATCATACCTTCGGGCACGCCATCTATAGAACCGGGCTATCTGATGGTGCTTGAACCAGTGTTTGTCCTTACTGCGACATCAAGCATTACCAATGCCAGATACGCCATGCTGTGGAATGTGAACAGAGCAAAACAATAACATATAAAGGAGATTTGATATGACAGAAGACGAGAAGAAAGAAGTGGTTCAGGAGGTGCTGAACCAGATAAAGGCGGACAGCCAGAGTGTGGACGAGCTGGAGACCGCCACCACGCTTGACGGCATAAGTTCCCTGCCCGCAATGCAGGGTGAGAAGCTCGTTTCCGCCCCGTTGTCGCTGCTCTCGAAGCCCGCGGCCGATGCCGCTGCGGTGGCCAACGCTGCGGCCAAGACCGCCGGAACGGCAACGGAGGCGGCGAACAAGGCGGCAGTGGCGGCAAGTGTGGCTACAGCCGATGCCAAAAGTGCCGCGAGCGAAGCCAAGACAGCGGCGGAGACCGCCACCACGGCAGCGGAAAACATCAGCGAGTATGACGACCGCATCACGCTGGCGATGAACGGCGCGACTGCCCGGTTTGACGGCTTTGTGGAAGGCGTGGACATCGTGGACGGCCTGGGCGCGGCAGTGGACGGAGTGTACTGGGATACGGCAAACAAGGTATTCTGTGCCAGGACCGGCTCGACTTATTTCAATGACTGGTCAGGCGAATACGGTGCTGACGCCGACATGTTCATGGACGATGCCAGAACAGCACCGCTGAAGGACAAGGTGTATCTGTGCGGTGCGGCACTGTATGTGTGGAGCGACGAGGAAGCCAACCTCGTGGAGACCAGCGGCAGCGGCTCGGGCAGCGGTTTCTACAACGTTACCAACGAGCAGCCGCTGGCAAGCGGATATTACGACAAGGACACAGCCGTTGCGGCACTCGCAAACGCGGACATCAAGGACGAGGACAAGATGGGCATGATACTCACCTTCGAGAAATCGGCAGGCGTATGGGCGGACTACCGCTTTGCGGCAAGCGGCACAGACAGCTTCCTTACCCCTGCGAGCTGGGAGGAGTACGGCGGCGGCACAATCAAGTCGATAACGCTCAACGGCACGGAGATTGCGCCCGACGTGAACGGCAACGTGGCGTTGAAGATAGACCAGATAGCCGTTGACGAGAGCCTGGACGCGGACAGCACCAACCCGGTGCAGAACGCAGCCGTTACGGCGAAGGTGAACGAAATAGGCGACGCAGCCATCGGCGGCGTGGAAGTCATCGAGGGCGACGACAAGAACACGCTGAACATCCTGAACAAGAAAGGCGGCGTCATCGCCTCCACCGAGTTCAGCGGCGGGGGAGGCGGTGGCGGAACATCCACCGCAAGCCGCATCGTGCTGACCGCCGCACTCGACAAGGCGCAGGTCAAGGAGGGCGGCACGGCACAGCTCACCTACACGTACAGCCATGTGAACGCGGACGGGGAGAATGACGGCATCAAGGCTGACATCACCGTCACCATATCGCGCGGCACAACGCAGACCTATGAGGTAACGACCAAGAACGTGAGCGCAGGGACATACACGCTCGACATCTCGGAGTACCTGCTGGTCGGCACGACCGACGTGTATGTGAAAGCCGTGGCGACAACGGCGGAGGGGACAAAGCAGACCAAGCAGGCATACACGAGCATAGGCGTGATAACGCTCACGCTGACGAGCTCGTACAACCTCGGCTCGGCAATCGCCAACGGCGGCTACAGGAACAGCGACACCATAGAGATACCGTTCACCATCACCGGCAGCGGAACAAAGGACGTGTCGATGTACATTGACGGCAACGAGACCCCCGTGTCGCAGACCATCAACAAGAGCGGCACGGTGAACGGCTCGTTCACGATAAAAGGCTCATCCCTGGCGACGGGACGGCACACCATACAGCTCGTGGCGGAGCGCAGCGGCCTGAAGAGCGACAGCATCTACATGGACATACTGAAAGCCGGGCAGACCGCACCGTTTGTCGGCATCAAATATACCGACAAGTCCGGCAAGATACTGACCGCAGACCACCTCACGCCGACCCTGACGGCATACCAGTACGAGCAGCTGACCTTCAACTATGCCGTCTATAACCCCGACACCACCCCGGCGCAGGTGGAGATATACCTGGACGGAACGCTGAAGAACACCGTCAACGCCCCGCGCACGATGCAGACATACACCAACCGCTTCACCTCGAAAGGGGAACAGACCCTCGTGCTGAAGGCAGGGACAACCGGCTACACGCTCGGCATCGACGTGCAGGATAGCAGCATAGACATCAGCGAGGCCACCTACGGTCTGTTAGCCAAGTTCGACGCCGCAGGGCGCAGCAACTCGGAGAGCGACCCAGCGCAGTGGGTGTCGGGCGACATAAAGACAGAGTTCAGCGGCTTTGACTGGAGCAGCAACGGCTGGACCGGCGAGAGCCTGAAACTCACCAACGGTGCGAAAGCCGTCATCGGCTGCCAGCCGTTCAAGACCGACATCAAGGCAACGGGACTGACAATCGAAATGACCGTCAGGGTGAGCGGCATAATGAGCCGCTCCGCCAACCTCGTGAGCTGCATGGACAACGGCAAGGGACTGCTCATCACGGCGGAGGAGGCGAGCTTCAAGACCGGGCAGAGCGTAACCTACACCAACGAGGACGACGAGCAGGTGACCAGGGAAATCAAGCTCGGCACGAACTTCACCTCCGGAAAGTGGATAAAGATAGCCCTTGCCGTCGCCACCAAGGACGACAACAGGCTGATGCACCTCTATGTGGACGGCAACCGGACGGGAGCAGACATCTACGACACATCGTTCAACTTCGCGCAGGACAGTCCCCAGTACATCACCATAGACAGCGCGGAAGCCGACATAGAGGTGAAGAGCGTGCGCATATACAGCCGCGCCCTGACGGACGACGAGGAACTGGAGAACCGCATGGTGGACGCCGAGACGAGCGAGACGATGATGGCGCTGTATGACGACAACAACATCCTCGGCGAGACGGGCGGCGTGGACATGGACAAGATACGCGCCAAGGGCAATGGCGCACTGCGCATCGTAAGGAAGAACAAGCTCGATGACGTGTATGCGGAGAACAACAAGAAGACCGACTTCAAGGCGGACATATACTTCTACTCGCCGCTGGGCAGCGCGTATGACTTCGTGCTGAAGGACTGCAATATCCGCATACAGGGCACGTCATCGACGAAATACCCCTCGAAGAACATCCGCATCTACTGCGCCAAGGGCGGCGAGACGCTCTCGATGACCATAGGCGGCGTGGCCGACCCTCTGGGCAACAACCGCTACAGCATGCGCCCTAACGCCGTGCCGATGAACCTGTTCTGCTGCAAGAGCGACTATTCGGACAGCTCCATGTCGCTCAACACGGGCGGGGCGAAGCTGTTCAACGACGTGTTCAAGGAACTCGGGCTGTTCACTCCCCCGCAGCGTTACCAGTACGAGCAGGGAGGCAACCAGACATCCGCCGTCAACGTGCGCACCGCCATTGACGGCATCCCCATCGACGTGTTCTGCGCCGAGACGGAGGACGGGGAGAGCGAGTACTACGGGCAGTACAACTTCAACAACGAGAAGAGCAAGAGCCAGGCGCTGTTCGGACAGGAGGGTGTCGAGGGCTACACCCCCGAGATGCCCATGACATTCGAGACGCTGAACAACACGGAGGCGATGTGCCTGTTCAAGACCGCCTCGGACGACGAGATACCGTCCGTCTTCGACGCGGGACTTGAGACAAACTTCCCCGACGACGTGAAGTGGACCGGTCTGACCGCAGAGCAGCAGGCGGCGGTAACCCGTCTGTATTCGTGGATACGCGCGTGCGTGCCGGACGGCGCGACCCCGGAAGATGTATCGACCTTCAAGTCGGAAAAGTTCGCGGACGAGATAGACCAGTATTTCGACAAGGACTTCATCCTGACCTACTACCTGTGGACGGACTACTTCCTGTCCGTGGACCAGAGGGCGAAGAACATGCTCCTGCGGACATGGGACGGCAAGGTGTGGTACATCACCTACTACGACGGCGACACGCAGCTGGGCAAGAGAAACGACTGCTTCCTGGTGTATCTCTACACGACTGACAGGGACACCTACGATGCGGAGGCGGGCAAGTACGCCTTCGAGGGTCGCGACAGCTGGCTGTGGAACCTGGTCCTCGCCAACCTGCAGGACGATCTGAAGCGGTGCGCCGCCAACCTGAGGGCAGTGATGACCAACGAGCGCGTGCTTGCGATGTTCAACACCGAGCAGAGCGGCAACTGGTCGGACAGGGCGTTCAACAAGTCGGGCGAGATAAAGTACATCCGCCCGGCTGTGCAGGAGATGTACGGCAAGGTGTGGCCGTTCATCTACGCCCTGCAAGGCTCGAACGCCTCCCACCGCGAGTACTTCATCAAGAACCGCTTCGCCCTGCTCGACGCGAAGTGGGGGACAAGCAACTTCACCTCCGACAACGTGGACATGTACCTGTCGCGCACGGCAGCCGATACAGCCGACACCATAAAGATAACCGCCAACGAGGTGTACGCTTTCGGCTACGGCACGAACAACTCCCCGAACATCGCCAACACCGGCATCGTGAAAGAGGGCGGCACGGCCACGTTGGACATCACGGGTGCGTACACCGTAAACGACCCGATAAGGATGTACGGCGCAAGCCGCATGAAGACACTCGACATGACAGGCGCGGCCGACCACCTGAAGAACGGCTTCGACCTCGGCAAGTGCGACGTGCTCAGGGAACTCGACATGCAGTCGTCCGGCAGCGGCTCCACCGGCTGGTGGCTCGTGCTGAACGCCTGCAAGTCGCTCCGCAGGCTCAACCTCCGCAACCAGGCGCAGGCCAAGACGGGCGGCAGCACATCGAAAGAGCTTGACCTCGGCAACCAGACAAGGCTTGAGTACCTCGACGCACGCGGCACGCAGGTGGAGAGCGTGAACTTCGCGCAAGGCGCGCCCCTGACAACGGCATACCTGCCCAAGACGCTCACGACCCTGAAACTGGAGTACCTGTCGAAGCTCACACCGTCGGGGCTGACCCTTGAGAGCTACTCCAACGTGGAGACATTCATATTCTCCGGCTGCCCCAACCTTGACTGGCAGGAACTGCTCGGCAAGTGCGCCAACGTGAAGCGCATCCGTGTAACCGGCATTGACATGGAGGGCGACGGCTCGCTGCTGGAAAAACACCTCACGGCAGGAGGCGTGGACGCTGACGGCAACTATACCGACACGTGCGCCCTCGTCGGCTCGTACAGGCTTACACGCTATGTGGAGGACGACACCTACGCCGCATACGTTGCGCACTTCCCCGAGCTGAACATCGAACAGCCCGAGTACACGGTGCTGGAGAGCGACGAGAGCGTGTCGGACGACGCGAACATCTCGAACCTTGACAACGGCACGGGCTACAAGTACGGCAACGACTACAAGCCGAGCGGCCACATAGGCATCATACTGAAGAACCGCCACCGCGTGCTTGCCAAGGTGACGAAGAAAGCCACGACGAGGAACGTGAGCATCGCGAATACCGACACCGTGGTGAACAACCTTGACGGCGAGATGACCTACTTCCCGCTGGACGACACGGACAGCAACAAATACTCAGACGGGACGGCAGCCAAGCTGGACGGCACGGAGGGCGACTGGATGATGTATGAGCCGTTCTTCTGGGGCAAGGGCGTGAACGACTACCTGAACGGAAAGAAATACAGCTGCTACAGCTCGAGGGACAAAGACCACATGCCGGCAGTGCCTGATGCGGACGTGCTTACCCTGGAGGACATCAAGAAGACGCAGGGCGGCTATACGAACGGCAAGAAAGTGATGAGCGGACGCGATACGGTGGCTAACATATTCAGCACGGACAGCTCGTACTCGGTGTGCATGGTAAGCGTGGATGGCTACAAGAGGGTTCGCTTCCCGAGCGTGCCAGGAACCAACCTTGTGGGCAGCGTGTTCGTCGACAGCGCCGGCACTGTGCTGAAGGACATCGTCGTATCGACGCTCGGCAACAGGTTCGAGGCGGGCATGTACCTCATCAGCGATGTGCCGGAGACAGCAGTTGCATTGTATTTCTCCATTCTGAATACTGCGGAGTTCGACAAGGTGGTCCTCTCCAACAGTGAGAAGATAGAGGACATGGAACCCGAGTGGTTCGCCAACGACGAGCACCTGTGCGCCGTGGTTGGCAGTTCGGTAGTCGGCAGCAAGCTGCGCACGTGCATCACAGGCGGCTCGACGACCGCCAGCATGACATGGACGGACTTCCATTATTACAGCGTGCAGAGGGGCATGCAGCAGATAGACGCGCTGATGCACTTCCGCATCGCCAACCTCTCCTACGCCAAGTACGGGCGCAGGAACATGCAGGAGCAGTGCGGCGCAGGCTCGCACACAAACACGCGCACCACCGGCGGCACGGCATCGAGAGGCATGCAGGACACGATAGGCTACGAGGAGGCGAAGAGCATCAACGCCAACGTTACGAACAGCCTTGTGGACGAGAACAGAGTCCACCAGTATGCCTGGTATGCGGACGAGGACGAATACGGGACATTGAAGGCAACGCAGGTGAACAACATCTGCTGCATAGGCTATGAGGACATATACGGTCACAAGTACGACATGATGGACGGTGTGGATGTCCCCAATGACAGCGGAAACGCCGGCAAATGGCGCATCTGGATGCCCGACGGCACGACCATGATGATAAAGGGCACGACCAACAGCGGCTACTGGATAACCTCCGTTGCGCATGGCAAACTGATGGCGGTAGTGCCTGTCGGTTCGGTGAACGGCTCGAGCAGCACCTATTATTCCGACATGTACTGGATAAACACCTCATTAGGCCGTGTGGTCTATCGCGGGTACTACTACGCGTACGCGAATGGCGGCGTCTCGTATGCGAATGCGAATAACGATGCCTCGAGTGCGTATACGAATGTCGGCTCGCGTCTCGCCTTCCGCGGCAAAATCGTGAAGGCGCAAAGCGTGGCAGCGTACAAGGCGTTGGACGAGGTCGCATAAGCGGAGCGCGCCAAAGCGGGAGCGAAGCGACAAGACGGAAGGAACGGGGTTCGGATGATGTCCGGACCCCGTTCCTTGGGCATTCAAACACCGGCGTAAGCCGGTCGAAAATATTTCGGTTGTGGGGGTGTCCCCACGGTACGTTTCGTTTTAAGAAATTATACGCTTCGTTCTGAAAAGGCGAAACGCTTCGTTTTGCGGATTATATGTGGTGTTCCTTGTCGATCCGCCATATCTATCCACTGAGGTCGGCACATACAG
>CAVERK010000032.1:0-4373 GCA_963618035.1 bacterium
CATCAACACACGGAACCAGCCTCATTCGCATTTATGACGTTTTCTGTTGATAACTTGTTGAAAACTTTCTGCCGTATTCTTTTGCAGGGAGACCGCCGAAAGGCTAACTTAGCGGTATCGAAATGCGCACACAGCGTGACGCAGACGCAACTATAACACAAAACACCATGAAAAGAAGCATTTACCACGTCGTCATCGTGGGGCTGGTCATCATCGCTCCATCACTGACCGTCTCCTGCGAATCCCACACTCCTGTTAGGGAGCAGGACGAAGAAATCGACAGCCGCTCATCGGAAGACGACAGCGACAGCGACAGCACGGCAGCCATCACCATCACTGCCGAGGACGAGCCTATGGACACCGTAGCGATACCTTTTTGAAGCAATACTTAATCCACTCACAACATGGAACGATATGCAAATTTCTCGGACTGCATCCCAGTGACAGCCAGCCGTCTGCGTGAGGCAGACATCAATTTGATAGCGGACAGGATAGTGACCGAATTTGTCTCTATCCCATTTTACGACGCAGCAATACCCTGCGGCAGTCCCAGTGACATCGGCTACGTGGAAGATGGCGGCTACATCCGATTGCCAAAGGATCTGTTCGGCAAAGTGCACGGCGTAATCTCCGTCACTGCCCGAGGCGACTCGATGGTTGACGCGGGGATTATGGACGGTGATTGTCTGACGGTGCAGCTGACCAAGGACGTGCGCGACGGAGACATAATCGTCGCCGCACTCGACGGTGACATGACGTGCAAGGTGTTTTACCGCAAAGCCACTGGATGCACCATGCTGTTGCCCCGCAACTCCGACTATGCGCCTATCATACTCGAGGACGGGGATTTCGGACGCATTGACATCCTCGGCGTGGTGACTAAGATTGTGCATCCTGCACAGAACACCCCTTACCGCGTCTGCTCCGACATTGCAGAGGCGTATGAACGCACGCAGAAGCAGCAGCGCGAGCAGCATCCGCCTGTGCCGTCGGACGAGACTGTGGCGGACGCACTGCGCCGGATTCACCCGCACGTGAAATGCGGCAGACATTGGTATGCCGTGCTGCGTGTGCTCATGGACTGCGGCTACTACGTTCGCGGCGACTATCGCGGTTTTGTGGAAGATTTGCAAACGTGGTTGGGCAAGGACTTCAAGCCACAGCCCACAGCGCACGACCTGAGCAAGATGTGCGTGCAGTCGTTCAGCAAGCCCCTTGCACAGTGGAACCGCAACGATGCACCTGTCCACGACAAGCGGTTCGACGACTACTGCAACATTGCCAACGAGTTCAAAGAGATGATAGCATAACTTTCCACCTTGGGAAAGTTTTCGGGCAAAAACTTTCCACGCACAGGGCTTTCCGCCCGAAACTTTCCCAAAAACTTTCCAAAACTTTCCCCCGCTTGGGATTTACTTGGCGCACCCCTCCACGGTGCGCTATTTTTGTTCTCGCCAAAGGGCTGGAAGTGGGGGCTTCGCCCTTTGGCACCCAATCAATTTTCATTTTCACAACAACAAAACAAAAAGAAAGGAAAGAAGAAATGAGCGAAGAGTTCGTGATCAAGAAAGTGCTGGACTACAGGTCGGGCGAGTCGAAGCAGGACGGTCGTCCTTGGGCAAATCAGGAGTTCATCGTCGAAAAGGTGGAGGACACCGAATATCCCGACGAGCTGCTGCTGAAGGCACGCGGCGAGCGGTGTGTGGAGTGGTTCGGCGGACAGAAGCCGCAGTTTCAGGAGGGCGACAAGGTGAAGCCTGGCTATTCATCGCGCGTCACGGCGTTCCAGACACGCGACGGGTCTACCATCTACCGGCAGGAAAACGTGTGCTGGAGACTGGAGAAAGTGTGAGGAGAGAGAGGAAAGTTTAATATCAAAACAAACAAACGATGAATTACAAAGGACAAACAGAGGTGAACTTCCGCCTTACGGAAGCAATGAAGATCGAACCTAAGCAGGGAGTAGTTGACATCGGCATCAAGTGTGACGGTGAGTTTGAGATGCAGTCGCTGGCACGCCAGCGCGGCACATGGACACCGCCATACCGCACGCTGGCAGAAGTGGCAATGCCGCACGGAGGAGTGGCACGTCTCAGCATCAGCCACGGCGGGATGTGGCGCAAGATGGAGATACGCCTGACGGACTCGCACGCCGAGTCATACAACTACATCAATGCGGTCTACGACCTCTTTGACGAGTTGCGCAAGTCCGAGATGCAGCCCGCACGGGCGTAGTCCACCACCGCAGGGAGGGCAAGGAGGGATTTTTCTATTTAAGACAACAACAACACAAAAACACTACCAACGACTATGTTTTCCTATATCAGCACAATAAGAGGTGCGGCAGTGCCGCAACCATGTACCGAGGAGGCTTTTTACGCGCTTGTGCGCAACGCACGCACAGCCGATGTCTGCGCACAGCTGCGTGACCTGCTCGAAGACCGCCGGCGCGGAAGCATCGCACCCGACGAATACAACGAGCGCAAACGGCTGCTGAAGATGCAGCTGCCGGCATTCTGCTTCCACGCCACATTCGGCGGCAAGCCACGCAGGATTGAGAATGCCGTACCCAGCGGACTGAGCATCTACGACCTTGACAACGTGGCGGCACCCGCCGAGCGGTGGCGGGAGATACGTGCCGTGCTTGCCGCCAAGGGCGTACTGTCCGCAGTGGGGCTGGCACACACCACACCCTCGGGCGAGGGTCTGCGGCTGGTGTTCGCAGTGCCGCAGGGCATGGACATCGCACAGGCGCAACGGTGGCTGTCGGCACAGATCGGTGACGGACATTATGATGCCGTCTGCAAGGACTTGGCACGCTGCTCGTTTGCCGTGCCGGAAGACTACATCCTGTATACGGACAACACTGTCCTCTTCGGCGACACAGTGGCGGCAATAGCCGTACCGGCACCTGTCACGGTCGTTGCGCCCACGGAGGCGGAGGCAGCACAAACCACACAAGCCGCACCGTCAGACAGCGGCGTCGTGGCTTTCCCCACGACATACAACGGCGTGCCTTATGCGCAGATTGTCGACCGGCTGGTGCAGCAGCTTGGCGGCGTGCCCGAGCACGGGTCAAGAAACAACTTCATTTTCACTTTGGCGTGCCACATGCGCTATATCTGCGACAACAATGCCGCATGGATCAGGAGCATCATCCCCACATTCGGCGAGCTTCGGAGCAAGGTAGATGCCACCGTGGAGAGCGCGTGCCGCCGCACGCAGACACGCATGATGCCCGCAATAATCAAGCGTGCGCTGATGCTGGCACAGCAGGACAACGTGCAGGAGACTGACGACGACGACGACCAGCCGCCGCAGATGCCCTCCGTGCTGCCGCCACTGATCGAGCTGCTGCTGAGCTGCACGCCCGACATCTACAAGCCCGCAGTGGCACACGCAGTGTTTCCGTCGCTCGGGGCGCACCTGTGGCACACGCGGTTCAAATACATTGACAACAGGGAGCATGAAGCAACGTTGATGAACGTGCTGATGGCTGGCACGGGAGCGGGCAAGGACTGCATCAGCGAACCCATCAACCGCATAATGGCAGACATCCGCGAGCGCGACCGCGAGAACATGCGCCGAGAACGTGAGTGGAAAGAGGAGGTGAACACACGCGGTGCGAACAAGGACAAGCGCAAGCGTCCCGAGGGGCTGATAATACAAGAGGTAGACCCCGACATGACAAATCCTGCATTCGTAATGCGAACGGCGGAGGCACAAGAGCATTTCCTTTACACGAAGATGAACGAGATAGACCAGTTTGACGCACTGCGCGGCAGCGGGCGCAGCGGTCAGCAGTTCCGCATCATGTGCCTGGCGTTTGACCCCGAGAACCAGTATGGGCAGACACGTGTCGGCACGCAGTCGGTGACGGAGCGAGTCACGGTGCGTTTCAATTGGAACGCATCCACCACCGTTCGCAAAGGGCAGCAGTACTTTGCAAAAGTGCTGACCGACGGGCCCGTCTCGCGCATCAACTTCTGCACCATACCAGCCCGCGAAATCGGTGCGCCGATACCGGCTTACGGCATATACCCTGCGGACTTCGACGCACGGCTGCGACCGTACATCGACAACCTGACCGCCGCCACCGGACTAATCGATGTGCCGGAGGCGGCACGGCTGGCAGAGCAGTTGCGCGGGGAAATGGCGGAGTTTTCGGTGATGTCGGGTAGCCGGACGTATGAGAACCTTTCTTTTCGTGCCAATGTGATTGCATACCTGAAAGGCTGCGTGCTCTACGTGGCACAAGGACGGCAGTGGGACCAGCGCATCGAGGACTTCGTGCGGTGGTCGTTGAGGTATGACATGTGGTGCAAGATGCACTTCTTCTACAACGCAATAGAAGAAGCGGAGAACACAGCTCC
>CAVERK010000032.1:4383-17659 GCA_963618035.1 bacterium
GCTCCACGCAGCACGCGAGGTCCGCAGAACCTGCTCCAGCGACTGCCCGATGAGTTCACCGAAGCCGACGTGGCAAGTGTACGTCTGCGCAATGGTATGGATGCAAAGGGGGCAAAACACATGATTAATGTTTGGCAGAACAGATGCTATATTGAAGCTGTCTCAGTTAATCTCAGTATCAGTGATAATGAACGCACATATCGAAAACTAAAATTCAGGCAAAATGGAATTGACATTGACAAGAACTGTGCTTGACCCCCGATATACGCAGGGGCGACTGACGGCGGCAGTCGGAGGAACCACATTTGTGTGCGACACGCTGGAACCGCCCGACCGTGATCTGTCGCAGGATATGGATGCCGGCGAGGTGAGGCGGCGCAAGCGGAGAGGCCCGACGGCGATACCGCGCGGACGCTATCTGCTGGTAGTGACACGATCGCCACGCTTCGCACGCTGGCTGCCGCTGCTGGTAGGCGTGAGAGGATTTGACGGCGTGCGCATCCATGCGGGCAACACCGCAAAGGACACACGCGGCTGCATACTGGTGGGGCAGGCGGCGGAAGACGGACACCTCACGGCATCGGGTGACACGCTGCAGCAGCTGATGAACATGATACGCTGTGCCGAGCAACGAGGCGAACAAATGTGGCTGACGGTGAAAGGTGCGCCAGCCCTTTTCAATCTTTAACTGCGGGGCTGTTTGTTTCTTTTCGGCAGAAGCCGTACCTTTGTGCGTATTATGGGCATTGTCCCGTATGAAGAAAAGATACTGAGAAGGAACCATTATGGGGAAAATCATTGCATTGGCAAACCAGAAGGGCGGCGTGGGAAAGACGACGACGTGCATCAACCTCGCCGCATCGCTCGCCACGCTGGAGAAGAGTGTCCTTGTGGTCGACGCTGACCCGCAGGCGAACGCCTCATCGGGGTTGGGCATCGACATCAAGAAGGCGGCACGCACAATCTACGAATGTCTGATAGACCAGGCTGACATCAGCGAGGCCATACAGGATACGGAGATTGACACGCTGAAGGTCATCCCCTCGCACATAAACCTTGTGGGCGCGGAGATAGAGATGCTGAAGCTGAAGAACCGCGAGAAGATTCTGAAAGACGTGCTGGCACCTGTCAAGGACAGGTTCGACTACATACTCGTGGACTGCTCGCCGTCGCTGGGGCTGATCACGGTGAACGCGCTGACGGCGGCGGACTCGGTCATCATTCCGGTGCAGGCGGAGTATTTCGCCCTTGAGGGCATCAGCAAGCTGCTGAACACCATAAAGATTATCAAGACACGCCTGAACCCGCGCCTGGAGATTGAGGGCTTCCTGCTGACGATGTATGACTCGCGCCTCAGACAGGCCAACCAGATCTATGACGAGGTGAAGAGGCACTTCCAGGAGCTGGTGTTCAAGACCGTCATACAGCGCAACGTGAAGCTGAGCGAAGCACCGAGCTACGGACTGCCCGCCATCCTCTATGATGCGGACTCGAACGGAGCGAAGAACTATCTGCTGCTGGCGCAGGAGCTGGTGGAGCGCAACAGGGCGAAGGCGGCAGGTGCCTGAGAAGCCGGTGCGCCCGCACACGGAGCGGCAAAGAAGAAAGGAAGAAGCATGAAACAGAAAAGAAGTGCACTGGGGCGCGGCCTCGACGCCCTGCTGAGCGTGGACAGCATTGAGACCGGAGGCTCGTCGTCGATAAACGAGATTGAGCTGGACAAGATACACGTCAACCCCAACCAGCCACGGCGCGAGTTCAACCCCGAGTCGCTGCAGGAGCTGGCGGACTCCATCCGCGAGATTGGCATAATACAGCCCATAACACTGCGCGAGGAGAAGGACGGCGAATATCAGATCATCGCCGGCGAACGCCGCTTCCGCGCCACACAGATGGCAGGACTGGCCACCATACCAGCCTACATACGCACTGCCGACGACGAGAACGTGATGGAGATGGCCCTGATAGAGAACATCCAGCGCGAGGACCTGAACTCGGTGGAGATTGCACTGGCATACCAGCACCTGCTGGACCAGTACAGCCTGACGCAGGAGAGGCTGAGCGAGCGCGTGGGGAAGAAGCGTGCCACCATTGCCAACTACCTGCGCCTGCTGAAGCTGCCGGCGGAGATACAGATGGGGTTGCAGAACAAGCTGATAGACATGGGGCACGCCCGCACACTGGTGACACTGAACGACGCGAAGATGCAGGTGAAGCTCTACCGCGAGATAATAGAGCACGGCTACTCCGTGCGCCGCGTGGAGGAGATGGTGAAGGCCCTGCAGGAGGGCGAAACGGTGAAGAGCGGCAGCCACAGGATTGAGGCGCGGCGCAACCGCCTGCCCGAGGAGTATGACACGCTGAAGCAGCAGCTGGCGGCGTTCTTCAAGACGAAGGTGCAGCTGACGTGCTCGGACAAGGGACGGGGGAAGATCAGCATCCCCTTCGGCAGCGAGGAGGAGCTGGAACGCATAATGACGATATTCGACTCGCTGAAAGACAGATGACGCTCCTGCGGCACACATACGTCAGGTTCCTGGCACTGCTGGCACTGCCGGTGTGGCTGGCAGGATGGATGCCGTCAGAGGCATCGGCACAGACACCGTACGCGGCGATGCGACGCGCCGGAGTGATTGCGGCGGACAGCACGCAGACGCTGCTGTCGCCGGACAGCCTGACCATAGACAGCATAGAGCGTGCCAACAGGCGGGAGATGGCGGCGATGGACTCGGCGGCGAGGATAGACGCGGATGCCATTCAGCAGGATAAGGTGCCGCAGGCTGTAGAGCGGAAGCAGTTCGTCCCCAACCCGACCAAGGCCACATGGCTGGCACTGGTGGCTCCAGGCGGCGGACAGATATATAACCGCAAGTACTGGAAGCTGCCCATATTCTATGGCGGGTTTGCAGGATGCACCTACGCCCTGACATGGAACAACCGCATGTATAAGGACTACTCGGCGGCATACAAGGATGCGGTGAACGGCAACTGGAGCTCGAAGAGCATCACCGACCTGCTGCCGGCAAACTATCTGCGCCGCACGTCGGAGAGCCAGGTCACCGAGGTGCTGAGAAAGAGAAAGGATCTGTACCGCCGTTACCGCGATATGAGTATTTTTGCCTTCATAGGCGTGTATCTGCTGTCGGTGGTCGATGCCTATGTGGATGCCGAGCTGTCGAACTTCGACATCACGCCCGACCTGAGCATGAGCATAGAGCCTGCGGTGATGGGGACAGGCAGTCAGGGCATGGGGCTCCGCGACAAGTCGGTGGGCATGCAGTGCAGCTTCAGATTCTGACACACACGGAGAGAGAGAGAGACATATATATATAATGTATAGAGTACACCAACTGTAATGACAAGAACAAGAAGACACATACTGCGGCTGCTGGTCTGCCTGGCGGCACTGATGCTTGGCACAGCCGGCGCAACGGCACAGGAGCAACGGGAGGAGAGCGTCAGCGTGACCGTGCGCGACAGCCTCGGCGTTGCCCGCACGGAGAGCATAGACCTGCCGCCGAGCATGACGTATCCCATCGACAGCCTGCTGGCAGAATGGAAGGTAAGGACATACATCAGTGCGGACGAGGAGTGCAGCACCTCCAGCGACAACCCGCTGTTCAGCGACTCGATATACATCGACCGGCTGAGCCGCATGCCCACCGTCGTCGAGATGCCCTACAACGAGATTGTGCGCGGGTTCATAGACCAGTACACCGTGCGCCGCCGCAGCAGCGTGTCGCTGATGCTCAGCCTGAGCAACTTCTACGTGCCAATCTTCGAGGAAGCCCTCAACGCCTACAACCTGCCGCTGGAGCTGCGGTATCTGCCAATCATTGAGTCGGCTCTGAACCCGAGGGCATCGTCGCGTGCCGGAGCCAAGGGCTTGTGGCAATTCATGCCAGCAACGGGCAAGCTGTACGGACTGGAGACCAACAGCCTTGTCGACGACCGCCAAGACCCTATCAAGTCCTCATGGGCGGCGGCACGCTACCTGAAGGACATGTATGACATCTATCACGACTGGACACTGGTGATTGCGGCATACAACTGCGGCCCTGGCAATGTGAACAAGGCCATCAGCCGTTCGGGCGGCAAGACCGACTACTGGGCAATCTACAACTACCTGCCACGGGAGACGCGCGGCTACGTCCCCTCGTTCATCGCCGCCAACTACGTCATGACCTACTACTGCAAGCACAACATCTGCCCGATGGACATGGAGATCCCGAGTGCCACGGACACGGTGGTGGTGAACAGGAACATCCATCTGCGGCAGATTGCCGAGGTGTGCGGCGCGGACTACGAGGCGTTGCGCAGCCTCAACCCACAGTACAAGCGCGACATCATTCCTGGAGACACCGGCCCGCAGACACTGCGCCTGCCGCAGGATCTCGTGGGCATATTCCTTGAACGCCAGGACTCGGTGGCAGCATACAAGGCGGCAGAGTACTTCAGAAACCGCCGCGTGGTGGCTGTCCCCGAGCAGAACACGCGCAGCAGCCGCAGCCGGCAGAGCAGCACAGGGTCGTCGTCATCGTCGGGCAACACGTCGGGCGCAACATACCACACCATACGTCGCGGCGAGACACTGTCGACGATAGCGCAACGCTACGGCACGACCGTCAGCCGTCTGCGCAGTCTGAACGGAATCAGCGGATCGAACATCACCGCAGGCAAGAAGCTGCGCGTCAAATAAGAGGGTTGGCACCGGCGAGTGTAAAGTACTATATATATAATAAGGTGTAAACAGGCACGATGGAAGACAGTCTCAGCGAGAAAGAGAGAGCCGAAGAGAAGATGATTCAGGACACGTTCCATGAATTGATTGACCACTACCTTGCGACCAAGCACCGCAAGCGCGTGGAGATTATCACCAAAGCCTTCAACTTCGCATATCAGGCACACAAGGGCATACGCCGTCTGTCGGGCGAACCGTACATCATGCACCCGCTGGCGGTGGCAATGATTGTGTGCGACGAGATAGGGCTTGGCTCGACATCAATCTGCTCGGCACTGCTGCACGATGTCGTGGAGGACACGGACTATACGGTAGAGGACATAGAGAACATCTTCGGCCCGAAGATAGCACAGATTGTCGACGGACTGACAAAGATAGCGGGCGGCATCTTCGGCGAGCACGCCTCGGCACAGGCAGAGAACTTCAAGAAGCTGCTGCTGACCATGAGCGACGACGTGCGCGTGATCCTGATAAAGATTGCCGACCGTCTGCACAACATGCGCACGCTGGCATCGCAGCCCGCCAACAAGCAGTACAAGATTGCCGGCGAGACGCTGTATCTATATGCTCCGTTGGCATACCGCCTGGGACTGAACAAGATAAAGACCGAGCTGGAGAACCTGAGCTTCAAGTACGAACACCCCGAAGAGTATCAGGAGATAGAGGACAAGCTGCAACGCACAGCCGCAGAGCGCGACAAGGTGTTTGCCGACTTCACCGCACCGATAAGGGACGCGCTGGACAAGATGGGGCTGAAGTACAACATCACGGCACGGGTGAAGACTCCATATTCGATATGGAACAAGATGCAGACCAAGCACGTGCCTTTCGAGGAGATCTATGACCTGCTGGCGGTGCGCATCGTGTTCGAGCCGACGAACAAGGAGGAGGAGCTGAACAACTGCTTCGACATCTACGTCAGCATATCCAAGATATACAAGCCCCACCCTGACCGCATACGCGACTGGGTGAGCCATCCGAAGGCGAACGGCTATCAGGCACTGCACGTCACGCTGATGTCGAACGAGGGACAGTGGATTGAGGTGCAGATACGCAGCAAGCGGATGGACGACATCGCGGAACAGGGCTTTGCCGCGCACTGGAAATATAAGGAGGGCGACGGCGGAGAGGACGAGAGCGAGCTGGACAAGTGGCTGACGACGATACGCGAGATACTCGACGACCCGCAGCCGGACGCGATGGACTTCCTCGACACCATCAAGCTGAACCTCTATGCACAGGAGATCTTCGTCTTCACGCCGAAAGGCGAGATAAAGACACTGCCGCAGAACTCCACCGCCCTCGACTTTGCCTTCTCGCTGCACACCGAGATTGGCGTGCACTGCATCGGTGCCAAGGTGAACCACAAGCTGGTGCCGCTGAGCCACAAGCTGAACAGCGGTGACCAGGTGGAGATACTGACCTCGAAATCACAGTATGTGCATCCCGAATGGGAAGCCATAGTCAACACCGCCAAGGCACGCAGCAAGATAGCATCCATCCTGCGCAAGGAGGCAAAGAAGAGCCAGCAGGCAGGACTTGACATACTGAACGAGTACCTGAAGAACGAGGGCATGTATGTCGACGACGTGGTGCTGGAAAGGCTCCGCAAATTCCACAACGAGAAGACGAAGAACGACCTGCTTGCCGACATCGGGTCAGGCAAGATAATACTGGGCGAAGCAGACCTGAACGAGATGCGCGGCAGGAGGAACACCGGCTGGCGACGCTTCCTGCGCCTGCCGTTCGGAGGCAACAAGGGCAAGGAGGCCACCGCCGACACCGCCACGCAGGATGCGCAGAGCACGGAACCGCAGAAGAAGATCAACACCAAGCAGGTGCTGAAGCTGACCGAAGATGCCATACAGACGAAGTACAGGATTGCAGACTGCTGCAACCCCATCCCTGGCGACGACGTGCTGGGATTTATCGACGAGAACAACAACATCATCATCCACAAGCGGCAGTGTCCTGTGGCGGTGAAGCTGAAGAGCAGCTACGGCAACAGAATACTGGCGACGCAGTGGGACACGAAGAAGCAGCTGACGTTCCTTGTCAACATCAGCCTCAAGGGCATCGACCGCATCGGTCTGATCAACGATGTGACACAGGTGATTTCGCGGCAGCTGAACGTGAACATCAAGAAGCTGACCATCGAGACCGACCAAGGCGTGTTTGAAGGGCACATAGAGCTATACGTCCACGACGTGGATGACGTGAACACCATAATAAACAATCTGAAGAAGATAAACGACATTCAGGAAGCCGGACGCGAATGACGGCGGCACTGTGTGTGGGCGGCATCCGTGAAGCCAATCATTCGGCACCGGCACTGCCGCCCTGCCTCATGTCCTCGTCTGCCAGCTTGTCGGCAAGGCGGTTTATCTGGTCGTAGGTGAACGAGTCGAGCGCGTCGCGCATGTCGGCAAGCTGTCGGCGCACGTCAGTGAGGCGTTGCAGTATCTCCGCATCGCGCGACACGTTGGTGCGGTTCACCCTCAGCCGGTCGCGCGCTCCCTGAATGGTCAGCCCCTGCACCTTCACCAGATGGTGTATCAGGCGTATCTGTTCGATGTCGCCTTGGGTATAGCGTCTTACGCCTCTTGCGCCCTTGTCGGGGTTCAGCTTCGGGAACTCCTTCTCCCAAAAGCGCAGTGTCGACTCGTTCAGTCCGAACATATCCGCCACCTCGCCTATAGAATAGTATAACTTCGAGTTCTGCTTCTCTTCCATCGCTTCCGTCTTCCCCCTTGTCTGCCTCCGTACGCCGCATCCGTGAGACCATTTTTACGTCGGCACGGACAAAAGTAATAAAAAGAACAGCTATCTTTGCGCAGTTTTTATAAAAAGAGATATTATGTTGACCGCAAACGAGATAAGGGATTCCTTTACAGGTTTCTTCGAGAGCAAAGGACACCACAAAGTGCCCTCCGCACCAATGGTAATCAAAGACGACCCGACACTGATGTTCACCAATGCCGGAATGAACCAGTTCAAGGACATCATCCTCGGCAACCGCCCTGCCGAGTGGAGACGCGTCACAGACTCGCAGAAGTGCCTCCGCGTCAGCGGCAAGCACAACGACCTTGAAGAAGTCGGACACGACACCTACCACCACACCATGTTCGAGATGCTCGGCAACTGGTCCTTTGGAGACTACTTCAAGAAAGAGGTCATAGGCTGGGCGTGGGAATACCTGACGGGAGTGCTCAAGCTCGATCCCGCCGACCTCTATGCCACGGTGTTCGAGGGTGCTGCCGACGAGGGTCTGGAGCGCGACGACGAGGCTGCCGGCTATTGGGCACAGTTCCTGCCTGCCGACCACATCATCAACGGCAACAAGCACGACAACTTCTGGGAGATGGGCGACACAGGTCCCTGCGGTCCGTGCTCGGAGATACATCTCGACTCACGCACGCCGGAGGAGAAAGCACAGACACCAGGCTGCGAACTGGTGAACAAGGATCATCCGCAGGTCATCGAGATATGGAACCTCGTCTTCATGCAGTACAACCGCAAGGCCGACCATTCCCTGGAGCCGCTGCCGGCACGTGTCATCGACACAGGCATGGGCTTCGAGCGTCTGGTACGTGCGTTGCAGGGCAAGCACTCCAACTACGACACCGACATCTTCCAGCCCATAATCCGTGAGATATGCCGTCTTTCAGGACTGGAATACGGCAAGGACGAGCAGACCGACGTGGCAATGCGTGTCGTTGCCGACCATCTGCGTGCCATAGCCTTCTCCATTGCCGACGGACAGCTGCCGAGCAATGCCAAGGCAGGCTACGTCATCCGCCGCATCCTGCGCCGCGCCACGCGCTATGCCTACACGTTCCTCGGACAGAAAGAAGCATTCATCTACAAGCTCGTGCCCGTGCTCATACGCGAGATGGGACGGGCATATCCCGAGCTTGAAGCACAGCGCGAGCTTATCGTCAAGGTCATGAAGGAGGAAGAGGACTCCTTCCTGCGCACGCTCGACAAGGGCATCAGCCTGCTCAGCAAGGCCATGGCCGATGTCAAGGCTGCCGGCAAGACGGAGCTTGACGGCGTGCAGGCATTCACGCTGTTCGACACCTACGGCTTCCCGCTCGACCTCACCGAACTGATATGCCGCGAGAACGGCCTGTCCGTAGACCAGCAGCAGTTCGACGAGGAGATGCAGAAGCAGAAGCAGCGTGCACGCAATGCCGCAGCCGTGGAGACGGGCGACTGGATTACCCTGCGCGAAGGCGAGCCGCAGTTTGTGGGCTACGACTACAGCGAACACGAATGTCACATACTGCGCTACCGCAAGGTGACGCAGAAGAAGAGCAGCTACTATCAGATTGTGCTCGACTGCACGCCGTTCTATGGCGAGATGGGCGGACAGGTCGGTGACAGCGGTGTATTGGTAAGCGAGCACGACACGGTAGACATCATCGACACCAAGCGCGAGAACGGCATCAGCGTGCACATCGCCGACAAGATGCCCGAACATCCGGAAGCAGACTTCATGGCGTGCGTGGACACGGCAAAGCGCAGTGCCAGTGCCGCCAACCATTCGGCAACACACCTGCTCGACGCAGCCCTGCGTCAGGTGCTCGGCACACACGTGGAGCAGAAAGGTTCGTACGTGTCGCCCGACGTGCTGCGCTTCGACTTCTCGCACTTCCAGAAGGTGACCGACGAAGAGATACGCACGGTAGAGCGGATGGTCAACGAAAAGATACGGCAGAACATCCCGCTGCAGGAGTACCGCGACATGCCGATAGACGAAGCGCGCAAGCTCGGCGCACTGGCTCTCTTCGGCGAGAAGTACGGCGACAAGGTGCGCGTCGTCCAGTTCGGAGACAGCATGGAGCTGTGCGGCGGCATCCACGTAAGCTCCACAGGAGCCATCGGAATGTTCAAGATAGTCAGCGAGAGCAGCGTCGCTGCCGGAGTGCGCCGCATCGAAGCCATCACAGGCGGCAAGCTCGAGGAGGCGATCTATATGATGGAAGACACGCTGAGGGGCATACGTGCGCTGTTCAACAATGCCCCAGACCTGACAGGCGTGCTCAGGAAGTACATCGACGAGCACGACGAGATGCGGAAGGAGATTGAGCACTTCCAGGCAGAAGCGGTCGGCAGACTGAAGGACAAGCTGGTGGGCAACGCCGAGAAGAGGAACGGCGTGACACTCGTCAAGGGCATCCTGCCGATGACAGCCGACCAGGCCAAGAACCTCGTGTTCAAGATTCGCGAAGCCGTGCCCACAGACCTATTCTGCGTAATCGGCACCGTCGACAACGACAGACCGCTGATAAGCGTCATGATGAGCGACAACCTCGTGAAGGAACGCGGCCTCAACGCCGGACAGATAGTGCGCGAAGCAGGAAAGCTGATACAAGGCGGAGGAGGCGGACAGCCGCACTACGCCACCGCCGGAGGCAAGAAAGCCGACGGACTGAGCCAAGCCGTCGAGAAAGTAATCGAGCTGGCAGGACTGTAACGGCACACGCCAGCGCCACCGCCCTGCACAACAAGGCATAACCCGACCGCAACCCCTGTGGACAAACGTCCATGGGGGTTGTGGTTTTTCGTTTGCGCACATTTGCGACTGCGAAGTCTTGTATTTCCTCTTTTTGCACTACCTTTGTAGCATCCCATTCGAGAGGTTGCTGCAACAGCAGAAGCCCAAGGGTGGGATGACATATATGGGAAAGCGTTTACCGACGCTTTGTTCTTGACAACTCGGAACTTCGCAACTTTCAGTCACAGTCAGGAATGAAGCAACAGTAGATGCCTTGTGGATGTGATTATACATCCCAGCTCGGAGCATACTTGCCGAAAGGCATGATGTGCTGCGGGTGGAGTATATCATATCGGCGTGGGCTTCTGCGTTGCTCGTTCAACTGTGATGGGCAATGCGAAGGCCTCGAGTTGTGGGACGGGCGACAGTCAGCAACCCACGCTTCTTTCGTATAAGGTCAATCAAGCAACCAAGTTTAACAGTATTCTTGTAAGGGGTGGCTACAGGAGATATATTTCCTATAGCACTATGGCTTGCAGAGCTGCTGTCTATTGGGTGTACTCCAAGTTCCGCCATCTCATCCTGTATGGCATAATCGGAAGCTGCTCCTCCGGACTGGACTTCCTTCTCTACACATTGTTTGTCTCAACATTCGGATGGCACTATCTCGTTTCCAACTGCATCTCCATCCTTGCCGGCATAACGACCAGCTTCACGCTTAACCGCAGCTACAACTTCAAGGTCAAGGACAAGACCAGGCAACGCTTCTCCATTTTCCTTACCGTGGGTTTCTGCGGCATGCTGCTAAGCGACCTGATACTATGGTGCTGCATAGACCTAATGGCAATGAACAAGATTGTCTCAAAACTGCTGTCCATCGTGCCGGTAGTATTCTTCCAGTTCCTCATAAACAAGTACATCACGTTTAAGCCAACCAACAACCAACCATCATGAGCAAGATCTATTTTGTCCTTCCTGCCTACAACGAGGAAGCCAACATCGAGGAGACCATCAAGCAGTGGTATCCTGTAGTTGAGAAATGCGGCAGCGACAGCCGCCTTGTCATCGCCAACGACGGCAGCAAAGACAGCACCTATGAGATAATGGCACGCCTACAGCCGCAGTATCCCCAACTCATTCCCCTGGACAAGCCCAATCAAGGACATGGCCCTACGGTCATCTATCTTTACCGTTATGCCATCAGGCAGTGTGCAGACTACATCTTCCAGACAGATTCTGACGGGCAGACCAATCCACAGGAGTTTGATGCCTTCCTGAGAGCAAGCAAAGACCATGACTGCATACTGGGATGCCGTCCTGTGCGTGGAGACGGCAAAGACCGCAAGATGGTGGAAAACGTGTTGCGCACTTACGTCTGGCTGTTCTTCCATGTCTGGGTGCCGGATGCCAATGCCCCGTTCCGGCTGATGAAAGCATCTGTATTGGCAAAATATCTCGACGTGATGCCTGCGGACTTCAACCTGCCCAATGCCGTGCTTGCCGCCTGCTTCAGCAAGTTCCATGAGCGGGTGAAATATATTGACATCACCTTCAAGCCTCGTCAAGGCGGTGTCAACTCCATCAATCCCAAGAAGATCCTGAAGATAGGATGGAAGGCAATCAGCGATTTTTGGAATATCAGCAAAACATTAGACAAACTCAAACGATAACAGACCATGTCAAATACCTCTTGTTGCCAGCACAGCACTTCCAGTATGAAGCGCGGAGACATTCTCATCATAACGGTCATAGCTTTCGTCGCAGTGACCCTGTTTTCGACATCATCGTTCCTGTACCGCTTCAACGCATGGGTTGATGCCAACTGCATCTTTACCGTGGGCAAGTCCATCTTTTACGGCAAGGTGCCTTACAGGGATCTGATGGACCACAAAGGATTTCTGCTGCATCTGATCAACGGCATAGGTTCGTTGATTTCATTCAAGACGTTCTTCGGCATCTACATCATAGAACTTGTTTCCGGCTCCGTCTTCTTACTGGCATGCTACAAGACCCTATTGCTTTTTACGGACAGGAAAATTCTGTATCTGATGCCATTCCTGGCGTTGGCCGTTTACAGTTCAACTTGTTTCTGCAAAGGGGCAAGTGCGGAAGAATTTTGTCTTCCGTTCCTTTCCCTTAGCCTTTATCTCGGACTGAGGGCTATCATGAAAAGGAATGGGCTGACACTGAGGGAAGCGTTCCTGCTCGGCGTTTTCGCATCCTGTGTCTTTTGGATAAAATATACCATGTGCGGCTTGTTTGTCGGTATTGGCATCGGAATCAGTATCTTCTACATCCGTAACAATCGTCAAAGGGCATTGCTAAAGGTGGTCGCTTCCTTCTGCGCGGGATTGATACCCGTTTCTGCAGCCATCCTTCTGTACTTTGCCTTCAATCATGCCATCTCAGATTTGTGGACAGTATATTTCTACGACAACCTGTTCAAATATTCGGCAGTTCCAGAAAAATACGGATTGCTGGGAACCTTGGTTCGGAACGAGCTGGTAGGATTATTGGTAACGGGTCATAACGCTCTGATGGTCTGTATGCTAACCTATTCATTGATAGAGCTTTTTCTTCAAAAGGACAGAAAGGTCCTGTATTTCTGCCTGATATGCTTTCTATGCATGTATGTGATGCTGTTCTTTGGCTCCCCAATAGTATACTACCCACTGCCGCTTGCGATAGGCATGCCTTTTTCTCTGCTGTTGGTTTTGCGCATACGCAAACGGATTGCGCTGAAGAAAGTAGGCATGTTGTATCCGGCGGCACTGCTCTCCGCCACAGTCTTCTGTTTGCTCTTACACAACGAAAATACAAAACAGATGCTAATGTCCGACAGGGATTATTTGGCACTGGAAATTGGCAAGCTCATCATGGACGGAGAAGAAGACTCGCCCTCAATGATAGAATATGGAATTATGGATAAAGGTGTGTACACGGTATGCGGCTACATCCCTGAGTGCAAGCATTTTTGCCGTCTCAATCTGAAGCTGAAAGAGCAGAAAGAGAAACAGGACGAATACATCATAACC
>CAVERK010000033.1:0-17540 GCA_963618035.1 bacterium
AATGGATATGCCAACGTCGGTTTCAGAGTCGTCCGCACTGACCGATAATTCAAATATCTCCCTCCAAGGCTAATGTGAGCTTTGGAAGGAGATAATCTTATTCTTCTTGTTATCTGCTTGGCCTAAATGATTCCAGAATAAGTACTCAGACCGCAGGCAGGCTGTTGCCGTTTATCTTGCGGTAGAGGTCGAGGGCAAAGACATCGGTCATTCCGGAGATGTAGTCGAGCACGGCCTGGATGCGGTCGAACAGCTCGGGCGAGCGCATGTTGTACTGGCTCGACACGCGGTTTATCAGCAGCTGTGAGTAGGCTTTCTCGGGCGAGAGCACTGCGTCAATCATCAGCTCCATCAGCGTGCCGACAATCTTGAAGCCTGCCAGCTCGATGTCGACCACATCGCGGCAGCGGTAAATGCGGTCGTATGCCAGCCGTGCGCACCGCTGGTATGCCTCTGCGGGAAGCTGTGAGATGTGTTTTATCAGCGGACCGTCGAAAGTCCCGTCGAGGATCTTCTCCTCATTGTCGAGGAAAGCCTGCGTACATTCGTTGGTCAGCAGTCCGATGACGTTCGATCGCATGTATGCTATCTGTTCGTTCCTGTCGCTCACAATCTTCATCGTCTCGTTCATGCGTTCCTGCTTCTCCGCAGAGAAGTAGCCCATCAGCAGCTGCCGCGTCTCCTCATACGACAGGATCTTCAGCTTGAAGGCATCTTCGATGTCCATGATCTCATAGCAGATGTCGTCGGCTGCCTCCACGAGATAGACCAGCGGGTGCCGCGCATAGCGCAGCGGACTGTCGCTCAGCTGCTTTATGCCCAGCTCTTCGGCAATGAGGCGGAATGCCTGCTCTTCGGTGGTGAAGAAGCCGAACTTCGATTTCCCCTCTGCCAGGCTCGACGAGAACGGATATTTCACGATGCTGGCCAGCGTGGAATACGTCAGCACGAACCCGCCCCTGCGACGGCCCTCAAAGCGGTGTGTCAGTATGCGGAACGTGTTGGCATTGCCCTCGAAATGTGTCAGGTCCTGCCACTGTCCGTCGGTGAGCTTCTGCTTCAGCTCCATCCCCTTGCCCTCGGAGAAGTAAGTCGAGAAAGCCCTCTCGCCGAAGTGACCGAACGGCGGATTGCCGAGGTCGTGTGCCAGACAGGCTGCCGACACTATCGAGCCTATCTCCGGCACGAAGCTGCTCCTCAGCTCCGGCTCGCGTTGCAGTATGCGCCGCGCTATGTCATTGCCAAGCGAGCGTCCGACGCAGCTCACCTCAAGGCTATGCGTCAGGCGGTTGTGCACGAACACGCTGCCAGGGAGAGGGAACACCTGCGTCTTGTTCTGCAGGCGGCGGAACGGTGCAGAGAACACCAGGCGGTCGTAGTCGCGCTGAAACTCGCTGCGGTTCTCGTCGTCTTCCCTGTGAAACTCCTCAAGTCCGAAACGCTTCGCTGAAATAAGCTTCCTCCAATCCATCGCTCTCTCCTTTGGTTTATTTAACTGCAAAAGTACCATTTATTTCGATGGATTACGTATTTTCGCTCTCTCAAAAGGTAACAGACAGAAGAATGAAAGTACAGATAATAAACAAGTCGCGGCACCAGCTGCCGCAGTATGCCACAGCCCTGTCGGCAGGCGTGGACTTGCGGGCAAACGTCTCCGAGCCGATAACCTTGCAGCCCATGCAGCGTGTCATGGTGCCCACAGGACTGTTCATTGCCCTCCCCGCAGGCTATGAAGCGCAGGTGAGGCCACGCAGCGGACTGGCTCTGAAGAAGGGCATCACGGTCCTCAACTCCCCTGGCACCATCGATGCCGACTATCGCGGTGAGATCTGCATAATCCTGATAAACCTCTCGGACGAACCGTTTGTCATCAACGACGGCGAACGCATAGCGCAGATGGTCGTCGCCCGCCACGAGCAGGCAGAATGGATAGAGGTCGAAGAGCTGACGGAGACCGAACGCGGTGCCGGAGGCTTCGGACATACGGGCGTGTGAGGATGCTGTGTTACACGACAAGGCGTATGCGTAGGACAAGACACATAAGGACGACAGCCGCACTGCTGCTCTGCTTCCTGCTGATGCCTGCGGGCACCAGTGCGCAGAAGCGCACGGCCTCAGGCGAGGCAGAGTCCCGACGCTTCGACTACTATTTCCTCGAGTCTGCGCGTCTGCGCATAGCGCAGAAGTATGATGCCAGCTACGAGATGCTCATGCACTGCCTCGACATGAACCCGCAGTCTGCCGATGTCTACTATGAGCTGGCGCAATACTACCTCATCCTCAATGCCCGCGACCGTGGCATTGCCGCCATGGAGAAGGCTGTGGAATATGCTCCGGCAAACTACTGGTTCAGTCAGGGACTTGCCAATCTCTATATGCAGAAGGGCGAGATGGCCAAGGCCACGGCACTGCTCGAAACGATGTCTGTCAACTTCCCGAACAATACCGATGTGCTCTACAGCCTGTTGCAGACCTACAACCGCACGGGCACGTTCGACAAGTCCATAGAGCTTCTCGACAGGCTCGAGGAGCGTCTGGGCATCAACGAACAGCTGTCGATGCAGAAATATGCCATCTTCGACTATCAGGGGGAGCACGACAAGGCCGAGGCCGAGCTGCAGAAGCTGATAGACAAGTATCCGGAGGACTACCGCTATCAGGTGGCTCTCGGCGACGAATACATGGACAACGGCAAGACCGACCAGGCATATACCATATATAATAAGGTGTTGTCCGAAGACCCCGACAATGCCCAAGCCA
The DNA here is from genome assembly GCA_963618035.1 of bacterium. GTDB lineage: Bacteria > Bacteroidota > Bacteroidia > Bacteroidales > Bacteroidaceae > Bacteroides. The sequence goes on from CAVERK010000033.1 coordinate 2,761, forward strand.
CATACTCCTTGGCTTCCTACTATCAGAAGACGGGAGACACCGCCCGCTATGAGCGGCAGCTCGACTCCGTACTGATGAACAGGAACGTCGACAGCGACACCAAGACCGAAGTCATGCGCCGCATCATCACGCGCAACGAGAGCGAGAAGAAAGACAGCACCGAGGTCATAAACCTCTTCAACAGGATTATGGAGCAGGACCATGACGATGCCGCTCTGCCGTTTCTCTATGCCCAGTACCTGTATAGCAAGAACATGGAGAAGCAGGCGGAGCCGGTGCTGCGTCAGGTGCTGCAGATTGACCCTACCAACACCGCAGCACGGATGACGCTGCTCGGCGATGCGGTGAAGAACGAAGACTTCGACGACGTGATAGACCTGTGCAGCACTGGCACCGAGGCCAACCCCGAGATGCTTGAGTTCTACTATTATCTCGCAGTGGCATACAACAACGTCCAGCAGACCGACAGTGTGATAAGCACCTGCCGGCGTGCGCTGAGGCACACCACCAGCGAGAGCGACAAGACCGTGGTCAGCGATTTCTATGCCATCATGGGCGATGCCTATCATGTCAAGGACCTGACGCGGGAGACCTTTGCCGCCTATGACTCGGCACTGGTGTGGAACGCAAACAACATCGTGGCACTCAACAACTATGCCTATTACCTCTCGCTCGAGCACACCGACCTCGACCGTGCCGAGGAGATGAGCTACAAGACGGTGAAGGCAGAGCCGGACAATGCCACCTATCTGGACACCTACGCATGGATACTCTTCGAGAAGGGCAACTATGTCCAGGCGAAGATCTACATCGACATGGCACTGAAGAACGACAGCACCGCCAGTGCCGACATCGTGGAACACTGTGGCGACATCTACTATATGTCAGGCGATGCCGATGCTGCCGTCGGCTACTGGCGACAAGCCAAGGCCAAGGGCAGCACCTCCTCCGTGCTCGAGCAGAAAATCAGGCAACGCAAATACATTCAGGAGAAATGAAGACGATGAAGATACGACACCTCACGACCTGTTGCGGCATGGCATTGCTGCTCATGGCAATGCTCACCCTTGCCGGTTGCAGAAGCTCGCGCAGTGCGGGCAAAGGCTCTGCGGACATCATGCACACGGAATACCTGTCGTCCAAGATGGAGCTTACCATCCCTCACAAGGATGCTGTCTTCACCGTTGGCGGCACCATGAAGCTGAAGCGCAAGGAGATGATACAGTTCTCGCTGTTGATGCCAATCCTGCGGACAGAGGTCGCGCGTGTGCAGGTTACGCCCGATGAGCTCCTCATCGTAGACCGCATGAACCGCCGCTTCGTCCGTGCCGGAGACTCCGAACTGCGGTATGCAGTGGTGTCGGGCTTCACCTACGACAAGCTCGAGAAGCTCCTGCGCAGGATGGCTCGGGACGGGAAGTCCAAGAGCATCACGGGCGAAGACCTCGGCCTCACCAAGCTGAAGAAGGCAAAGGTCGAGTTCTACGATTTCTCCACAGACCCCGTCAGCATCAGTCCCATCGAGCTGTCGTCACGCTACAAGCAGGTCACGCTCGAGGAGATGCTGCAGCTCCTAACAAGTCTCAGCCTATGAAGATGCGCGTGCTTCTGTTTGCAGCGTGCCTGTGTCTCCTGCCTTTGGCTGCTTCCGCACAGTCGAACAAGCTGATACGCGAGCTTGAAGCCAAGCGCAGCAATCTTCAGAAGCAGATAGCCGAAACGGACTCGCTGCTGAAGACAAACCGCCGCAACGTCGGCAGTCAGCTGAATGTCCTCAATGTGCTGACCTCACAGCTGGCGGAGCGCAAGCGCCTGGTCGATGCCATCGCTTCCGACATCGCCTCTGTCGACACGCAGATACGCGGCCTCGACCGCCAGCTCGCCGCCTTGCAGCGGCAGCTCAAGCAGCAGCGCAGCGACTACGAGGCATCGGTGCTCTACCTGTATCGCAACCGCAACCTGCATAGCCGGCTGATGTTCATCCTCTCGGCAGACAAGTTCTCGCAGATGATGCGCCGCCTCCTGTATGTGCGTGAGATGGGCGACTACCAGCAACGTCAGGGCGAGGATCTGATAAGGAAGCAGGAGGAGGTTGCCGGCAAGCAGGCAGAGCTGAAGACGGCACGCGAAGAGAAGGCACAGCTCCTCAGTGCCCGCGACCATGAGGTGAAGGAGATGGAAAGCCAGGAACGCCGGCAGCAGCAGATAGTGAAGGACCTCAGAAGCCAACAGCGTGCGCTGCAGACCGAGATAGCGAAGCAGCGGCGGCAGGCAGAACAGCTCAACAATCAGATTGACAAGTATATCGCCGCCGAGATAGAACGCCAGCGCAAGGAGGCCGAACGGGCAGAGAAAGCACGCAGGCAGGCTGCCGGCAAGCGGTCGGCAGACAAGGGGAACGCTGCGCAGCAGTCGGCACGGCAGAAGTCGGGACAGGGCAGCGAGGTATATAATGCCGCCAAGCCCGACGCACAGCTGTCTGCCAACTTCGCAAGCAATCGCGGCAAGCTGCCGCTGCCCATCACGGGACCTTACATCATCACCAGCCACTATGGGCAGTATAATGTCCAGGGACTGCGCAATGTGGTGCTCGACAATAAAGGCATCAACATCCAGGGCAAGCCTGGAGCACAGGCAAGAGCCGTCTTCAACGGGACGGTCGTTGCCGTGTTCAAGCTCAACGGGCTGTACAATATCCTCGTGCGCCACGGAGAGTATATCTCTGTCTACTGCAACCTCGCATCCGTCTCGGTCAAGCAGGACGACAAGGTCAGCACACGCCAGAGCCTCGGCACGGTCTTCTCCGACAGCTCCGACGGCGGACGCACGACGCTTCACTTCCAGCTGCGCCGTGAGAAGCAGAAGCTCAATCCCGAGCTTTGGATCGCAAAATGAGTATGCGCCGCGCACTCCGAGGCTAAACGTATATAACTGTGGCTTCTGAAGATATATATCCGTGGGGGTCAATGATATATATCGTTAACCCCTAATCATATATAAGTATAGCACCTAATCATTTATATCTGTGACCCCCACGGATATATATCGTTGGAACGGGACGTGCCCGTGGCCTGGTGAACACGATAAAATGTGCAGGACGCAGACGGCGTATTGGGAAAATGCGTACCTTTGCGCCCTGTTTCAGAACAAGACAATAACAATCACACTACATGAAGACTTTTGAAGAGCTGGGCGTGAGCCCCGAGATATGCAAGGCTGTGACGGAGCTTGGCTTCGAATACCCCATGCCTGTGCAGGAAGAGGTTATACCTTATCTATTGAGCGGCGACAGCGATGTCGTGGCGTTGGCACAGACGGGTACGGGCAAGACTGCCGCCTTCGGCCTGCCCGTTCTTCAGAAGATTGACGCAAGCCGCGTCGTGCCGCAGAGCCTCATCCTCAGTCCCACACGCGAGCTGTGCCTCCAGATAGCGAGCGACCTGAAGGACTTCTCACGCTATCTCGACGGTGTCCGTGTGCTTCCTGTCTACGGAGGCTCGTCCATCGAGAGCCAGATACGCAGCCTGAAGCAGGGCGTGCACGTCATCGTTGCCACCCCAGGGCGTCTGCTCGACCTGATGCGCCGCAATGTGGTGAAGCTGGACAACGTGAAGAACGTCGTTCTCGATGAGGCCGACGAGATGCTCGACATGGGGTTCACCGAAGACCTGAACGCCATCCTCGATGCCGTGCCACAGCAGCGTTCGACGCTGATGTTCAGCGCGACGATGAGCAAGGAGATAGAGAAGATTGCCAAGAACTATCTGCACGACGCGAAGGAGATAACCATAGGACGCAAGAACGAAGGCACGGCGAACGTCAACCACGTGGTCTTCTGCGTACATGCCAGGGACAAGTATGAGACACTGAAGCGCATCGTCGATTTCTACCCGAATATCTACGGCATCATCTTCTGCCGCACACGACTTGAGACGCAGGAGATTGCCGACAAGCTGATGCAGGAGGGCTATAACGCCGACGCACTGCACGGCGAGCTGTCGCAGGCGGCGCGTGACCTCGTGATGCAGAAGTTCCGCCTGCGCCATCTGCAGTTGCTCGTGGCCACCGACGTGGCTGCCCGCGGACTGGATGTCGACGACCTGACACACGTCATCAACTACGGTCTGCCCGACGACATCGAATACTACACCCACCGCAGCGGACGTACGGGCCGTGCCGGCAAGAAGGGCACATCGATTGCCATCATCAACCTGCGCGAGAAGGGCAAGGTGCGGCAGATAGAGAAGGTGATAGGGCAGGCGTTCCAGCAGGGCGAGATGCCTACGGGCAAGCAGATATGCAAGAAGCAGCTGATGAAGGTCATCGACAACCTTGAGAAGGTGCAGGTGAACGAGGAGGAGATAGCCGAGTTCATGCCCGAGGTGCTCCGCAAGCTCGACTGGCTGGACAAGGAGGACGTGATAAAGCGCATGGTGTCGATGGAGTTCAACCGTTTCCTCAACTACTATCACGACCGCAAGGACATTGAGCTTGACAACGGTGACCGCCGCCGCGACCGCAAGAACGGTGAAGGCAAAAGGGGCGAGGGCAGAAGCAGGGGCGGACACGACCGCAAGGCAGAAGAGGGCTACAAGCGGCTGTTCATCAACCTCGGCAAGATGGACGGCCTGCGTCCGAATGACATCATGGGCATGATAAACCGCAACGTGAAGGGTGAGCACGTGAACATCGGGCGCATCGACCTGATGAAGACCTACTCGTTCTTCGAGGTCGATGAGGCGAGTGCCGATGATGTGGTTCGCGGTATGTCACGCGCCAAGTTCGGCGACCGTCAGGTGAATGTGGAGATTGCCGGAGATGCCACAGGTAAAGCTGCGGAAGACCGCAACGCCGACCGCAACACCGACCGCAACGCCGACCGCGATGGCAGCCGCAATGTCAATCGCAATGACAACCGCAAACGTGGCGACAGACGTGCTGAAGACCGTCGCGGACGGCAGACGGCAGACAGGGCAAGACGCGGCAGCGGACGCAGGGCGGCAGACGGACGTGGCGATGATGACTGGCAGATACTCTCCAAGAAGGAGGTGGCTGCACGCGGGCGCAACCGCAACAACGCCACCGCACACAGCCGCAAGGACGACTGGAAGCAGTTCTTCGAGCATGAAGGAGGCAACAACAGCTGGCTCGTCGGCGATGAGCCGGACTTCAGCGAAGGCGGATGGGCGAAGCCGCTGAAGAAGAAGCGCAGGAAGTGAGCGTTTTACGTTGAACGTTTTACGTTGAACGTGTTGCGTTGAGCGTGTTGCGTGCGCGGCGCATACCCGATACGTCTTTACCGCCTCATGATTCTGCTGAGCGGCAGATCTTTCTTCACGATGTATGCCGCAAATATCAGCAACAGTGCCGTGCGGAAGGCCATGCGAAGCCACAGGTTGTCTATCTGCACCACGGCACCCAGCGCATAGAGGGCTGCGGCAAGGAACACGTAGACGGCAATGCCCTTGAGGTCGTAGCGTATCGGATACTTGCGTTGCCCCACAACGTAGCTCAGCACCATCGCCACGCCGTAGCCTCCGAATCCCGCCCACGCACATGCCATATAGCCATAGCGCGGGATGAAGAGGATGTTTATCGCCACCAGTGTGGCACAGCCAATCAGTGAGAAGTAGGCTCCCCAACGTGTCTGGTCAATCAGCTTGTACCAGAACGACAGGTTGAAATAGATGCCCATGAAGATTTCTGCCATCATCACCACGGGCACCACCTTCAGCCCCGCCCAGTAGTCGCGCCCGATGATGTGGCGCAGGATGTCAAGATAGAACACCACGGCCAGAAAGGCAAGCAGAGTGAAGATGATAAAGAACTTCATCGCGGCGGCATAGGTCTCGCGGTTGTCCTTGTCGCGGCTCTTGCCGAAGACGAACGGCTCATAGGCATAGCGGAACGCCTGCGTCAGCATGGCCATTATCATTGCAATCTTCGCACACGCTCCATAGATGCCAAGCTCGACGATGCCTTGTGCCTTGTCGGGATAGACGTAGGGGAAGATGATCTTGTCCGCCACCTGATTCAGTATTCCGGCAATGCCCAGTACCAGCAGTGGCATGCAATACCTCACCATGCGGCGCATCAGTCCGGCATCCCACGTCGGGCGGAACACGCGCAGCTCGGGTATCATGCACAGCATTATTGCCGAGGTACATACAAGGTTAATCAGGAAAGCCTTGCCGACATCCTGTCCCCGCAAGGCTACGTAGTACACCAGGTTCAGTGCGATGTTGAGGAAGATGAACAGCAGCTTCAGCCCCGCAAAGCGCAGAGCCTTGCGCTTGTAGCGCAGGTAGGCGAACGGGATGCTCTGGATGGCATCCATCGCCACGACAGCCATCATCATCCCCACATACCACGGGTGCGCCTCATAGCCCAGCAGTGCGGCAATGGGCTGCAACAACGACAGCCCGATGGCGAGAAACGCCAGTGACAGCAGACCCACAAACGTCAGTGATGTGCTGTAGACCTTCGCCGCGTCGTCCTTGCCGTTATTGGCAAAGCGGAAGAACCCCGTCTCCATGCCGCACGTCAGCACAATCAGCGTCAGTGCCACCCACGCATAGATGTTGGTCACCACGCCATATCCGCCACCGCTGGCGGGCAGAGCCATGGTGTAGACAGGCACGAGCAGATAGTTCAGGAACCTGCCCACGATACTGCTGACACCGTAGATGGCGGTATCCTTAGCCAAAGACTTCAAGTTTGCCAATCTCTTCTATCCTCCTGTCTTCCGGTTTTCTGCGTCTGTCGGTATTCTCACTGTTGCTGTCTGCCGTCGTCGAACAAGTCGCGCTGCTGACCGCCGTCACCCTTGATGCGGCGCACGCGTCCCAGATGCCGGAAAGCCAGGTCGGTCACCTCGCGTCCGCGCGGCGTGCGCTTCACGAAGCCCTCCTTTATCAGGAACGGTTCGTAGACCTCCTCTATCGTGCCTGGGTCTTCACCCAGAGCCGTCGCAATGGTGCTCAGCCCCACAGGGCCACCGCCGAACTTGTCTATTATCGTCAGCAGAATCTTGTTGTCGATCTCGTCAAGTCCGTACTTGTCGATGTTCAGAGCCTCCAGCGCATAGCGTGCAATCTTCAGGTCGATGTTGCCCGTCCCCTTCACTTGTGCGAAGTCGCGCACACGGCGGAGCAGGGCGTTGGCGATACGTGGCGTGCCACGGCTGCGGCGTGCTATCTCCACTGCGGCATCCTCGTCAATCCTCACCCCGAGAATCTGTGCCGAGCGTTCGATGATGCGTTGCAGCACATCCTCGTCGTAGTATTCGAGGTGCAGGTTGATGCCGAAGCGTGCCCGCAGCGGTGCCGTCAGCAGTCCGCTGCGCGTCGTCGCACCGACCAGTGTGAAGGGGTTAAGGTCCAGCTGTATGCTGCGTGCCGACGGGCCTTTGTCTATCATTATGTCTATGCGGTAGTCCTCCATCGCCGAGTACAGGAACTCCTCCACGACGGGCGACAGACGATGGATCTCGTCGATGAAGAGCACGTCGTTTGTCTCCAGACTGGTCAGTATGCCTGCCAGGTCGCCCGGCTTGTCCAGCACAGGCCCCGACGTGATCTTTATCCCCACGCCCAGTTCGTTGGCGATGATGTTGCTAAGTGTTGTCTTTCCCAATCCTGGAGGGCCGTGCAGCAGCACGTGGTCCAACGACTCGCCCCTCATGCGTGCCGCCTTCACGAACACACGCAGATTGTCCACCACCTTGTCCTGTCCGTTGAAGTCACCGAAGCGAAGCGGTCTCAGCGCATTCTCGAACTCCTTCTCCGAGCTTGTCAGTTGGTGGTCGCGTATATCAAAAGAGTCTGATGTCATATATTATATATGGTGTGATAGCCTTATTTTGAAAACAAAATTATGAAAAAACATCGTGAGGCGGAAAGATATGCCTACTTTTGTGGAAAGCTGGCGGGCAAATCCTGAGAGGGGGAAACGTCCACCTATACATATTATATATATATAATGACTATCAGTTTCAACGCCATAGATGTCCCGATGCCCGACATTGACCAGTCGGTCGTCAGTGACTGGATAGCCCGTGTGGCAGAGAGCTACGGCCGCCGTGTGGGCAGGATAACATATTACTTCTGCTCCGACGACGAAATCCTATCCGTCAACCGCCAATATCTCCAGCACGACTACTATACCGACATCATCACCTTCGACTACTGCGAGGGGCATCGCCTCGACGGCGAGATATTCATCAGCCTCGACACCGTGCGCTCAAACAGTCTCCAGCTCTCGACACCCTATGTCCAGGAGCTGCACCGCGTCATCATCCACGGCGTGCTGCACCTTTGCGGCATCAACGACAAAGGTCCTGGTGAGCGCGAGATTATGGAGGCGGCAGAAGACCGCGCCCTCGCCATCATGCGGATTGGGCAGGAATAGTGTTATAGTCAGGATTTGACAGGCACGGGACGCATCACTCCCACTGCGTGTAGGGCTTCTGCCGCAGGTGGGAATTATAGTAGCGGCGGTCGCCTGTCACCTCGCGTCCCAAGAACGGCGGACGCTCGAAAGGTTCGTCTTCCGCCGAGAGTTCCACCTCGGCGACCACTAACCCTTGGTTGTCGCCGTAGAACTCATCGACCTCAAACGTGTGGTTGCCGCAGGGCACGAGGTAACGCCTCTTGTCGATTACCCCTGGCTGGCACAGCCGCATCAGCTCGCGCCCGTCGGAAGCGGCAATCTCCATCTCCCACTCATAGCGGCTCAGTCCGGCCTTGTCCGAAGGTCCCTTTATGGTGATGAAGGCACGCGCGTCGCGCAGGCGGATACGCACAGTGCGACCTCCGTCGCTACATATATAGCCCTGCACGATGTGGCTGCTCGATGCTGCCATGTCGCGATAGGCATCTGTGGTGACGAGAAACTTGCGTTCTATTTCCTGCGGCATCGGTGGGTGGTATATGTGTGGTTCGCGGAGCGGATACCACGCCTTACTGCTGCGAATACCACATGAACATCAGCATCACCAGAACGATGGCTGCAATGGCGAAGCCGAACAGTATCTGCTTGCCCTGCTTCTCCTCTTTCTTCTCTCTGAGAGCCTTCTTGTTTTTTCTTGCTATTGATGACATAGTATGTAGATTTTAAAGTTTCTCCTGGTTCTGTCCGGCGAACTCCATGAGGTATGCCTTGATGAATCCGTCTATCTCGCCGTCCATCACCCCGTTGACATCGCTGGTCTGATAGCCCGTGCGGTGGTCCTTCACGCGGCGGTCGTCGAAGACGTAACTGCGTATCTGCGAGCCCCACTCTATCTTCTTCTTGCCGGCTTCCACCTTGGCTTTCTCCTCGTTCTGGTGCTTCAGCTCCTTGTCGTAGAGGATTGACTTGAGCTGTCGCATGGCGTTCTCGCGGTTCTTGGGCTGGTCGCGCGTCTCGGTGTTCTCCACCAGTATCTCCTCTTCCTCGCCGGTATAGGGGTCTTTGAACTGATAGCGCAGGCGCACGCCCGACTCCACCTTGTTGACGTTCTGTCCGCCGGCACCGCTTGAGCGGAACGTGTCCCACGACACCCTGGCCATATCCACCTTCACCTCGATGGTGTCGTCGACCAGCGGTGTGACGAATACCGACGCGAATGATGTCATGCGCTTGCCCTGTGCGTTGTATGGAGAGACGCGCACCAGCCGGTGCACACCGTTCTCCCCCTTCAGGTAGCCGTAGGCATAGCCACCCTGAATCTCTATGGTGCATGTCTTGATGCCCGCCTCATCGCCCTCCTGAAGATTGGCGATGGCGGTCTTGTAGCCGTGAGTCTCGGCGTACCGCAGATACATGCGCATTAGCATGTTGGCCCAGTCCTGACTCTCCGTGCCGCCGGCACCGGAGTTTATCTTGAGCACGCAGTCCATGTCGTCCGCCTCGTCGCGCAGCATGTTCTTCATCTCGAGAGCCTCGATGGCAGCCACGGCTTTGGCGTATGCCGCGTCCACATCCGCTTCGGTCACCATCTCGTCCTTATAGAACTCCAGCGACAGCTGCACCTCGTCGGTCAGCGACTTCACCTCCTTGTATCCGTCCACCCACTTCTGTAGCTCCTTGACTTTCTTCATCTGCACCTCGGCAGCGTTCTTGTCTGTCCAGAAGTCGGGATCCTGCGTGCGCAGCTGCTCCTCTTCGAGCTGCATCTTCTTGCTGTCAATGTCGAGATATTTGTCCAGCGCCTCGGTGCGCTGCTGTATGTCTTTCAGTTGGTCTGCGGTAATCATATATATATGTATAGGCAATAGCTATTTTGGTGCGAAGATATCAATCTTCGTACATTTTAGCAATAACCACCTTGTAATTTTCGGCGACCACGGAGCGGCGCAGCTTCAGCGTGTTTGTTATCTCGCCCCTCTCCATGCTGAACGGTTGCGGCAGCAGTGTGAAGCGTTTTATCTGTTCGTAGTGCGCATACTGCTGCTGCAGCGTGTCTATGCGTGCCTGGAAGAGAGCCTTTATCCGGCTGTCGGCAAGCAGCGAAGTCATGTCGGCGCACTCGATGCCGTTCTGCCGTGCATAGTCCTTCACCTCGCCGTAGTTAGGCACCACGAGTGCGGAGACGAACTTGTGCCCGTCGGCAATGACAGCCACCTGGTCTATGAACTTGTCTATCGAGAGGCTCGCCTCGATGGCCTGCGGACTGATGTACTTGCCGTTCGATGTCTTGAAGAGGTCCTTGATGCGCTCTTTCAGGAACAGCGTGCGGCCTTCGAGCCGTCCGGTGTCGCCCGTGTGGAAATATCCCTCGGCATCAAAGGCCTTGGCGTTGGCTTCGGGCTTCTTGTAGTAGCCTTTCATGATGGTCTTGCCGCGCAGCAGCACCTCGTCGTCCTCGCCTATCTTGACCTCCAGACCGTCGATAAGCTCGCCGACAGAACCCATCACGAAGCGGTCGGGCGGGAAGTTGCTGACGGTGGCAGTGGATTCCGTAAGCCCGTACCCCACCATCATGTATATGCCCACCGAATGAGTGAACTCGCAGACCTCGGTGGCCACGGCAGCACCCGCTGTGGGGAAGAACTTGGCGTTCTCCAGTCCGAGGGTGCGCTTCAGCAGCGAGAAGACGGTCTTGTCGTAGAGCCTGTACTTCATGCTGAGCAGCATGGGTGGCTTCTTCCCCTTGCTCAGGTAGTCTATGTTGTGCTTCTTGCCGGTGGCTATCGCGTCGAGCATGATTCTCTTCATCACGGGACTTTGCTCTTCGATCTTCTCCTTCACGCCGATATACACCTTCTCCCAGAAGCGCGGCACGCTGCACATCAGCGACGGATGCACCTCCTTCATGGCACGCTGCACGTCCTGCGGGTGCTTGTTGACGCAGATCTCGACGCCCTCGTTCATGCAGATGTAGCACCATCCGCGCTCGAAGACGTGCGTCAGCGGCAGGAAGTTGAGCGACACGTCGCTGTCGTTCATGTTCGTGAGCCGCATGTGGTGGGTGCGCATCTGCTCAATGATATTGGCATGTGTCAGCATCACGCCCTTTGGCTCGCCCGTGGTGCCCGAGGTGTAGAGGATGTTCATCAGGTCCTCGGGAGTGCCCTTGGCGCGGCGTGCCTCCACCACGTCGTTCTTCGGCAGTCCTTGTCCCTTGCTGATGAACTCATCGAAATAGATTGATATGGTGTCGCGCGGGTCGCGCTTGACCGTCGGGTCGTAGATCACGATGTGCTGGAGCGTGTGGCAGTGCGCCAGACTCGAGAAGATGGTGTCATACTGATACTGCTCGCCGACAAACAGCAGGCGCATGGCCGTGTCGTTGATGATGTACTGTGCCTGTGCGGCGGAGCTGGTGGCATAGAGCGGCACCGTCACCGCGCGGTTGCAGAAGTTGGCGAAGTCCACGTAGAAGCTCTCCACCATGTTCTGCGAGAAGATGCCGACGTTTTCCTCTTCCTCGATACCCATCACTGCCATGGCGTTGGCAGCCTCGTCGACGTGCTGTTCAAACTGTTTCCATGAGACGGACACCCAAGTGCCGCGAGCGTCGTCGCGATACCTCAGTGCCGGTTTCCTGTCGCCATATTTCTCGGTCTGGCGGCGCACCAATTCAGATAAATGCCGAATAGCCATATTCCTGTTATATATCCCTAAAGCCGGTATGTTTTTGTTTTGCGCGGCAAAGTTAGCGGTTTCAAATGAAACCAAATTGCATTTCCACTCTTTTCTTTGCCACGCAGCGGCGACAATTGCCTACCTTTGCAGTGACAGGACATCAGAAAAGAAACGGGAACAAACTATGGACAGAAGACATTTCATTGGCCTTGCGGGAGGCGGACTGGCGGCTCTCGCCATGAGCAATACGCTGACAGCCTGTGACGGCTGGCGGCGTGACAGAGGGAGATACAGCATAGTCATTCTCGGCGACACGCATTTCGACACCGAGCCTGCCAGCGTGTACCATTCAAACTACAACGAGCCGGTGGAGTGGCTCAACCGTGTGCAGCGGGCGGAGTTCGCACGCAACGGGGAGATGTGGCGCGAACGCTGTCCGCGACTGATGAAGCGTGCTGCCGCCCTGATCACGGACGACACGAAGATGGTGCTGCAGATGGGCGACCTCGTGCAGGGCGACTGCGGCAGTGGCGAGGTGCACAGGAAGATGTTGGCCGACGTGATGGACAGCTTCAAGAGCCAGCTCGGGGGGCTGCCCTTCGTGACCGTAGCCGGCAATCACGACATACGCGGCACCGATGCACAGGAGGTCTACCGCCGGTACATGCCGCAACGCATGTCCGAAGAACTGGGGCAGAAGATCGGGAAGACCGATTTCGCCTTCTCCATAGGGCAGGATGCCTATATTGTGATTGACTTCAACGACCCCGACGATGCGGAGGTGGAGCGGCTGTTGGCAGATACCGAGGGAGCACGCCACACCTTCATAATGGTACATGGCCCGCTGTTCCCCTATGACGGGAGCAGCTGCCGCTGGTTCTACCACGGAGGCGACAGCGATGCCGAGACGCAGAAACGCCGCCATTTCCGACAGCTGTTTGCCCGACGCAACGCCATCTGCCTGTGTGGGCACACACACCAGACGGAGCTGTGCGACTGGTACGGCGACGACGGGCGCATCACGCAGATGACATTCAACAGCGTGTGGTCGCACGACGACATCGGCAGATATGAGATAGACGCTCAGGGTGCAGACATGTACGGCGAGCTGCGCCGGAAGATGAAGAACGACGACGGCACAGACATCAAGGACGAGACAGCACTGTTCGACGAGTACCGTCAGGGCATAAAGACCTACACACACTCCCCTGCTGCCGGTTCATACCGCATGACCGTCGGCAGGGACACGGTAGAGGTGGAGTTCTACGCGGGAGACTCAATGGAAATGTCACAGAAATTCGTCCTCAGAGGATGAACCGAAAAGGGAAACGGGAGAGAATGGTTATGGAACACGACGCACGCCGCATGGCGGCAGAGGCAGCGGAGCTGCTGACAAGGCTGATAGACATCCCGTCCACGAGCCGCGACGAGCAGGCGGCGGCCGACTGCCTGCAGGCCTACGTGGAGGAGCATGGACAGCCCACACACAGGAAGGGCAACAACGTGTGGTGCGTGGCACCGGACTTCGACAGCCGCCGTCCCACGCTGTTGCTGAATGCCCACATCGATACCGTGAAGCCTGTCAGCGGCTGGCAGCGCGACCCTTTCAGGCACTCCGTAGAGGGTGACCGCATCTACGGCCTGGGCAGCAACGACGACGGCGGCGGACTGGTCTGCCTGCTCCGTGTGTTCCTGGAGCTGAGGGACACGCCGCAGAGCTATAACCTCGTGTTCCTTGCCTCCTGCGAGGAAGAGGTGTCGGGACACGGTGGCATCGAGAGCGTTCTGCCCGAGCTGCCGCCCATAGCCTTCGCCATCGTCGGTGAGCCGACAGGCATGCAGCCTGCCACGGCAGAGAAGGGACTGATGGTGCTCGACGTGGAGGCACACGGCAAGTCCGGCCATGCCGCCAGGGACGAGGGCATCAACGCCATCTGCAAGGCCATGAAGGACATAGAGTGGTTCAGCACCTACCGGTTCCCCGAGCAGAGCAGTCTCCTCGGTCCGGTGAAGATGACGGTGACGATGATAAGTGCCGGCACGCAGCACAACGTGGTGCCCGACCGCTGCACCTTCGTGGTCGACATCAGGAGCAACGAGTGCTACACCAACAGGCAGATCTTCGATGAGGTATGCCGGCACATCACGTCCACAGCCACCGCCCGCTCCTTCCGTCTCAATTCGTCGATGACCCCTGCCGACAGCCCCCTCCTGATGCGGGCACAGGCACTGGGGTGCGTGCCCTTCGGCTCGCCCACGCTGTCGGACCAGGCACTGATGCCCTTCCCCTCCATGAAGCTCGGCCCAGGACAGAGCAGCCGCAGCCACACCGCCGATGAGTTCATCTGCCTGAGCGAGATGGAGCAGGCCATCCGCCTCTATCTGGATTTGCTCGACGGTGCCTGCCTCTGACGGCGGCAACCCCATCACGCCTATCCCGCCCATTCAGCCCATCATGCCCATTATGCCCATTCCGTCCATTTCTAAAAATAAGTTAAAGTCCAAAGTGTTAAGAAACCTTGAGTACAGCCTCTAAACGTTAAATCTTGCCGTCCGCGAAGCCCTGATAAGAGCATCAAAGTGTTCTAAAAAGGAACCAAAGTGGACTATTTCGACGCATCGCGAAGGGTCGGAAAACTTATCCCGATGGTGCTACAAACTTATCCCGATACATGTAGGAGGTTATCGCGATAAATTCCGGACTTTATCGC
>CAVERK010000034.1:0-17499 GCA_963618035.1 bacterium
GTTAACCAACTTTGCCGAAGAGGCTAATAGATTTCTTCAGGTCGGTCATACCAGAGCTTAGGGCAATATTGATTACTCAGGTTTCGGATTTAAGTTCATGGAGTAATATGGACAAATTCTTGAACCGAAGCGCAGGAGAGAATGAGTAGCCTGAACGGATTGCGCCGTTAAGAAGTATTCAGTACCTTTGCAGCCTACAACAGGTACCATATATAATAAGGTGTAACCGGTCTGACGAATGGCACAGCAGTATTCAAAACAGTCGCAAGTACAGACACAGCAGCAGGTACAGACGCTCTCACCGCAGCAGATCCTTGCTGTCAAGCTGCTTGAGCTTCCCACCGTGGAGCTTGAAGACCGCGTGCACACCGAGCTGCTCGAGAATCCCGCCCTCGAAGAAGGACGCGAGGAGCCGGCAGAAGATACCGAGTCCGCCGAGACGGAAGACCATGACGGGGATGCCGACGGAGGCGACATGGAGTATAATGCCCTTGACGACTACCGCGACGCCGACGACATTCCCGACTACAAGCTCCAGGACCACAACCGCAGCCACGAAGAACGTGCCGAGGAGATCCCTTTCAGCGAAGCTACCTCGTTCTACGAGAACCTCAAGGCGCAGCTTGGCGAGCTTCTCCTGAATGGGCGGCAACGCGAACTGGCAGAATACATACTCGGCTCGCTCGACGACGACGGACTGCTGCGCAAGTCCTTGCGCGACATCTCCGACGAGCTTGCCATCTATGCCGGCATCGAAGCCACCGATGCCGAGCTTGAAGAAGCCATACGCACCATACAGAGCCTCGACCCGCCAGGCATCGGAGCACGTTCCTTGCAGGAATGTCTGCTGTTGCAAATCGACCGCAAACGCCGTCAGGGAGAGGAAGAAGCCGGTGCACTGGACATCCAGCAGACCATTATCCGCGACTACTACGACGACTTCACCCGCAAACGTTGGGACCGCATCCGGCAACGCCTTGACATCGGCGACGACGAGTTCCAACAGGCGATGCGCAGTCTTACCAAGCTGAACCCGCGTCCTGGAGCCTCAATGGGCGAGACGTTAGGCAAGAACCTGCAACACATCGTGCCCGACTTCATCGTCTCCACCGACGAGCAGGGCAATATCAGCTTTACGCTCAACAGCCGCAATGTGCCCGAGCTGCGCCTGAACCGCGACTACATAGATATGCTGTCAGAGCAAGGACGCAAGTCCGGCAGGCAGACACGCGAACAGAAAGATGCCATGACGTTCCTCAAGCAGAAGCTGGACTCGGCACAGAGCTTCATCGATGCCGTCAGGCAGCGGCAACACACGCTGACCGTGACCATGCAGGCCATCATCGACTTGCAGAAGCCCTTCTTCCTTGAAGGCGACGAATCGCTGCTCAATCCGATGATATTGAAGGATGTGGCCCAAAGGACCGGACTGGACATATCCACCATATCGCGCGTCAGCAACAGCAAGTACGTGCAGACCGACTTCGGCATCTTCGCGCTGAAGTTCTTCTTCAGCGACGGCTACACCACGCAGGACGGTGAGGAGCTGTCCGTGCGCAAGATAAAGAGCACGCTGCAAGAGCTGATTGACGGCGAAGACCGGCAAAACCCATTGACCGACGACGAGATAGAGAAGCTGCTGAAGCAGAAGGGCTTCCCCATAGCACGCCGCACGATTGCCAAATACCGTCAGCAGCTTGGAATACCTGTGGCGCGGCTTCGCAGATGACAAAGCAGCGCGTTACAACCCATAAAGCACCGACTGACTACACATAAAGCACAGGATTAGGACACTAAAAGCACCGGATACGATGGCAGGAATCATCAAGACAGAACGCGCAATGCTACGTATGGCACGAGTCATCTCCAAGCTGTTCTCGCCATACTATATCTCGTTCCTGGCCTTTCTCTTCCTGTTCCAGTTCTCCTACCTGCGCATCCTGCCGTTGCGCTACAAGCTCACCGTCCTTGCCTTGGTCTATTGCTTCACCATCTTTGTGCCGACGCTCACGGTGTTCCTCTTCCGCAAGATCAACGGCTACACCGCCGACTACATGACGCGCCGCAAACCGCGCTTCATATCCCTCGGGCTTCACTTCATGTCCTACATCTTCTGCCTCATCATGATGAAGCGGCTCAACATCCCATGGTACATGATGGGCATCATCCTCACGGCACTGATTATGATGATTGTCTGCATCATCGTCAACCTGCGATGGCGGCTCAGCATACACATGGCAGGAGCCGGAGCGGCAGCCAGCGGGTTGGTGGCGTTCAGCAACATCTTCGGCTATAACCCCGTCTGGTGGCTCTGCCTGTTCATCATCATCGCGGGCATCGTCGGTTCGGCACGCATCGTTCAGCAACACCACAGCCTCAGCGAAGTCATTGCCGGCTTCATGCTCGGACTGCTGTGCGGCGCACTCATACTCAACCCCTACTACAACAGCCTGTTCCGCTTCCTGCTGTTCTGACACGTGCCGTCCGCAGCCGTACAAATCTTGTACAACTAAAATTTGCACATCCCACAGCCTTTGAATACCTTTGCACGCACAGATAAACGTAATAAGCAGAAAACTATGAACTTTCCTGACAACATCAAGTACACCAAAGAACACGAATGGATTCGCGTTGAGGGCGACATCGCCTACGTCGGCATCACAGACTACGCACAAGACCAGCTTGGCGACATCGTCTTCATCGACATACCGTCAACCGGCGAGACCCTCGAAGCCGGCGACACCTTTGGCACAATAGAGGTTGTGAAGACCATATCAGACATCTTCATGCCTGTTGGCGGCGAGGTGCTTGAGCAGAACGAGGAGCTTGCCGACCATCCTGAATTAGTCAACCAAGACCCTTACGGCAAGGGCTGGCTCATCAAGATCAAGCCCGATGCTGAGGCCAACTATGGCGAACTGCTCTCCGCAGCAGACTACAAGGCACTCGTCAACGCCTGACGGCCATCGCCAAAAAAAAGATCGAGCTATGTCGTCGCCTTCAGTAAGCATAATCATGGGCAGCACGTCCGACCTCCCCGTAATGGAGAAGGCGGCGGCTTTCCTCAACGACATGCACGTGCCGTTTGAGGTGAATGCCCTCTCGGCACACCGCACGCCCGACGCTGTGGAGCAGTTCTCCAAGAATGCTGCTTCCCGTGGCGTGAAGGTAATCATTGCCGGTGCAGGCATGGCAGCGGCACTTCCAGGTGTCATTGCAGCCAACACCACACTGCCCGTCATTGGGGTTCCCATCAAGGGTTCGGTGCTTGACGGTGTCGATGCACTCTACTCCATCCTGCAGATGCCTCCTGGCATACCGGTCGCCACGGTGGCCATAAACGGAGCACTCAATGCCGCCATACTGGCCGTGCAGATGCTTGCGCTCTCCGACGCGACCATTGCCGCACGGCTTAAGGACTACAAGGACGGTCTGAGGCAGAAGATCGACAAGGCCAACGAGAGCCTCCGTGAGGTGAAGTACGAATATAAGGTCAACTGAAAAAGGAAAGCCGGACATCAACGAAAGGAACGGAAAGAGTGGATTACTTCAATTACCGACGCCGCCACACCAACGTAGTGAACATAGGAGCCACCCCATTGGGCGGCTCTTATCCTATACGCCTGCAGAGCATGACCAACACCTCCACGCGCGACACCGAGGCCTGCGTCGAACAGACGCTTCGCATCGTTGCGGCAGGGGGAGAATACGTGCGTCTCACCACGCAAGGACGCGCTGAGGCAGAGAATCTGAAGAACATCAACGCCGCACTGCGCCAACGCGGGTGTCAGGTACCGCTCGTCGCCGACGTGCATTTCAATGCCAACGTTGCCGACGTGGCAGCTCTCTATGCCGAGAAGGTGCGCATCAACCCTGGCAACTACGTCGATGCCGCCCGCACGTTCAAGCATCTCGACTACACCGACGAAGAGTATGCACAGGAGCTTCAGAAAATCCGCGACCGCTTCATACCTTTCCTCAACATCTGCAAGGAACACCACACAGCCATACGCCTTGGTGTCAACCACGGCTCGCTCAGCGACCGCATCATGTCCCGCTATGGAGATACGCCCGAGGGCATGGTCGAGTCGTGCATGGAATATCTGCGCATCTGCGTCAGCGAACACTTCACCGATGTCGTCATATCCATCAAGGCATCAAACGCATCGGTCATGGTGCGCACAGTGCGCCTGCTGGCCAGTGTGATGGATAAGGAAGACATGCACTTCCCGCTGCACCTCGGTGTCACTGAGGCCGGTGAGGGCGAGGACGGACGCATAAAGTCTGCCCTTGGCATAGGCGCATTGTTGTCCGACGGACTTGGCGACACCATACGTGTCTCTCTGAGCGAAGCTCCCGAGGCGGAGATTCCCGTGGCAGCGAAGATACGTGACTACGTCGGGCTGCGCCAGCTACAGCCGCACATCTATGCCGAGACTTCGCCGGTCTACGACTATCTGCATCCGTCGCGTCGCCGGACATCGCCCGTGCGCAACATCGGTGGCGACCATGTGCCGGTGGTCATTGCCGCGAGGCTCAAGGGACAGCAACAGTTCAGTCCTTCGTCCACTCCCGACTACATATATATAGGTAAGGCAGCACCCGACGGCAAGCATCCTGATGTGCAGTACATCGTCGACTCCGACGTATGGACAGGACAGACAGGCACATGGCCTGCCTACAGCCGCGACCATCTGCCTTTCATCGGCATGTGTCCGGCACCAATGAAATTCCTGTTCGTCACCTGGTCCGACCTTGACGAAGAAATCCTCTCCTGCCTTCACCGTCATCCTGAGGTGGTTCTGCTGTGCTCCAGCAAGCACCTCAACCGTGCCGGAGAGCTGCGTGCCATGGCTCACAAGCTCATGATTGAAGGTCTGGACAATCCTATGGTCATCATCCAGACCTATGCCGACTCTACAGAAGAGGACCTTGAGATACACGCTGCCATTGACATGGGGCCGCTGGTGTTCGACGGCTTCTGCGACGGTCTGATGCTGTTCAACAACGGCAACATTGCCGACACACGTGTCGACAGCATCGCTTTCAGCATTCTTCAGGCAGGGAGGCTGCGCATGAGCAAGACGGAATACATCTCATGCCCTGGCTGCGGGCGCACGCTCTACAACCTGCAGGACACCATTGCACGCATCAAGGCAGCGACATCACAGTATAAGGGATTGAAAATCGGCATCATGGGGTGCATTGTCAACGGCCCAGGTGAGATGGCTGATGCCGACTACGGATATGTCGGTGCCGGACGCGGACACGTCAGCCTCTACCGTAGGAAAGAGTGTGTCGAGCGCAACATCCCCGAAGCCGAGGCTGTGGAGCATCTGCTCCGCCTCATCGAAAGCGATAACAGATAGACGCTACTGTCGCGGTTACTCTGCCGGTGCACTCAGCAGCGTCTTGTATCTTGCGGCGTCTTTCAGTATGGCGCATGCCTCCTTCAGGTCGCGGTCTGTCTTCAGCTGTTCTATCACTCCGCCTCTTTGGTAGTAGTAGCGGCGCACGATCTCCTGTGCCATCAGCTTGCGTATGTCCTTGGCAAAGTGGTCGAGGTCGCGCTCGGTATTGTGCTGCAGCTTCTTCTCCAGTGCGGCAAACTCGTCCTTGGCATCGGCCATATAGCCCTCAAACTCCGCCATCTCCTTCAGGCTCTTCAGCAGACGTTCGCTTTGCTGGTCATACTTGAAGTCTGCCTTCACCACCATATCCTTGAAGTCATCATAGTCGGCATCCGTCAGTCGGAACTCCTTGGCGGGAGCTATGGACGGGTGCTTCAGGCAGTATTGCGTTGCATAGTCGAATATCAGATTGTCGCGCGTCAGGTAATAGACGATGTTAGGCATCGTGTCCTGCTCCACCTCGATGTCTGGCATGATGCCACCGCCATCGCGCACGATGCGTCCTGCTGCCGTGTGGAACGCCGTAGTCAGACTGTCGGCTATACGTCCCACGCTGCCGTCGGCATTGCGGTGCGAGTAGTCGATGGCCTGCACGCAGCGGCCGCTTGGTATGTAGTATTTCGATGTCGTGACCTTCATCGTGCCGCCATAAGGCAACGGACGTGTGGTCTGCACCAGTCCTTTGCCGAAGGTGCGTGTGCCTATTATCACCGCACGGTCCATATCCTGCAACGATCCTGCCATGATTTCCGACGACGATGCCGTGCCGCTGTTCACGAGCACAGCCACGGGTATGTCTGTGTCTATCGGTTCGCGCAAGGTCTTGTATGAGGCATCCGACTGCTTGTTCTTGCCCTTCGTGGTCACTATCACCTTGTTCTTCGGCACGAAGAAGTTCACGATTTCCACTGCCTCATCCAGTAATCCGCCGCCATTGTTGCGCAGGTCTATCACGAGCGAAGTGATGCCCTGCCGCCTCAAGTCCTCAAACGCCCGCTTGAACTCCTTGGACGGATTGCCCGAGAAAGTGCTCAGGCAGATGTAGCCCACGTTGTCGTCCAGCTTGTCATAGTATGTTATCAGCGGCAACTCTATCGAGCGGCGTGTCAGCCCGATTGTCAGCAACCCGTCAGTACCAGGGCGTTGCACCGTGACGGTCAGCTTGGTGCCGGCTTGTCCGCGCAGCAAGTCGCTCACAGCCTGATTGTCCTTGCCTTCAAGATCCTGCCCGTCAATCTCCATCAGCACATCGCCCACCTTCAGTCCTGCTTCGGCAGCAGGCATACCCTCGTAAGGCTCGCTTATCACCGAACGCTTCAGCTTGTCGTTCCATGTAATCACTGAACCGATGCCGCCATAGGTGTTGCGGAGCATCTGCTCCAGCTCCGACTGTTCGTCCTCGGGATAATATGCCGTGTACGGATCCAGCGAGTAGAGCATGCTGTTGATACCTGTCTGTATGACCTTCTGCGCATCAAGCGTGTCGACATAGAACAGGTCAAGATCCTTTATTATCGAGTTGAAGATATCCAGGTTCTTGGCAATCCGGAAGTCACGGCTCTCGCCCTTGTCGAATCCGTAGAAAGCGGTTGCTGCCAATGCACACACCGCCACAATCACTGCCGTATATCTGTTTCGCAAACGTCTCATAAGTGTTGCTCCTGTCGTTGTCGTAAATTTTTGTCACAAAGATATTGCATAATTGAAAACAACCCCTTACTTTTGCACCGCATTTAGGAGATTTAAGAGCAAATTCTTCCTTAGCTCAGTCGGTTAGAGCATCTGACTGTTAATCAGAGGGTCCTTGGTTCAAGTCCAAGAGGAAGAGCAGATAGTATGAGGGGATGTCGCAACGACATCCCCTCACGTCATCTTATAACGACATAGAAATCATGGTTTCTAATGATATATATTCATGAGGGTCAATGATATATATCGTTACCCCCTAATCATATATAAGTATAGCACCTAATCATTTATATCCTTGACCCTCATGAATATATATCGTTGGAACGCACGAAAATACCGTTGGAGTAGGTGCAAAAATACCCGTTCACGGAGGAGATATACTTACTTTTTTTTGACATGCTTATAGGGGCGTGTCGAAACAAGAAGGCAGCCCACAGATGCGCTGCAGGCTGCCCCTATAAAAATGAATGTAGTGTCGTTGGCTTTATTCGCCCTTGATTGCTGCTACGCCAGGCAGAACCTTGCCCTCGATAGCCTCAAGCATTGCACCACCACCGGTAGATACGTATGAGACTTTGTCGGCAAGACCAAACTTGTTGACAGCTGCAACAGAGTCGCCACCGCCTACCAGTGAGTATGCACCGTTCTTCTGTGTTGCTTCAGCTACATACTTGGCGATTTCGCCAGTGCCATGAGCGAAGTTCGGGAACTCGAACACACCTACAGGACCGTTCCAGAGGATTGTCTTAGAGTTGAGGATAATCTCCTTCCAGTTGGCAAGCGACTCTTCAGAAGCGTCCATGCCCTGCCATCCGTCGGGAATCTGGTGCGTGTCGAATACCTTGCGCTCTGCATCGTTGCTGAAGCAGTTGCCGGCAACGGTAGCTACAGAGAGAGATACCTTTACACCCTTCTTCTTTGCCTCTTCGAGTACAGACAGTGCTTCGGGCATCAGGTCGTCCTCATGCAGAGAATCACCGATGTGGCCGCCCTGTGCCTTGAAGAATGTGAAGCCCATACCGCCGCCGATGATGAGGTTGTCGACCTTGTCGAGCAGGTTCTTGATGACACCCAACTTGGACGATACCTTGGAACCGCCGATGATGGCAGTGAAAGGATGCTGTGCGTTCTTCAGTACATTGTCGATGGCCTTTACTTCCTTCTCCATCAGATAGCCGAGCATCTTGTTGTCTGCATCGAAGAAGTCGGCAATGACAGCTGTGGATGCGTGCTTGCGGTGAGCGGTGCCGAATGCATCGTTGACGTACACGTCGGCATAGGAAGCCAGCTTCTTTGCGAAGCCCTTCTGGCGGCCTTTCATCTCCTTCTTGGCAGCATCATATTCGGGTGTACCCTTCTCCAAGCCTACCGGCTTGCCTTCCTCTTCAGGATAGAAGCGCAGGTTCTCAAGCAGCAGAGCCTCGCCCATCTTCAGTGCAGCAGCCTCTGCCTCGGCATTGCCGCAGTCGGGTGCGAACTTGACATCAACACCCAGAGCCTTGCTCACGTTCGGGACAATCTGCTTCAGGCTCAGCTTGGGGTTGACCTTGCCTTTAGGCTTGCCCATGTGCGACATCATGATGACTGCGCCGCCGTCGGCAAGAATCTTCTTCAGTGTTGGCAGGGCACCACGGATGCGGGTGTCGTCAGTAACGTTTCCGTTCTCGTCCAATGGTACGTTGAAATCTACACGTACGATTGCCTTTTTACCGGCAAAGTTGAATTGGTCTATTGTCATATCTTTGTTACTTTAAAAGAGTTATTGTTTCCGATTGTCTTCTTATGAGCGCAAAGTTATGGAATTTTTCGCACCGTCGCCCCGCACTCCATTCAAAATGTCGCGCCATATCAGCATTTTTAAGACGTTGCTGTCGGTGTGTTGTTGTGGGGCGTGACTGCATGATGCGACCCGTACAGGCAGAAAGGCTGTAGTCCGCAACCGTCACAAGCCGGCTTGCGCGACCGGCAGACGTAACGACCGTGCAGCAGCAACCAATGGTGGGCACGCGCCCTGTCGGCCTCGGCAATATTCTTGACCAACTCCTGCTCTACTGCGTATGGCGTGTTGTGCTTGCTGCCAACCAGTCCTAACCTGTGGCTGACACGGAACACATGAGTGTCTACTGCCATCGCGGCTTGACCGAAAGCCACTGCACTGACCACATTGGCTGTCTTGCGCCCGACACCTGGCAGCCGCAACAGAGAACTGAAGTCACACGGCACCTCGCCGCCATAGTCACGTTGCAGCATCTGTGCCATCTGCACCAGATGCTTTGCCTTGCTGTTGGGATAGGACACGCTGTGGATGTGCTCAAGCACTGCCTCCGGCGTGGCTTGTGACATCTCGAGACTTGTAGGAAAGGCCTTGAACAGTGCCGGAGTGATCATGTTGACCCGCTTGTCGGTGCACTGTGCGCTGAGAATTACCGCCACCAACAACTGGAAGGGATTGCCGAAGTGCAGCTCGGACTCAGCCACAGGCATATTCGTCCTGAACCAGTCTATGACGGCACGGTATCTCTCTTTCCTGGTCATCGGCAAGTCAATAGGCCGACTCGAACTCACGCAGGAAGCGCACGTCGTTCTCCGAGAACAGACGCAGGTCGCTGACCTGATACTTCAGGTTGGCAATGCGCTCGATGCCAAGTCCGAAGGCATAGCCGGAGTAGACCTTGCTGTCGATGCCGCACATCTCAAGCACATTGGGGTCTACCATGCCACAGCCGAGGATCTCGACCCATCCCGTGTGCTTGCAGAACCCGCAGCCCTTGCCGCCGCAGATGTTGCAGCTGATGTCCATCTCTGCACTTGGCTCGGTGAAGGGGAAGTATGACGGGCGCAGGCGTATCTTCGTGTCGCTGCCGAACATCTCGCGGGCAAACGTCAGCAACACCTGCTTCAGGTCGGTGAACGACACGTTCTTGTCGACATACAGACCCTCAATCTGATGGAAGAAGCAGTGTGCGCGTGCGCTGATGGCCTCGTTGCGGTAGACACGTCCTGGGCATATCACGCGGATGGGAGGCTGTGTGTGCTCCATGACACGTGCCTGCACCGAGCTGGTGTGCGTGCGCAGTATGACGTTCTTCGTCACGTCATCGGTGCTTTGGCTGATGAAGAAAGTGTCCTGCATGTCGCGTGCCGGATGGTCGGCTGCGAAGTTCATCTTGGTGAATACATGCAGGTCGTCTTCCACCTCAGGACCGTCGGCGAGCTTGAAGCCCATATGTCCGAAGATGCTTATTATCTCGTTCTTGACTATTGTCAGCGGATGGCGTGTACCGATGTGCATGGGATAGGGTGTGCGTGTCAGGTCAATGTCGTCACTGACGGTGTCGGCACTCTCGAACTGCTCCTTTAGCTGTGCAATCTTCTCCTGTACCTGTGTCTTCAGCTCGTTCAGCTTCATGCCCACTTCGCGCTTCTGCTCGGCGGCGACGCTGCGGAAGTCGTTCATCAGGTCGCTGATGATGCCTTTCTTGCTGAGGTACTTTATCCGCAGAGCCTCAAGTTCGTCGGCATTTGATGCCTTGAGCTGCTCCACATCCTTGCAGATGTCGTTTATCTTGTCTACTATCATAATGGTAAAACTTGTTGTCAATGTTTCAAGACGCAAAGATACGAAGATAGAGAATACGCGGAAATCGTTTCGGAATAATATTGTAATTTTGCAACGGCGAACCATCCGGCAAGACAAGTGGCAGCAGTTCCTGTAAAAGAGAAAATAGTCATGGGCATTGACCCTGGCACAACGATAATGGGTTATGGCGTGCTTCGTATCAACGGCACGAAGCCGTCGCTGGTAGCCATGGGCGTGATTGACCTGCGGAGATACCCGAACCATTATCTCAAGCTCGCACACATACACGAGCGTGTGCTCGGCATAATAGAGAGCTATCTGCCCGATGAGCTGGCCATTGAGGCTCCGTTCTTCGGCAAGAACGTGCAGTCTGTGCTGAAGCTGGGGCGTGCACAGGGCGTGGCCATGGCTGTGGCTCTGAGCCGTGACATCCCGATAACGGAATATGCTCCGCTGAAGATAAAGATGGCCATAACAGGCAACGGCAATGCCAGCAAGGAACAGGTGGCAGGAATGTTGCAGCGGTTGCTGCATATCAGTCCGCAGGAGATGCCGCATTTCCTCGATGCCACCGATGCCCTCGGGGCTGCCTATTGCCATTATCTACAGATGGGACGGCCTGTCGTGGAGAAGAGCTACCGCGACTGGAAGGACTATGTGGCACGCAACCCAGGGAAAGTCAGCGAACCAGACAGAGAGGGCATGGCGGCACGCCACGATAAAGACAAAATCTGAGAAGATGAAAGGACATACCTTGAAACTGGACAATGCCGTAGCCCGCACGCCGGAAGCACGGCTGTCCGAACCCGTGAGCCTTGACGTGCTCGACGGCGAACAGATAGCCATAATGGGGTCTAATGCCGCAGGCAAGAGCCTGCTGGTCGACATGATTACCGGCAAGTTCCCTCTTGCCGAAGGAACGCTGGAATATGATTTCTCGCCGTCGCCATGGCGCGAGGCGTACAGGAACATCAAGTACATAGCCTTCCGTGACACCTATGGCAGCAACGATACCAATTACTACTATCAGCAGCGTTGGAACTCTACGGAGACAGACGACTTCCCCACCGTGCGTCAGCTGTTGGGCGACTATGCCGAGGATGCGTTGCAGCGTCAGCTGTTCGATATGTTCCACATAGATGCCATGCTCGACAAGCGCATCCTGATGCTTTCGAGCGGTGAGCTGCGCAAGTTCCAGTTGGTGAAGATACTGCTGACGCAACCGCGCGTGCTGATAATGGACAATCCGTTTATCGGCCTTGATGCCGCCACCCGCGACCTGCTCGACGACTTGTTGAGGCAGCTGACGCAGATGCACGGGCTACAGCTGATACTGGTTTTGTCAATGCTCGACAGTGTTCCGGACTACATAACCCACGTGGTTACGGTCGACAAACTCGTGGTTGGCAACAAGCAGACGCGCGAGGAGTATCTACATTCCTTCAGCGAGGCTGATGCCGAAAGGACAAGAGGAGATAAGGCTCTCTGTGATACGCTGACACAGCGCATACTCGGCCTGCCATATACAGGAACAAACTTCACCGGCGATGAGGTGGTTCGTCTCAACAAGGTCAGCATAGCCTACGACGGGCACTCCATACTGAAAGACCTCGACTGGACTGTGCGGCGTGGAGAGAAGTGGTCGCTGAGCGGAGAGAATGGCTCGGGCAAGTCTACACTGCTCAGTCTTGTGTGTGCCGACAATCCGCAGTCCTATGCCTGCGACATCAGCCTCTTCGGCAGGCAACGCGGTTCGGGCGAGAGCATCTGGGAAATCAAGAAACACATAGGGTACGTCAGTCCGGAGATGCACCGCGCATACCTGAAGAACTTCCCGACGATCGACATCGTGGCAAGCGGACTGTACGACAGCATCGGGCTTTATGTGAAGCCGCACTCGGGACAGCGTGACATCTGTCTGTGGTGGATGGACATCTTTGGCATTGCTCCGCTGGCCGACCGTCCGTTCCTGCGCCTCTCAAGCGGTGAACAGCGTCTGGCACTGCTGGCACGTGCTTTTGTGAAAGACCCCGAACTGCTGATTCTGGACGAGCCGTTGCATGGACTGGACACATATAACCGCCGCCGTGCCAAAGCCGTGATAGAAGCCTTCTGCCACCGGCTCGACAAGACGGTGATAATGGTGACGCACTATGCCCAGGAGCTGCCGCCGTCGGTAGACAAGCACCTTACATTGCATAAAAATAGGTAGTTGTGTGCTGCGTGTATGGCAGAAGCGGCAAAAAACTTTATCTTTGCGCAACTAAGGAGACAATTCTGCATCGGAGAGGATGAAGGAGCGCATAATAAAGTTCATTGAGGTATATCTGCTGTGGCTGCTGATATTCGTGCTGCAGAAGCCGCTGTTCATGCTGTACTACCATGAGCTGTACGACGGCTATGGGGCAGGTGCCGTGTTCAGCGTGATGCTTCACGGACTGCCGCTCGACCTGTCTATGGCGGGCTATCTGACTGCTGTGCCGGCTCTGCTGCTTATCGTTTCGGCGTGGACCACGGGCAAGTGGCTGCTGACGGTGTGGAAGAGGTATTTCGCCATTGCCAGTATCGTGGTGTCGGTGATTCTTGTTGCAGATATGGGGCTGTATGATTTCTGGGGCTTCCGTCTCGACAGTACGCCGATATTCTATTTCATGTCATCGCCCCGCGAGGCGTTGGCCAGCGTCAGCCTGTGGTATGTGCTGGCGGCGTTGCTCTGTATGCTTGTGGTGTCGGGCTTCTGCTATCTGCTGTTCGCCGTGCTTACTTTTCCGCGCCGTGGTGTCGGATACCGCATCCCGTTCAACCGGCTGTCGGTATCAGGCGTATTGCTCGTTCTCGCGGCACTGCTGTTCATCCCCATACGTGGCGGCTTTACCGTCTCGACCATGAACACCGGCAAGGTGTTCTTCAGTCCTGATGTCCGCATCAATCATGCAGCCATAAACCCTGCGTTCAACCTCATGGAGTCGCTCTCCAAGCAGAAGAACTTCGGCAAGCAATACCGCTTCATGGACGGCGCACAGGCAGACAGCCTGTTCCTGCAGATGGCCGACCGTCAGGTGCTCGAAGCCATGCCGGAGACCTATGGCTCGCGGCGCATTCTCGACTCGTTGAATGTCGTGGCAGCTACTGCCGACAATGCGGCGCACAGTCTGTTCACAACGCACCGTCCCGATGTGCTTTTCATAATCATGGAGAGCTTCTCCTCGGAACTCATGACGTCATTAGGCGGTGTGAAGGGGGTGGCTGTCAACCTCGACAGCCTGTCGCGTGAGGCGTTGTTCTTCACCAACTTCTACGCCAACAGCTTCCGTACCGACCGTGGGCTGGTGTCTATCCTCAGCGGCTATCCGGCACAGCCGACCACCAGCATCATGAAATATCCGCGCAAGACGCAGAACCTGCCGGCCATAGCCCGCAGTCTCAAGGATGCAGGCTATGAGGCTACATATTATTATGGTGGTGATGCCGACTTCACCAATATGCGATCATATCTTGTCTCGCAGGGCTTCGGGCGCATCGTCAGTGATGTCGACTTCCCGCGCAGTGAGCGTACGGGCAAGTGGGGCGTGCATGACCATGTGGTGTTCAACCGTCTTCTTGACGAGCTGAAGCAGGAGGCCGCGACATACAATGCTGACAGCGTGCCGCAATATCGTGTGCTTCAGACCTCGAGCAGCCACGAGCCGTTTGAAGTGCCGTTCCGGAAGCTCGACAACAAGATTCTGAATGCTTTCGCCTATACAGATGACTGCATAGGCAACTTCATACGCTCTTTCCGTCAGTTGCCGCAGTGGCAGAACACGGTGGTGGTGCTCGTGCCTGACCATCTCGGGGCTTATCCGGAGAACATAAGCAACTTCACCCCCGAACGTTATCGCATACCTCTGCTCATTCTTGGCGGTGCAGTGCGCAGTCCGATGACGGTCAGCACCTTTGCATCACAACAGGATATTGCCGCGACGCTGTTGGCACAGCTCGGCTTGCCGCATGGACAGTTCACGTTCAGCAAAGATGTGTTTGACGCGGCATCGCCTCACTTCGCCTTCTTCACCATCCCCGATGCTTTCGGCATGGCTACGCCGGAGAACACTCTGATTTATGACAATCAGGCGGCAAGTGTGGTCTATGACGAGGGTGAGAACAAGAGTGCGAACCTCCTAAGGGGCGAGGCATACTTGCAGAAACTGTATGATGATTTGGCCAAACGTTGAACCTTACTGACGTGCGCTTATGACAGATCTGTTGCTTACTGGATTTCTTGACACCCTTGTCCGCATTGACGGTGACCTTCTGCTTGCTGTCAATGGCATGCACAGCCGCTTCTTCGACTTCTTCATGCCGGTATGTACGGACAAACTGGTGTGGATACCGCTCTACCTGTCGCTGCTCTATGTCCTGTTCCGCAATATGAGTTTCAAGACTGCCATGCTCTGCCTCGTTTGCATTGCGCTGGCAGCAGGGCTGTCAGATGTCATTAGCTCCAAGGCATTGCGCTTTGCGGTGATGCGTCTGCGTCCGTCAAATATAGAGAACGATCTGCACGACCTTGTGCATATCGTTGACGGCTATCGTGGCGGACGCTATGGCTTCCCGTCGAGCCATGCTGCCAACACCTTCAGCTTGGCGGTGTTCATGGTGTGCCTGTACAGATGTCGCACCATATCGTTCTTCATGGTGTTTTGGGCGTTGCTGAACTGCTACACGCGCCTTTACCTCGGCGTGCATTACCCTGGAGACATCCTCGCAGGAGCTGTGCTCGGCTCATTGTTGGCAGTGGCTTTCTATTTTGCCTTCCGGAAAATCAGTAAATATAAGGTAGGACGCAGTCCCAAGTCCGCACTTGTGCCCGTTTGGGTGGGATTGGGAACCATACTCTGCATCCTGACCTATTCTGCCGTGATGTACCTCGTCCCAGCCTGATTAGGGGAACTTTCGGAGTCAGTAGAAAATTCCCTTCAAAACGTTTGGACAATATTGGGGTTCAGCAGGAAATCTGTACCTTCGCATCGTAAACCGCTAAAATGTATGCCTATGTAGCAAAACGAACAAAAGACATTAAGATAAAGAAGCGTTAGCTTTATTCTTGCTCTCTAAAAATCGGCAAATTTGAAGAAGCACACAAGAGTAAAAGTTAATGCTCACGCCTATGGCGTGGGCTTTTACTCGTATATGTGTGCATGGTGTTTGCCGATACCTTAGAGAACGTAGACGAAGTTATTAGTCCACGTTTTTTTATTGTCTCACCCCGACTGATGGACTGAGAAAACATTGTTGCTAATTCAATTAAAGTAAACAAGAAATGAAGAAAATATTTTTTATTTTGTGCGTTGCGCTGATCAGCGTAAGTACATTTGCCCAAAAGGGAAAACAAAGCGTTGGCGTAGGTATCAATTACGGTACTGAAATCTCTAATATCGGCTTGGGTGCAAAGTACCAATATGGCTTGACTGACGCACTCCGCTTGGAGGGCGGTTTCGACTACTTCTTGAAGAAAGATGGAGTCAACATGTGGGATATCAACTTGAATGCGCACTACCTGTTCCCTTTAGCAGAAAAGTTTAAAGTCTATCCTTTGGCAGGCTTGACCTATACTCGTTGGAAAATTCACGACGTGGATTATGACCTTGGTGAATACAGCGAATACTCAGATGATGATTTGGATACGGATGGTGGCAGCACGGGCAAGTTTGGTGTAAACCTCGGCGCAGGGTTGCAATATGACCTAAGCGAGAAGCTGGCGGTCAATGCAGAAATCAAATATCAGTTGATTAGTGATTTCAATCAAGTTGTCTTTGGTGTTGGAGTTGCATATAAGTTTTAACCTCAAAATTAATTAGATATGAAAAGAATTAAATATTTGTTTCCTGTTATCGTAGCATTGGTATGTGCTGCAACTGCACTTTCTTCATGTGGCAAAGACGATGATGACGCCTCAGACTCATTAATGAGCTACGATGTAATTCAAATAAATGGTGAAAGCTTTGCTTGCTATGGGCACCGTTGCGCTATAACTTACAGTAGCACATGGGACTTAAAAACGCATAGCGGAGATGTGACATTGCCTTGCGGAAAATTGTCAGATGCGCAAAAAGGCGAATACGACTATGACTATCTGTATACAATCGAGTTGCAAGGTAAACAAGACCTTCAAAAAGGAAGTAAATTAGAGGATTTTTCTCCGACACTTACAACTGTGGAAGACTTCATGGAAGATTACGCTTACGAAAGTGGTTCTGCCACAATAACTGACAAAGTTGACGACGAATACATAACGGTGAAGTTTGAAAACTTCAAATGTGTGAGTGGCAGCAAGTCCTATGTGATAAACGGAACTGTTCAATTAGACTTGGATGAGGACTAATCTCCCTAAAATCTATTTAGGGGAGTGAAACATCGTTGTGACTTATAGCCCAAACTCCTTTTTAAGCCGCTGAACTGTGCTGACTGATACGTCACATAGTTTAGCGGTTTTTCGTACACTGGTACCTTTGCGAAGTTCTTTAAGTACCTGCTTGTATTCCTCTTGCTTCTTCTCCGATGATTGGCACTGCTCTGCTTGCCGCCGTGGTCTTCTGTTTGCTCTTACAGATTGACCGAACAAAAGAGATGCTAATGTCCGACAGGGATTATTTGGCACTGGAAATCGGCGAACTCATCATGAACGGAGAAGAAGACTCGCCCACAATGATAGAATATGGAATTATGGATATAGGTGTGTACACGGTATGCGGCTACATCCCTGAGTGCAAGCATTTTTGCCATCTCAATCTGAAGCTGAAAGAGCAGAAAGAGAAACAGGACGAATACATCATAACC
>CAVERK010000035.1:0-17221 GCA_963618035.1 bacterium
CGTCTGTCAGTGTCTGCGGAATCATGAGGAAATGCTCGCCATCTCCCATGATGGACGTCTCGCTGCTTGATAGCTCAACAGCTGTTGAAACGCCGGACATATAGGCAGCTGTTCCACTTATATCACTCCATGTGCCGTTACCGTCTGTAGTAGAAGAGAAGGTTAATGTACCAGTATTCGCGACATTCACAAACTTCACGCCGAGAACCTTCACCGTCACGTTCTCGCTTACGCACTTGGCCAGCACGTCAATCTGCGAAAGGGCGTGCTTGAAGTTCAGCGGGACGGATTCAGCCGTACTACCGGACGGAAGTGTAAAACTGGTGTTAGTTGCAACCACCAAGTCCTGCTGGTCTGCAACTTTCGTAGCGGGGGTGAAGCCGGTTATCGTCTGCGCACCGCTGGCTATGCTCACCGTTGCGCTGCTGGTGCTGTTGATGTCGGTCGGAGCATACGCATAGAAATCCAGCTTGTAGCTCGGCCAGTAGTAGGTGTTGGCAGTGGTCCAGGTTGTAGCATCGTCTGCGGTCTTTTTAGTGACCACCAGGCCATCAAAGTACGTTGCGCTGTTGCCGATGGCTGTCACCTTGAACTCTTCCATAAGGCTTTTGCTGTCGTACACGGTGGTACTACGTGTCACCGCCCTGTCGATGGAGGTGCGGAACGAGATGGCGTTGCCCCTGTTGACATCGACGACCTCGTCGGTGGAGCAGGCGGTCATGGCTGCTGCAGCCAGGGCTGCAAATAAGAATTTTGTCTTCATAGATTTTAAAAATATTAATTGAACAATTCTACAAGGGAATATCCACAGCGGTGTCCTGCCACTCGTCCACCGTGGGACGGAAGCCTCCGCCGCCGCTGTCGGGCTTGGGCTGCGGCTTGGGCAGCGGCAGCTCCTCCACGCCGACATCCACACTGCCGCCGCCGCCGGTGCCGCCGGTGTCGTCATCATCAGTGCTGCCGCTGTTCACCTGTGCGGACACGTCGAAGGTGAAGGTGGTGGTGGTGCCGTCGGTCAGCGTGACATCGACCCGCAGCTCGTGCGCCACCGTCGTGCCCTCCGCCTCCTCCTCGGCGGTGAGTATGGCGCCGCCGAAGGTCAGGAAGTCTGCCATCAGCTCCGACGTGCCGTCGGAGGCTATCTGGAACGGCACGGTGACACGCTCCATGGTGTTCCGTCCCTGCCCCACGAGGAAGCCGCCCGCCATGCCGGAGATTGCTCCGCTGACACCGTCGGGAACCACATAGTTGAGGTTGGCGACGTTCTTTATGCTGATGCGGTAGCGGCAGACGGAGAGCTGCGGACAGAGCGTCACCGTCTGTCCGTCGGTGGTCTCGCGTATCGTCACCTCGTCGAGGTGGGCTGTGTAGAGGCGGTCGGGCGACACGGCGATGCGCTCGCCGGCACGCGTGGACAGCATCGACGAGCGTCCTCCCATTGTGCCGTCGGGGGTATATACTTCGAAGGTCTCGAAGGCTTCGGTGTTGCGATAGAGTATGGACTCCGTGTCGGAGTTGAGGCTGATGGCCTTGTAGCGTCCGGCGGGGATGCTGATGCGTCCTCCCGCATGGCCCGAGAACTCGTACATCTCGGGACTGCCGCTGCCGTCTTCGGGAAACAGCCACAGGCGCATGGACTCCGGCGAGGCATCGGGAGCGTCGGTCCAGTCGAAGACGACCTGCACCTCACCGCCATGGGGGTGGTCGAAGCACAGCTCCTTGTGCTCGCACGACGAGGGCAACAACAGCAGCACGCCCGTGCCTGCGGCTGCAAGCAGCCACCGGCACACGTGCGTCACGGCGTGTCGGACAGAGGCGGTCATCGTCTGCCTCCCTTCGCGGCACTGCCGCCTCCGAGGAGCCACACTATCGACAGCTCTGCCCGCGTGGGGCCGAACCAGTGGCGCATGCGCGTCTCCTGCCACACATAGTGTCCGTCGATGGGACGGTAGACGTGGTAGGTGCCGCCGAGATAGCCCACGCCGATGGAGAAGTCGATGTTCATCCGCCGTCCTGCCGGCAGCGAGTAGCCGTACTCCAGTCCGCCGCCGTAGCTCGGGTCTTCCCACGGGCGGCCGCCAGGGCGTCCGCCCATGTATCCCTTGTCTCCATATTCAATGTCGTAGGTCAGCAGCTGTCCGTAGATGCCGAGATGGTGTCCCGTCAGCGCGTTGCCGCCACGGGGCGTGCCGAAATACTTGCGGACGGTGGCCTCGATGCCGCACACGCGCCTGTAGCGGTGGCGTGCGTCGTTGCTCCACCAGGCATACATCCCGCTGCCGCCGAGTGTCCACCCCTTGCCGAGGCAGAAGTCCACGCCGAGGTTGGGGACGAGGAGCGCGTTGTAGATCACATTGGTGCGGAGAGCCACATGCGGACGGGCACACGACAGCGAGTCACCGTCGCGACCGGCGGCAGCGGCACTCACGAAAAGGCATATCAATATGAAGGAAACCAGACTCCTCTGTCTCATAAAACCACAGGCGGACATAAGAGCGTTCCGCCTACAAACGCAAAGGTACATTCTTTGCCCTTACGGTATCTACCACCCCCCCCCCGTTTAACATACTTTCACCCTTATAGGCAGCAATGCCGGAGGCTGGGGGAGCGGGAATGTGAGGATAGGTAGAACGTGCGTCTGTGGACGTACAGCCAGGGGATCTCTGAACGTACAGTCAGGGAGTGCGCGTCGCACCAGCCATAGAATTGCGGTCGTATGCACCGGTTTGTCGGCAAAGTCACCTATATTTGCAGACACAAAAAGACGAACGACAACAAATACACACATTGGAGATATGAAGAAGACAAGAGCAGCCGTAGTAGGCTATGGCAACATCGGACGCTATGCCGTGCAGGCACTGGAGGCATCCGTGGACTTTGAGATTGCCGGCATCGTGCGCCGTCAGGGATCTGAGGGGAAGCCCTCGGAGCTGGAGGCGTACAGGGTCGTGAAGGACATCACCGAACTGGACGACGTGGATGTCGCCATCCTTGCCACGCCCACCCGCAGCTGTGAGGAATATGCGCGGAAGATTGTTCCGCTGGGGATAAACACCGTCGACAGCTTCGACATCCACGGACAGATCTGTCAGTACCGTGAGGCAATGATGCCCATCTGCAAGGAGCACAATGCCGTGTCGGTGATTGCCGCCGGTTGGGATCCAGGGTCGGACTCGGTGGTGCGCACGCTGATGCAGAGCCTCGCCCCCAAGGGACTGTCATATACGAACTTCGGCCCAGGA
Source organism: bacterium (assembly GCA_963618035.1). Lineage (GTDB taxonomy): Bacteria > Bacteroidota > Bacteroidia > Bacteroidales > Bacteroidaceae > Bacteroides. Next base: position 3,243 of record CAVERK010000035.1, read on the forward strand.
ATGTCGATGGGACATTCTGTCTGCGTCCGATCAAAGAACGGCGTGAAGGATGCCCTGTCCATGACCATTCCGCTCGGCGAAGGCATACATCGCCGCATGGTGTATGTGGAGCTTGAAGACGGAGCAAGCCTTGAGGACGTGACAAGGGACATAAAGGCAGACCCCTACTTCTCCAGTGACGAGACACACGTCTTCGCGGTGCCGTCGGTGGATGCCGTGCGCGACATGGGACACGGGGTGAACCTCGTGCGCAAGGGCGTGAGCGGCAAGACGCAGAACCAGCGGCTGGAGTTCAACATGAGCATCAACAACCCCGCCATGACGGGACAGGTGCTTGTCAACGTGGCACGCGCCTCCATGCGCCTGCAGCCAGGGTGCTACACGATGGTGGAGATACCGGTTGTGGATATGCTGCCTGGCACGCGAGAGGAGAACATTGCACATCTCGTGTGAGGCAACAGTACGGGGCGGGACTTCTTCAGTCCAGCAGTAGCTCGTAGTCGACGACACCAAGCCATTTGTCGAACTTCCGGCCCACGTCCTTGAAGCAGGACACCTGCCGGAAGCCGAGTGCACGGTGCAGGGCGCAGCTCGCCTCGTTGCCCTCGGTGATGCAGGCAATCAAGGCTCTGTAGCCGGCAGTACGGCAGTCGGCAATCAGCTTCTCCATCAGCTGCCGCCCGATGCCCTTGTGCAGGTGTTCGGGATGCAGATAGACCGTCGTCTCTAATGTGTGCCGGTAGGCGGCACGCTGCTTCCAGCGGTGGGCATAGCAGTAGCCCACCACCACGCCGTCGTCTTCAAACACCATGTATGGCAGTCCCGCCGAAGTGAAGCCGGCGATGCGCTCTGCCATCTCGTCGCGCCCGATCGGGTCAATCTCGAATGTGACTGTACTGTTCACGATGTACCAGTTGTAGATGTCGGTAATGGCATCGATGTCCTGGCTCCTAACGTCTCTAATCATACGTCCTCCTTGTGTCTTGGTCTGTACTTGGCTTGTATTCGGTCTTCAGGTCGCCGACACTGTTGCCGGTGTCCTTGCCCTTGAAGAAGATGTCGCGGATGTTACGGCGCAGGCTGTCGCGCAGCTCTTCCTCGGAGATGCCTATGACGCTTGCCGCTTCTTCGTAGAGGGAACGGATGTCTGCATTGCTGTCGTCGGTCTCGAGAAACATGCGGTTGCGGGGCACCGTGCGCATGGCCATGGCATTATATCTCGTGCCGAAAGAGATGTACATCCCGTGGCGCAACAGCTCCCCTGCCAGTTGCGGACCGCCACGGAAGCCGTGGATAACCCATGGGACTGTGGGCTTGACTGCCGATCGCATGCGCAGGAGTTCGTCAACGGCTTTGACAAGATGCACTATGAGCGGCTTCTGCATCTCCTCTGCCAACATGCACTGGAACCTGAAGATATCCTCCTGCCCGTCAGCGAAGCCGTCGGCCAGCTTGTCCAGTCCCGCCTCACCGATGGCAACCACCTGCGGATCTGCTGCTGCGGTGCGCAGCAGGTCTTTCTGCGCATCTGTGTCCGCCGTGCGTATGTGCCAGGGATGTATGCCGACGGAGTAGCAATAGCCCCGCTGCGGACGGAAGCTGTCGGGATAGCAGTTGACGATAGCACCGGCATGCAGTGCGTGGGAGTGTATGTCGACGATGTTCATGGCACAGGGTCGTATCCGGAGCCGCCCCAGGGGTGGCAGCGGAGTATGCGCCGCACGGCGAGGTACAGCCCCCTGAAAGGGCCGTGCTTCTTTATTGCTTCGACGGCATATTGTGAACATGTGGGCGTGAACCGGCACGAGGGGCCGGTCATGGGCGATATGAACCGCCGGTAGAAGTAGATGGGCAGCAGCAGCAGTTGCGACAGGATGTTTCTGACAAATCCCATTGTCATCGCTCCCGCATTGCGGACTGTAGCTTCTCCTCGATGAGTGAGAGGGCTGTGCAGACCTTCTTCGTGATGAATGAAGTGTCGAACAGACGGTCGGACAGATAGATGAAGTCGACGGCTATCTTCCTGTTGTTCGCGGCGGCAAAGGCTGTGAGCCTGTCTTTGTTGAGCCTGTATGCCTCGCGTATCTGTCTCTTCACGCGGTTTCTCCTGACGGCATGCTTGAAGTGACGCTTCGACACGCTTGTCATCATGGCTACCGGTGCACGGAGGTCGTCCGTAGCATCCATATACACAATGCGCAAGGGGAACACCGTAAACGAGCGGGAACCGCTCCTGAACATTCTCCCGATTACTTTCTTCTGGTTCAGCCGCTCGGCCTTTGACAGCGTGTGGGGCATGGTGTGTCAGCCCTCCGTGCCGGCTGCTTCCGTCTGCTCCTTCAGGAACAGATCCAAGGCGGCTGTCATCGAAGGAGCTTTTGGATTGGGTGCAGAGAAGTCAAGACGCAGACCCGCATCCTTCACTGCCTGTGCCGTGACGGAACCCAAGGTGCCTATCTTTATGTCGCCCTGATTGAAGTCGGGGTCGTTCTTGAGCAGTGATGCCACTCCCGCCGGACTGAAGAACATCAGCACGTCGTAGGAACGGATCTCTTCGGGGGTGAAGTCGGTGCTGACGGTGCGGTACATCACGCCCTCGGTGTGCTTGATGTTGCTCTTGTCGAGCAGGTTCTTTATGTCGTCGTTGTGGACGTCGGACATCGGGACGAAGTATTTCTCTGTCTTGTGGCGGATAATCTGCGGCATGAGGTCGTCGAACTTGCCGGTGCTGCCAAAGAAGATCTTGCGCTTGCGATACTGCACGTACTTCTGTATGTACAGTGCCACGGTCTCCGTGACGCAGAAGTATTTCATCGTCTCAGGAATGGCCACGCGCAGCTCCTCGCACAGGTGGAAGAAGTGGTCGATGCCGTGTCTTGAAGTGAAGATTATGGCTGTATGGTCCAGAATGGATATCTTCTGCTGCCTGAACTCTTTGGCAGATAGCCTTTCGACCTTGATGAACGGCTTGAACACGATGTCTACGCCGTATTTCTTTGCGATGTCGTAGTAAGGAGATTTCTCGGTAGCCGGCTTGGGCTGTGAAACTAATATTCTCTTTATTTCCACGCTGTCTTAAAAATTAAATACCACAAACTCATTCAACTTCATTATACCAACGACCATATAGAAAAGGGGTATAATTTCCAGGGCACAAAAGTACACACATATCGGGATATAGCCATAAGGTTTATCACAAAAAAGCTTTATCCACTTGAATAATATCAATAGCTTGGACAGGACAATCAGCGACAGGCCGACGTGCTTCATGCCGTCGAAACCGATGTCGAAGAAGACCACAAGCAGGGTCACGGGCAGCATCGCGAAGGCTGTGAGATGGAGCACGGTGGTATAGGCTTGCATCCACGCCCTGACCTTACGCCTGTCGATGAACACCCAGCCGACGATGGCGTACATCACTCTCTTGACGACGACATACAGCAGGCAGCACGCGCTGTATATGCCAATCCACAGCACTGGCGGATGGAGAAGCATCTGTTCGGGACGGACGGAGAGGAACATGAAGTAGACGAATGTCGACACCAGTATGCACGCCAGCGGCGTGAGCAGTGCCATCAGGCGCAGGTCTGTCACCGTGGACAGGTTGAACAGCGTGTTGCGTGTCCTGCTGTGCATCAGGAAGAAGGTCTTGATGTTCTCCGTCAGGGTGCTGCGACACCGTGTGAGCACCGTCAGACCCAAGAAGAGACAGCACAGCGCCAGCAGCGTGACGGCATCGTCTTCTCTGATGGAGTGAGGCAGCGGAATGCCCCGCACGGTCAGCACGGCAAGTGTCGGCAGAGGTGTCATATCACGACATATTCGTCGACCGATTCGTCGTATGGAGGCTCGTTGAGTATCATGTCCATGACCTCGGCGGGGGTCGTTGCCACGCATATCAGCCTGGAGCGGTAGCGTTCGCTCATGAAGTGCTCCTCCATGCTGCGCTTCAGCAGCTCCACCAGCGGGTCGTAGTAGCCACGGGTGTTGAGCACGGCTATGGGCTTCCGGTAGAGTCCCAGCTTCTTCAGTGCGATGATCTCCATCAGCTCGTCGAAGGTGCCAGGGCCGCCAGGCAGAGCCACGGCAGCATCGCCAAGGTCTGCCATTATGCGCTTGCGCTCGCTCATTGTGTCTGTCTCTATCACCCTGTCAAGCCCGCCGCGCAGCCATTCCCTCTCCACCATGAAGTGCGGTATCACGCCTGTGGCTCTGCCGCCACCGGCCTTGACAGCGTCTGCCACAGCTCCCATCAGCCCCACCGAGCCGCCGCCATAGACCAGCTCCATGCCGCCGGCTGCCACGAGCCGTCCCAACTCGCGTGCATCGTCGAAGTAGGTACGGTCGACGGCAGTGCTCGATGCGCAGTAGACGCTCACTCTCTTTATCCTGTTCATGTGTTCTGTGTTTCTTTATTCCCTAATCAGTTTGTCGTGTATAAGCCTGTAGAGGCGTTCGTTGAAGGCTTCGTTCTTCAGCTTGTCGCCGATGCGGCTTGCCGACACCGTAGCCTCCGCATCCTCGCCGCAGATGTCCGTGCCTATGATGCGGCAGGAGGCGAGAGCGTCGACGAACTCGCTGAAGCGTCCGAGGCTCAGGCTCCCCTGGTCCCAGTTCGTGACGGTCTCGCTGCGGCTGAAGACATCCTTGTCTATCGACAGGTAGACGGCGCGATCCGTGCTCCAGTCGGGCACTGCGGCGCGGCCGATGCCGCTCTCCGGCACGATGTGCAGCCTGTCTTCGAAGCCCGCGCACTCTCCCGTCAGAGAGTCTGCCACGCCGAACAGGTACACCTTATTTATAAGGCTGTTGCCCTCAAGTGCCGCCCTGAGCCAGCTGCCGCACGAGAGCATCCCTGGGAACAGCGGCCGCTGCATGTCGGGATGGTGGTCGAACACCACGAGCGTGAACGGCTCTGCCATCATGTCTGTCCACAGCTTGGTCATGTAGTGATAGTCGCCGGAGTCTATCCAGTGCGTGCCTTCACAGCCGCAGGCGGCAATCAGTTCCCTGATCCGTGCCGATGCCGCTTCGTCGAGGTAGCAGTCTGTGCCGCCGATGCCGCTGCAGTCTATCCACTCGAAGGCCGGCGAGCGCATGAAGCGGTTTTCCTCATACGCATGGCTGAAATTCATCACTATGTTCCGTCCGTTCATGTCTTGTCCGCCCGCTTTCTGCCGTGTGTGCTCTACTGTCCGTTGCAGCCGTGGGGCTTATTCCATCCCGAACGCCTTGCGGATTTCCTCCACGCGGTCGAGCTTCTCCCACGTGAACAGCTCCACCGTCACGTCAAGGTCGCCCTCGTAGTCGGAGTGGAAGTGCTTGGTGACCGTGCGCGGCTCGCGTCCCATGTGTCCGTAGGCTGCCGTCTCCTCGTAGATGGGGTTGCGCAGCTTCAGGCTTTCCTCGATGGCCCGCGGACGCAGGTCGAACAGCCCGCCGATGCGCTCTGCTATCTCTCCGTCGCCGACGTTGACGTGGCTTGTGCCGTAGGTGTTGACGAAGATGCTGACGGGGCGTGCCACGCCGATGGCGTAGGACAGCTGTATCAGCATCTCGTCGGCAACGCCTGCCGCGACCATGTTCTTCGCTATGTGGCGTGCGGCGTAGGCGGCACTGCGGTCCACCTTGCTCGGGTCTTTGCCGGAGAAGGCTCCGCCGCCGTGTGCTCCCTTGCCGCCGTAGGTGTCTACGATGATCTTGCGTCCTGTCAGTCCGGTGTCGCCGTGCGGTCCGCCGATGACGAACTTGCCGGTGGGGTTGACGAAGTATGTTATCTGGTCGTTGAAGAGGCGCAGCACGCTCTCGGAGTGTATCGATGCCTTGACGCGCGGCATCAGTATGCCGATGACGTCGCGGCGTATGGCGGCGAGCATGTCGCTGTCGGCCTTTGCCTGTGCCTGCGGCGTGCCGTCGGCGGGCTGGATGAACTCGTCGTGCTGTGTCGAGACGACGATGGAGTCGATGCGCACGGGGCGGTTACGGTCGTCATACTCAATGGTGACCTGGCTCTTGGCGTCGGGGCGCAGGTATGTCATCTCGCGGCCCTCGCGGCGTATGTCGGCGAGCACCCGCAGGATGCGGTGCGCCAGGTCGAGCGACAGCGGCATGTAGTTCTCGGTCTCGCTCGTGGCGTAGCCGAACATCATTCCCTGGTCGCCGGCACCCTGGTCCATGGGGTTTCCGCGCTCCACGCCACGGTTTATGTCGGGGCTTTGCTCGTGGATTGCGCTGAGCACTCCGCAGGAGTTGCTCTCGAACATATACTCGCCCTTGGTGTAGCCTATGCGGCGGATGACGCTGCGTGCCACGAGCGGCATGTCGATGTATGCCTTTGTCTTGACTTCGCCGGCGAGGACGACCTGACCGGTGGTGACCAGTGTCTCGCATGCCACCTTGGCGTTGCGGTCGTAGGCCAGGAGCTTGTCGAGGATTGCGTCTGAGATCTGGTCGGCCACTTTGTCGGGATGACCCTCAGACACTGATTCGGATGTAAACAGATATCCCATTCTTTTTAGACAGTTATTGGTTAAACTTAGAAAAAACAGAAGGGGGATAGGTATGAGAGTAGAAACTCAGAAGATGTCTTTTAGCATTTTTTCCCGTGGTTGCAAGCTACTCAAATCTCTCCACTTTCTTCGTATCGTGGCGCAAAGGTAGCGCACGGCGGTGAGACGGCAAAGCGGCGGCGGGCAAAAAAACTGTCACGGATTTGCGGCTTCGGCTCTCAGCTCTGCGAGCAGCTGCATGGCGGTCTTGCCCAGCAGGGGGTGCAGGGCTTCGGGGGCAATCTGTGCCAGGGGTTCGAGCACGAACAGGCGGCGGTGCATCAGGGGATGGGGGATGGTGAGGCGGTCTGTCGCCATCGTCAGGCCGCCGTAGAGCAGGATGTCGATGTCGATGGTGCGGTCGGCATAGCCGCCGGCGGCGGACTTGTGCGTCCTGCCGAGGCTGCGCTCGATGCGTTGCGTGAGGTCGAGGACCTGGAGCGGCGCGAGGGGGGTGTCGACGGACATGGCGGCGTTGAGGAAGCTGTTGGCGGACGCGAAGCCCCACGGTGCGGTCTCAAAAAAGCCGGACAGGGAGACACGCCTCCCTATCTGGCTCTCTATCATTGCCGCGGCCCGCAGGATGTTCTGCCTCCTGTCGCCGAGGTTCGACCCCAGTCCCACGTACAGCCGGTCCATCCGTGGCGGTGGCGGTTATTTGTCGGTAATCAGCATGGCGTCGCCGTAGGTGCCGAAGCGGTAGCCCTCCTTCAGCGCAACGTCGTATGCCGCCATGACCTGGTCGTAGCCGCCGAAGGCTGCTGTCTGCATGAGCAGCGTCGACAGCGGCAGCTGGAAGTTGGACACCATGGCGTTGGCTATCGAGAACTCGTAGGGCGGGAAGATGAACTTGTTTGTCCAGCCGTCGAAGGGCTTCAGGTGTCCGTCGGTGCTGACGCTGCTCTCGATGGCGCGCATCACCGTCGTGCCCACGGCGCACACCTGGCGGCCGTCGTCGATGGCGCGGTTGACGCGCTCCGCCGTGGCTTCCGGTATCAGTGCCTGCTCCGAGTCGGTCTTGTGCTTCGTGAGGTCCTCCACGTCGATGTTGCGGAAGTTGCCCAGTCCGGCGTGCAGGGTCAGGAAGGCGAAGTCGATGCCCTTGATCTCCAGACGCTTCATCAGCTCGCGGCTGAAGTGCAGGTTGGCCGTGGGCGCAGTCACCGCACCCTCGTTGCGCGCGAAGATCGACTGGAAGTTCTCCGCGTCCTCCGGCTCGGCCTTGCGGCGTATCGTCTCGTGCGGCAGCGGTGGCTCGCCGAGGGCGTAGAGTGCCTTCTTGAACTCGTCGTGCGACCCGTCGTAGAGGAAGCGCAGCGTCCGTCCGCGCGACGTGGTGTTGTCGATCACCTCCGCCACCATCGAGTCGTCCTCGCCGAAGTAGAGCTTGTTGCCGATGCGTATCTTGCGTGCCGGATCGACGAGCACGTCCCACAGGCGCATGTCGGGGTTCAGCTCCCTGAGCAGGAACACCTCGATGCGTGCTCCCGTCTTCTCCTTGTTGCCGTACAGGCGGGCGGGAAACACCTTCGTGTCGTTGAAGATGAACACGTCCTTGTCGTCGAAGTAGTCAAGGATGTCCTTGAACACCTTGTGCTCAAGCTCTCCGGTCTTGCGGTGCAGGACCATGAGGCGTGCCTCGTCGCGATACTCTGTCGGATACTGTGCAATCCTGTCGTGCGGCAGCTGGTAGTTGAATTGTGATAGTTTCATGTCTTATATATTGTCCTTTCTTGTTTCCTTTTCCTTTTCCGTCTCTCGCGCCCTGCGCGGTGCCACTTCCTGCACCTCTATCCACTGCCCGAAGTCCTCGGGACGCTGGCACCGGTCCACCGTGACATCGCCGACGCGCGTGCGCCGCAGCCCCGTCAGGTATGCCCCCGACCCCAGTGCCTCGCCGATGTCGCGTGCCAGGGCGCGGATGTATGTCCCCTTGCTGCACGTCACCCTTATCGTCACCGACGGCATGTCATAGTCCAGCAGCTCGATGTCGTCGATGACGAGCGTCTTGGGCTTCAGCTCCACCTCCTCGCCCTTGCGGGCACGCAGATAGGCACGCTTGCCGTTGACGTTGCATGCCGAATATGCCGGCGGCACCTGCTCGATGGTGCCTGTGAACCGCCGCAGGGTCTGCTCCACCAGCTCCCGCGTTATGTGTTCCGTGGGGTAGGTGCGGTCGACCTCGTGCTCCATGTCGAACGACGGTGTCGTCGCTCCCAGGCACAGCGTGGCGACATATTCCTTGGTCTGGCATTGCAGCGACTCAATCTTCTTGGTGGCGCGTCCCGTGCAGACCGTCATCACGCCCGTGGCAAGCGGGTCGAGCGTACCGGCATGACCCACCTTCAGCCCCCTCTGCGGCAGTCCCAGACGCTTGCAGATGAAGTGCCTGACGGTCTTCACCACGCTGAACGATGTCCAGCCGTAGGGCTTGTCAAAGTACAGTATTTCCCCTTCTTCAAAGTCCAGCATCACGCGATGTTTAGGTCGGCACCGGCAGCCAGTGCCACGAGTATTATGCCCCCGATCAGTATGCGGTACCATCCGAAAGCCTTGAAACCGTACTTGGTGACGTAGGCGATGAAGAACTTTATCGCCGCCACAGCCACGACGAACGCCACGGCGTTGCCGATGACGAGCATCAGCATGTGGTTGCCCTCAAGCAGCAGGTTGGCACCGCCGCCGTCGTCAATCAGGTCCCACACCTTCTTGCACGTGGCTCCGAACATCGTCGGCACGGCAAGGAAGAACGAGAACTCCGCCGCCGCCTTGCGCGTCAGACGCTGCTGCATACCGCCGACAATCGTCGCCATCGACCGTGACGTGCCAGGCAGCACAGCCGCGATGCACTGGTACAGACCGATGATGAATGCCCGCCGGTATGTCTCGGGCGTGTCCTCCGAGCCCTTGTTGAAGATGCGGTCGCAGAAGAGCATGAACACGCCGCCCACGACCAGCATGACCGCCACAAGCTCTACGGACTCGAGGTTCTCGTCGATGAAGTCGCCGAGCAGCAGGCCCACGAAGACCGCCGGCAGCACGCCGACAATCAGCTTCAGGTAGAAACGCCAGATGGCCTGCCACCACGTGTAGCCCTCGGTCTTCATGCTTTCGGGGTAGAAGAAACGCCTCCAGTACAGGCATACCACCGACAGGATGGCACCGAACTGGATTATCACGGTGAAGGCCTTGACGAACGGCGTGCTCTGCACGCCCAGCAGTGCCTCGGCAATGATCATGTGTCCCGTCGACGACACGGGCAGGAACTCCGTCAGTCCCTCCACTATTGCTATGACTATCGTCTGGAAGATGTTCAGCTCGTCCATCGGTCACTCCTTTCGCATTGTCTCCCCGCCGTTGTCCTTTGGCTTGCGGATGACGGCATAGATCATGAACAGAAAACCGGCGAGGCACACCAGCGGTGCCACCTTGATGCGCCGCACACTGAAGATGTCCGGCTCGAAGTGGTCGGATGCCGACGACGGGCCGGTCATCAGCAGAAATCCTGCCACAACGACCGCCACGCCTATGGCTATCATGATGAGGTTTGTCTTGTCGAAAGCGAAATTGTCTTTCTTCATATCGTGTTGTTGTTTCTCTTTTCGGGGTTAGTCTTCTACATTATTATATATAGTAAAGGTCACTCGCCTTCATGCCGATGTACTTGTTTGTCGACAGGTAGGCGCACAGCATCGTTATCGTCAGTCCGAACGCCAGCACCACGCCCGACACGGCCAGCATGGTGTCGGCGGTCACGACCGTAGACATCTGCGGCTCTATGCCCACAGCCCAGTACGCCGCCGCCCACAGCAGCACGTCGGCAGTCACCGTCGCCGCCAGCCCGATCACGAAGTTGCGCCGCATGAACGGCCGCCTTATGAACGCAGGGCTTGCGCCCACCAGCTTCATGGTGTATATCAGGAAGCGTTGCGAGTGCATGGCCAGGCGCACGGTGTTGCTTATCAGTGCGAACGATATCAGCGTCAGCACGGCAGCCAGTACGACGAGTGCTATGCTCACCGTGCGTATGTTCCTGTTCACCACGTCCATCAGGTCTTCCTGATACTCCACGCGGCTTATCCGCTTGTCGGCACGCAGCCCTTCTGCCACGGTCGCCAGACTGTCGGTATTGGCATAGGCGGCGTTCAGCTTCACCTCGAGCATTGCCGGCAGGGGATTGTACTCAAGGAACTTCTGCGGGTCTGCGCCCATGGCCTGCACGTACTCGTGCCGCGCCTGTTCCTTCGAGATATACTGCACCGACCGCGCGAACGGCTTCGTCTCCATCTCGGCTTTCAGCCGGAAGATGTCGCTCTCGCTCTGCCCTCTGTCAATCTCCGCCGTCAGACTCATGTTCTCGCGGACATAGCCCGACAGGCCGTGCGCGGCAAGGACGAAGAACGCGACCATGCCCACCAGCAGCAGCACCAGCGTGGTGCTTATCGTTGCCGTCACTGCCTGCATGCCGAAATGTCTTCTCTTCCTCTTCCTCATATACCGTATGTGTGTTCCTGCGTCATTCCTTCTCAAATGCGTATATCAGCGAGCTGCTCTTCCTCTTGTCCCGCAACGATGCCAGCCATGCCCCCGTGCCTGTCAGCATGCCGCGCACGAAACTCATCCTGCGCCCCAGGTGCTGTTCTGTCAGCATCGACACGTAGAAGGCATCGAACGGCATCGGTCTGACGGCCGTGAGCCTGAAGCCCCACTTCCCCGCAAACCGCTCCATGGTGTCGGGCGTGAAGTGCCACAGGTGGCGCGGCACGTCGTAGGCGGCCCAGTCCTCCTTATAATATTGTGCGTCGTAGCTGCCGCAGTTGGGCACTGCCACCAGCAGCAGACCGTCGTCCTTGAGCCACCGGTGAAGCCCGCTCCACAGGTCGTTGATGCGCTCGATGTGCTCCATGACGTGCCACAGCGTTATGACGTCATACGTGCCGTCGGCAATCGTGGCGTAGGCATCTTCCGTCCATGTGTCAAGCCCGAACTTCTGCCGTGCTATGCCGCGTGCCGCCGCACTCTTCTCTATCGTGTCGGCACGCCAGTGCCGCCGTGTCATGGCGTCGGCGAAGTAGCCCGTGCCGCTGCCTATGTCGAGCAGCCGCCCGCACGTCCTGCCGCCCAGCCGCTCCACCAGCTCTGCCTTGCGGCGCAGCATGTAGCTGCGTACCCAGTGGTAGACGGTGTTCATCAAGCCACGCTCCGTGTCGGTGTGCGAGATGTAGTCGGGCGACTCATAGTAACGCCCAATCTCCGCCTCAACGGGAGCGTCGCCCGTGAAGCGGAACCCGCAGTCAGCGCACCGGCAGACGTGGAACGTCTCGCCGCTGGCATAGCGGTCGACGCACACGAACGCCTCCTCAATGTGCCGGCTGCCGCATAGCGGACAGTGTCTGATGTCAATGGTCTCCATCGCTCGTCAACGCACGCACGGGGCATGCCTGCCCCTCTCTGTCGCGGTCAGGGCACACCACACCGTAATTTGGCGCAAAAGTACAGATTAGTTCGGTGCTCACGGGGTATTTAAGGAAGTTTAAGCAAATGGTCAGTCCGCCACTTCCTCGCCTATCAGCGTTGCCGACGTGGAGCCTGTGATGCGGCACGTGACAAGGTCGCCGACATGATGCGTGCCTCTGTCGAAGACCACCACGCGGTTCTGCTCCGTGCGTCCGTACAGCTGGTTGGCCGACCGCTTCGACCGTCCTTCCACCAGTACCTCATATACGTGTCCCACGCTGCGGGCGTTGGCCTCTGCCGACAGGCGGTTCTGCAACGCGATTATCTCGTTGAGGCGGCGTATCTTGACATCCTCGGGCACGTCGTCGGGCATGTGCTTCGACGCATAGGTGCCCGCGCGTTCGGAGTACTTGAACATGAATGCCGAGTCGTAGCCGCACTCTTCCATGATCGAGAGGGACAGCTTGTGGTCCTCCTCGGTCTCGGAGTGGAAGCCGCAGAAGATGTCGGTCGACAGGCCGCAGTCGGGGATGATGCGGCGTATGGCTTCTACGCGCTGCATGTACCACGCACGGTCGTAGTGGCGGTTCATCAGCTTCAGGATGCGGTCGCTGCCGCTCTGCACGGGCAGGTGTATGTGCTTGCAGACGTTAGGCACGTCGGCAATGACGTGCAGCGTCTCGTCGCTCATGTCCTTGGGATGTGAGGTGGTGAAGCGCACGCGTACTGTCGGGAAGGTCTCGCCGACGGTGCGCAGCAGCTGCGGGAAGCTGACCGTCGTGCCGTCAGGACGCTGGTAGAGGTAGGAGTTGACGTTCTGCCCGAGCAGCGTCACCTCCTTGTATCCCTTGCCGGCAAGGTCGGCGACCTCGGCAAGGATGCTCTCGATGTCGCGGCTGCGCTCGCGTCCGCGCGTGTACGGCACGATGCAGTAGGTGCAGAAGTTGTTGCATCCGCGCATGATCGATACGAAGCCCGATATGTGATTGCCGCAGATGCGCGAGGGGATGATGTCGCGGTAGGTCTCGGTCTTCGACAGCTGCACGTTTATCGCCTTTTCGCCCTGCTCGGCGGCGGCGACAAGCTCCGGCAGGTCCATATAGGCATCGGGACCTGCCACGAGGTCCACGTGGTGCCGCTCTATCAGCTCGTCCTTCACGTGCTCTGCCATGCAGCCCAGCACGCCTATGATCAGCGGGTGCCGCTTGCGCATGGCGTTCAGCGTCTCAAGCCGGTTGTAGATCTTGCGTTCGGCATTGTCGCGCACCGAGCAGGTGTTCAGGAACACCGCGTCGGCACTGTCGAGGTTGTCGGTGACGCTGTATCCTGCCATCTGCATGATGGTGGCCACCACTTCGCTATCGGCCACGTTCATCTGGCAGCCGTAGGTCTCGATGAACAGCTTTTTGTCGTCAGCAGTTGCAGATTTTAAGTCTGTTTCTGTCTCTTCTCTCATGTCTTTTGTCGTGTAAATGGTTTTCGGCTGCAAAGATAGTGCAAGTTTGAGGGCGAAAGCCCACGCGCGTTTAAAAAGTGAATTTGTACAAGGAAACAGGTCTTGCACTTCTTGTTTATTGCAAAAAAGAGTTAACAGCTTTCATTTTCATGGTTTGAGGCTTGGCGGAATGAAAGAAATGTCAGTCCTTTGCAGACGGAAGAGAGATCTTCGTAAAAAATTAGATTTTTTCATAGTTAAGGTTTAGGTTAAGTAGGGAGCGGGCGGCTGTGAAGCTGCCCGCTCTTTTTGGGTGTGCGCGATAAAGTGCGGAAATCTTTTAACATTTCGGTCCTAGACATTAACACTTTAACATTTGACCGTTTCGGGGCAGAAGACGGCGGTGGAAGCCGGAATGAGGGCAAAACGTGTCGATTTCGACCCCTTCAGGAGGGGTTGAAAAACTTATCGCGATAAGTTCCGGACTTTATCGCGATAAAGTACGGAAAAGTACGCGATATAGTGGTAGACATAGCGGG
>CAVERK010000036.1:0-17204 GCA_963618035.1 bacterium
GAGTGACCCGGGTGGGATTCAAACCCACGACCTTCAGAACCGGAATCTGACGCTCTATTCAGCTAAGCTACCAGGCCTTTTCGACGGCGCAAAGATAAACATTTATCCACATTAATACTGTATGTCCGCAAGGAAAAGTCCTTGTGCAGGGACAGACATGCCGGCACAGCAGCGGTCGCGCTTCCGCATGACCTCCACGAAGCCATCGACAGTCAGCTTGCCGAAGCCCACATCGAGCAGTGTGCCCACGACAGCACGCACCATGTTCCTGAGGAAACGGTCTGCCTCGATGTTGAAGACCCATGTCACCTCATCCACCCTGCTCCATTCGGCACGCGTCACGCGGCAGTTGTTCGTCTTCACGTCGGTATGCAGCTTGCTGAAGCTGGTGAAGTCGGTCTGCTGCAACAGCAGGCGTGCAGCCTCGTTCATCAGGTCAAAGTCGGGCAGCTTGTGCAGGCGGCATCTGTACTGGCGCATGAACGGGGTCTTGGCAGTGGTGACATAGTATTCATAACGCCGGCTCACGGCAGAGAAGCGGGCGTGCATACTGCTGTCGACAGGCTCCACCCTGTATACCGATATGTCGGGAGGCAACAGCCTGTTCAGCTTGTCGGCGAGCAGACCTGCATCAAGATCCTTATCGGCATCGAAGTGCGCCACCATGAGCTTGGCGTGTACGCCCGTGTCTGTGCGCCCTGCGCCCGTGACAGAAGTCTCGGATCGCAATATCATCGACAGGGCTTTCTCCAGCGTCTCCTGCACACTCGCGCCGTTGGGCTGTACCTGCCAGCCGTGATAGGCAGTGCCGTCATAGGCCATATAAATGAAATAACGTTGCATCATTCAGCTATTCTATAATACCAAACCATCCCTCTGTGTCCGTAAAATCTTATCTTTGCGACAAGTTTCATAAAGCACATCATGAAGTCACGACCACTAATCATCGCCACAATCATATCGTCATCGCTCGCCATAGCCCTCACCTCATGCAAGAAGGACATGACAATGAAGATGAACAATCCACACAACATCCACGGCGTAACAAGCTACAACCGGACTTTCGGCGACCTCAATCCCGTGCAGGTCAAGACAGCCCAAGCCATCGGCATCGCACCCATTGCCGATGCCGAAGAGGCGAAGAACCTCGACGACCGCATGGTCCTCATCAGCGATTGCGACCATTATGCCGTCGACGAGCTGACGCACTCCATACCATATCTCATCCCAGGAGCTGCCAGACTGGTTGACGACATAGGAGCAAACTTCCTCGACTCGCTCGAGAACAAAGGACTCAACCCCTACCGCATCATCGTGACATCGGTCACACGCACCATCGACCACGTGAAGCAGTTGCGCCGCCGCAACGGCAACTCCACGGAGAACTCAGCCCACTACTACGGCACTACGTTCGACCTCAGCTGGCGACGCTTCCGGAAAGTGGAAGACCCCGACGGGCGTCCGCTTCAGGATGTCAGCTCCGACACGCTCAAATTAGTGCTTGCCGAGGTGCTGCGCGACGTGCGCAAGGCCGAGCGTTGCTATATCAAGTACGAGCGCAAGCAGGGCTGCTTCCACATCACCACCCGCGAGAAATAACGGTGCCGCACCACCGTGTGCGTCTCATGCCGTCTCAAGCATCTTCCACACTATCGGCAGATGGCTCACGATGTCTCCTGCCGTCATTCCCGTCTCGCCATTGACGCGTGCTGCCGTGTCTCCTGCCAGCCCGTGGGCATACACGGCGAGCTTCGCGGCAGTCTCTGCATCATAGCCCTGCGCCAGCAGTGCCAGTATCACACCCGTCAGCACGTCACCGCTTCCGCCTGTCGCCATGCCAGGATTGCCAGTGCTGTTGAACCAGCACGCACCGTCCGGCGAGACGACAGCCGTGTAAGCCCCCTTGAGCACTACATACACGTCGCATCTCTGCGCCAGCTCACGCGCTTTCATCAGTCTCTCATAGGAATTGCCGCAACGTCCCACGAGCCTATCCATCTCACCAGGGTGAGGTGTTATGATGCTGCCGTGCGGCAGACGTTGCAGGTATGAGTGGTTCTGCCCTATCAGGTTCAAGGCATCGGCATCGAGCACCATCGGCACCTTGGCGGCATTGACCAGTTCGTACAGGGCGGCACGCGTGTCCACGCCCTGCCCTATCCCTGGGCCGATGCCTATGGCGTTATATCCTGTTATGTCCTGCGGGACGTGCGCGAAGCACGTCTCATTGGCATCTATGTCTGTCATGGCCTCCGGCACTGCCGACTGCACAATCACATTGTTGCACCTGGGCACATGCACCGTCAGCAGGCCTGCGCCCGACCTCATGCACGCCCGTGCCGCCAGCACCGAAGCACCTGCCATGCCCTGCTGCCCTGCAATGAGCAACGCCCTGCCGAACATGCCCTTATGGTCGAAGCGGCCACGCACCTTCAGCATCCACGGCATATCTTCCTCGTCGGCCATCTCAAAGGATGACGGCTTGCCGTTGATGGCATCACGGCTCAAGCCGATGTCCACCAGCATCCATGACCCGAAGTAGCGTTCGTTCTCGGGGAACATGAAAGCGAGCTTGGGCAGTTGCAGGCTCAGCGTCACATCGGCACGCACGATGTTGTCGGGATTGTTGCGCGTATTGTCCTCCCCCATCAGTCCCGACGGGATGTCTATCGACACCACCTGTGCCCTGCTGCCGTTGACATACCTCACCACCGAGGCAAAGCCGCCCTCAAGCGGACGGTTCAGCCCGCTGCCAAACAGTCCGTCGACGACCACGTCGTCGGCTGTCAATGCCGGAGGGTTGAACTGCCTGGTCACCTCCGTCAGCCTGTCAGGATATGCCTCCAACAGAAGGTCGCGGTTCATCTCGCAGTCGGGGCTGAGGCTGCCGCCTATATTGAACAGGTAGGCATCCACACTCCGTCCGTCGTCCAGCAGCATCCGTGCCACTGCCAGTGCATCGCCGCCGTTATTGCCCGAACCGGCAAAGACGACGAAGCGCGTGCCCTTGTCGGCCCACCGAGCTTCTATCTCCCTTGTCAAGGCGCGGGAGGCACGTTCCATCAGGTCGTAGGACGATATGCCCTCCTGCTCCACCGTGGCAGCATCAATGTCCCTTATGTCCTTTGTCGCAAATATCTTCATCTTGAGTATGCTTACTGTTGTTTCCTTATCGTGAGGCCGGTGCCCGCAGCATCCCGCAGCGTCGTGGCAATGTCATGCCCATTGACGTTCACCTTGCCGCGTATCATCTCGGGTATGTTGTAGGCATTCATCTGCTCGCGGTAATACTTGGCAGGATTTCTCTGCGGCAGGAGGAACGGCTTGTGGAAGGTGCCGTCATCACCCACATACGTGAAGTAGGGTCTCGTGTACAGCCCGTCCTGCCTGCGGCTGCTGAACACCATCCACCGGCTGTTGCTGCTCCATGAGTGATAGCTCTCCGTGTCGGGGCTGTTTATGGCATCAATGGGACTCAGGCTGCCCGTCGTGAGGTCGAGCCGGTAGAGGTCTGCCTCCTTCTTGTTGATCGAGAAGTTGCCGAAGTCCATCAGCGTCACCACCATCTGCCTGCCGTCGGGCGACAGCCTCGGGAAGTTTATGCTGCGTCCGTCCTTGCCGGCATCGAACAGCGTGTCGACCTGCGTGCCGAAAGTCCGCGTCTCGGGGTCGAAGCCGATGCTGCACAGGCTGTAGCGTATCTTGTCAATGTTCTCCGCCACGCTGTCCACAGCCTGTGTGGTGCAGAAATACAGCGTCCTGCCGTCGGGCGAGAAGGCAGGGAAGGTCTCGAACGCGGCCTTTGAACTGAGGGCATCACACGTCAGCAGCTCGTCCTTGTCGGTGTCATACACGTAGACATCCGAATCCACGTCATACACCTCCACATGCTGGTTCCTGTTGTTGTAGAAGTAGCTCTGGTAGAAGATATTGGTCGATGCAGCCACATACCTGCCGTCGCTGTTCCAGCTCGGGTAGACCAGGTTGGCAATCATGTCGCCCGTCCTGGTGTTCACCTTCTGCACCTGTCCGTTCCTGACAAGCACCGTGCCGTAGGCATCCTTGGCACGCATGTGGAACAGCATCTTGTCGGGGTTCTGCGCAGGGAAGCTGTGGCAGTTCACGCAGTTATAGTCCGTCAGGCGGTTCTCGTATATCGCCGTCTCGTCGAAGGTCTCAAGGTTGCGCTGATAGATGCCCATCACGAGCCACTGCTCGTATGGCGGCAGCAGGCGGTATGCCACATAGGGGTCGATGCTGTCTTCCGCCACATACATGCCGAACGGTCTGTAGCCCGTCCATTGTCCGTCCTTCAGCTCTGCCACCGTGAACTCTATCCTCCCGCCCTTGTTGCTCGCGAGCAGTTGCTTCCAGCGTTTCATCGGGATGTCCACCTCTCCGTCACTGCCTCGGACAGGGAGCTGGAATGTGGTGCCGTCATCGCCGCGCACTATGACACGTGCCTCATTGTCGCTGCTGACGTTGAAGTTCATCGGGGCGATGTTGCAGGGTATGGTCACGTCGCGGTAGTCGGGATAGACCGGTGCTTCCGCATCGGTCTGCCGCGCTATCTGTATGTCGCCGCCTCCGCATGCTGCCAGCAACACCGCGACGGCAGCCATTGTCATGATATGTAGTAGTCTGCTCATTCTTCTCTCTTATTTGACGATGTCATACCAGAACGTGCCTGAATATCCGCGCAGTGCCGACTTCACGTTGCCTCCGTTGCGGCGTGCGCCCAAGGTCTTCTGCCGGAAGTCGGCAAAACGGTCGAGCGTCTGCTGCGTCACGCCATGGCTGAGGCAGTAGTCCGCATCCCTCTCCGCATAGCTGACGACAGCCTCCTGAAGGCGCACGGGCAGTTCGGGGAGGACGGGCGTGCCGTAATATGTGTCCACGAACGCCTTTATCTGGTTGAAGTCTTTCTGAAGCAGCATGAACGCAATGGCATAGTCACGCGCATTCCCGTTCTGCGGATTGGCTTCGAGGACTTTCAGCAGGTCATACAGTACACCGCGCATCGACACGAACTCGGCACCGTCATGCGGCAGACTGCGGCGCATCATCCCAAGCTCGGCATCGGCCTCAACGGCGGTGTCGTCATGGAGGAACCGGCGATACTGCCTTGCCCAGTCTCTGTATGTGCGTGTCTTCTCCAGCAGACTCAGATACTTGTCCGCCACGGCATACTCGCCGTATATCAGGCGTGTCTTGACGAGCGTCTTCATGACCGTGGGGTTACCATCCTTTATGCCGACCTCCGTACCGAAGCCCAACTTCAGTGCCTGCGACACCACGCCCATCCTGTAGTACATCTGCGTGAACAGTATGTTCTCCTCCGTGAATGCCCCGAGGTTGGTCATCAGCGACCGCACGTCCCGCTGCGGATATTTGAAGAGGTCATCCACCAGCCTGCCCTCATGAGACAAGGCAAGGTTCAGGCAGTTCATGTGCAGGTCCACATTGGGATTGATGTCTCGGCACGACGTTATCTTGTCCCACTGCTCCGTGCCGACGTAGTGATACAGCTCCTGCAGCGTGTAGAAGTCCTTGTTATTCACGGCTTCGGACTTCATGGCATACACGGATGCCGTGCCTATGGCCAGCACGGCAAAGACCAAACAACCGGCAACCGCACTCCTATAACGCACAAAGCCACAGCCCCAAAAGACAAGCATGACAAGGGGGACCGACAGCCACGCCAGCCCGAGCGTCAGCGTCGGATCTATGTAGTATTCATTGTAGAGACCTGTGTAGAAAGCGGAGCCGTAGTCTGTTATCCAACCGTTGGACACGCCCACGAAGCCGGCGACAAGCACGGCGAGGACATACAGCAGACCCATATAGGCTCTCTGCCTCCCCGTCAGCACATCGAAGAGCAGGGCGCAGACGGCAAAGAGCAGGGCTACGGAGCCGAACAGCGGATAGAGCATTGCCGTTGCTGCCAGTCCTGCGACGCACCTCACCGCATAGTGCCGCTTGGCAGCGGCGGAATACAGCCACAGGCAGACAGCCGCAGAGAGCATCGCCACCAAGCCGTCGTAGTGCGCATCGGTTCTCTGCAAGTACACGTTCTCAATGAGGATGGGGATGAAGGCCAACGGCAGCAGATACCTGGCACTGGATATGCGGGAGAGGAACAGCCAAAGGAAGAACGCCGTCAGACCGCCGACAACCGCCGTTGTCAATGCTCCCATGTATGGATCCGCAAAGAACTGCGTCAGGAACATCGACACCACCGCAGCCAGTCCGCCGAACGCCCTCAGGCGTGCCGCCACGAAGCTCCAGTCCTGCGGGAATATCTGCTGCTGTTCACGGTAGTAGAACGAGAACTCCTGCGTGGCCTGCAGGTGCAGGAAGAGCAGCGCAGTGAGAACGATTGTTATGGTTGGAACAAGTATCTTGTGTATCCTTGACATTTTCCTGTGGTCTGACCCCGTCTTGATTGTTGTGTCTTTCGCTTATCAGTCGTGCAAACTTACGAAAAAAAGCGTTACCGCTTCAGGACGGCGACAATAATGTGCGACTTCCTGATTCCTACTATCTGCTGCCTCCCCCTCTTCCAGTACTCCTTTCTGTTTCAATTAATCGGTACTGCAGTACCAGTTAATTGGTACGCCAGTACCGGCTATATGGTACGCCAGTACCAACTATATGGTACTGCCCGAGAGGTTAACCAACTTTTATGAAGGAGCTAATAGACTCAAGTTTCGGATTTAAGTTCATGGAGCAATACCTAACAACAGAGGCACGCCGGATTTGCGGCGTGCCTCTGAGTGTACCGACTTTGGGAAGTCGGGGTTATTGCTGGATTACTTCCATGCTTCGTTCTGGACGAGACGGCCTTCTGCTGTCTGGATGTCGGTCAGAGGAATCGGGAAGTATGTGTAACGGACGTTAGCCACGTTAGAGAACTTGGGAAGATAGGTCTTCTCATAGGTGAAGTAAGCGTTCATCACGTCTACGATCTCACCCCAACGTGCGATGTCGAACCAGCGGTGACCGTCCATACCGAACTCTGCACGATACTCGCGCTTCAGAGCTGTGGTGGCCTCAGTTGCGTTTGCAAACGAGGTGTACAGACCCAAGCGGTAGTTGGCAACGGTATTGGAGACTGTGCGTCCGTTGACCTTGTCGTCGAATGTATAGCCTGTCGGAACAGCCAGTTTAGCAGCTGTGTAGTAGCTCTCGTTGCCTTCGGTGGTGTAGACGCTGTTGGCAGCACGCTCACGCACCTGGTTGATGTACTTCAACGCTGTCGTAAGGTCGTTCTCGTGGATAGCCACCTCAGCACGCCACAACAGGATGTCGGCGAAGCGGATGACGTGGAAGTTCTTGGCAGAAGAAGCCACGGCTGTAGCCACTGACGTAGAGCCACGGTCTGAAATCTTCGGCAGGTTCTTCTTGTTCATATACAGACCACCATTGGTGTAGTCACGCACCCAACCGTTGGTTGCCACAGGCACGCCATAGTCCAGGAACGGAACACCGAAGCGGCCGGCAGCGACATCAAGACGCGGATCCGTATAGGTTGCCAAGTCTGAAACGATCTTACCACCAACCATCTGTGTCAAAGCCTCCTTGCTCTGGTAGTCGGCAGCCGGCAGACCGTTGGCATCAACGATGTAGCTGTTGACAAACTCGTAGGTAGGCTGATAGAAGCCCCAGCCGCCGAGGCCAGATGCACCAGGCTGTCCGATAGCCGGAGTGTAGCTGATGGCGTTGGTGTTGGTCTGCGTACCGCTGATGGTCAGCTGGATGTCAAACACGTCCTCACCTGTCCAGTCAGATGTCTCGGCATCCCACAGGTCTGCATAGTTCTCCGTGAGTTTGAACTTCGTGCCGCGTGCGTTCTTGCCGTTGGCGATGATGTCCTCAAGCAGATCCTTGCAGTCTTTCCAGTGGTCGGCAGTTGCGTTCTTGCCGTCGTACGGAGAAGACCAGTACAGATAGAGCTTGGCGAGCATCGCCTTTGCCATCCATGATGTGGCACGTCCGCTCTCGGTCGTTGCCCATGTTTCGGGAAGACCTGCGATAGCATCCTTGAAGTACTGCTCTACCTTGCTCCAGATATAGACATAGTTGCCGCTCTCGTCGACATTGCTTACCTGCGGGTCGGTAGAAGCCTGATAGTCCTCCAGGGTTACATCGGGAATGGCTGCACCGAACACGCGGATACCTTCAAACAGCCACACGCCCTTGATGAACTTTGCCTGTGCCTCGATCAGAGCCTGCTGTTCAGCGGTGATTGTTCCGGCAGAACCCAACTTCTGCGCCATGTCGAGCACGTTGTTGCAACGCTTCACAGACTCATAGACAGCTGTCCACTTGCCGGCAACGTAGGAGTTGGACGTGTTGAGCGAATAGATTTCAAACTGTGTCAAGTCAGACTGGTCTGACGACTGCGAACCCTTGTTGGCATCTGCACCGGCGATGTCACCGAAAGCATAGTTACTCAACGACGCTGCACCCATCCAGTGTGCCTGGTTCATGTTGTTGAAGGTGGAATATGCAGCTGTCAGCAGGTAGTCGATACCCTCTGTAGTAGCCAGAGTGCCTTCACTCACTGCACCTACAGGATTAAGCTCGAGGAAGCTGTCACCGCAACTTGTCATCGACAGTGAGCCAAGAGCCAATGCTGAATATAATATTGCTTTTTTCATATTGTGTCTTAGTATTATTTTGTTAGTTAATCGTCTTGAGCTTATCTTAAAGAAGGGAGGCCGGCTGTCTCACCAGCCTCCACTTGTCTATATAATACTCAAATTCACTTCTTAGAAGTCGATGTTGACACCGAACAGATACTGACGCGGCATACCGTAGGAACCGTAGTCGACACCCTTCATCAAGTCGTTGGAGCTGTCACCGTTGTTCGAGCGAACTTCAGGATCAAGACCGTCGTAGCCTGTGATGGTGAAGACGTTGCTCAGCTGAGCGTAGAGACGGATGCGGCTGAAACCGGTCTTGCTGACAATCTTCTTCGGCAGTGAGTAGCCGAGGGTGAGGGTCTGCATACGGAGGTAAGAACCGTCCTGAACATACTGCGAGTGAGACTGTGTGTTCTCATCGTTGGTATCACCGTAAACCCAGAGAGGCAGTGTGCCGTTAGGATTGGTCTGCGGATCCCATGCCTGGTTGATACGCTCGTAAGAGTAAGCGTTACCGAGGTTACCCCACAGGGTGTAGTACTCGTAGTGCTTGTAGAGGTCGTTGCCGATGGAGTAGTACAGATATGTGCTCAGATCCCAGTCTTTCCATGTCAGACCGATGTTGACACCACCTGTGAGATCCGGATGAGGATTACCGATGATGGTACGGTCGTCTGCTGTGACCTGACCGTCGCCGTTGACATCTTTCCACTTGTAGTGGCCTACCCAAGACTCAGCCGTAGCCTGCAAGTCCTCATAAGAAGCGACACCGTTAGGCAGGACTGTCTGACCGGCAGCGTTCTTGTAGTTCAGGACATCCTCAACCGACTTGTAGATGCCGTCGTCGACATAGCCGTAGAACATTGACACAGGCTGACCTACAGTAGTGATGGTCATCTGGTTGATACGTGTAGAGGTGTAGAGGTTGGAAGAACCCAGCTTTGTAACCTCGTTCTTGTACCAGGAAGCGTTGGCGTTGATGTTGTAGCTTACCTGACCGATCTTGTCGCGCCATCCAATCTGGAAGTCGATACCAGTGTTCTTCAAGTCACCGATGTTGACGTTAGGCTTCGTGCCTGCACCTGCCAGTGTTGTCCAGTTTGCAGGGACAAGCATGTCGGAGGTCTTCTTCACATAGAAATCCAAGCTGGCGGTCAACTTGCTGCTGAATGCTGTCAGGTCGATACCTGCGTTGAGCATCTTCACTGTCTCCCACTTGGCGTTCTGGTCACCCAGCACTGAGATACCGTAACCTGTGTTGGCTCCTGAGTTCTCACCAGTGATTGCATAGAGGTAGCGGGTGTTGTTGCTGTACTGGAATGCGTAGTTGTAGGCACCGATGTTGGAGTTACCGGTCGTACCGTAGCCGGCACGGATCTTGAGGTCGTCCATCCATGTGGAGCGTGCCTTCTCGAGGAACTTCTCGTCGGAGATACGCCAGCCGAGAGAAATCGACGGGAATGTACCCCAACGGTTCTTGCTTGCGAACTTGGAAGCAGCATCACGACGCATGGTCAGTGTGGCGAGGTACTTGCCCTTGTAGGAGTAGTCGGCGCGGCCGAAATAGCCGAACATGGTGAACTTGCTCGGATAGTAACCGCTGACAGACTGGTTGGCACCGCCACCATTGCTCAGTGTCCATGTGTTCGGGTCACGCTCGAAGATGTAGTCATAGTCCGTACCTGTCATACCCTTACCGATACCAGACTTCAGGGCTTCCGTACCCACCATGACAGTGATGTCGTGGTTGTCGGCAACCGTGAACTTGTAGTTGGCTGTGTTTGTCCACTGCCAGCCGAGGTTCCAGCTTGCAGACTCAGACAGGGAGTTGCGGGAATTACCCTCCTTGTCATAAGCGATGGTCTTCTCGTTCATCGTAGTGCTCCATCCGCCCATGAGGTTTACAGAGAACTGCGTACGCAGCGTCAAGCCCTTAATCCACGGATCCTTCAACTCTGCGAATACAGCAGACTGCATGCGGAACATACGGTTGTTGTCGTTCTTGGCATTGATGACGGAAGAAAGAGCAGAAACGTTACGTCCACCATTACCCTGCGAACCTGCGAAGTCACCGCCTGCGTTGTAGGCAGGAACCCACGAGTTCATGGTGTAGGTCTGTCCGAATGTGTTGGCGTCACTCTGACGGCCACGCTCACCGGTCATGGTCATTACCGATGCGTTGGTGTTCTGACCGAGAGTGAAGTGCTTCGTGGGGTTGAACGTGGTGTTGGCACGCAGGCTGTAACGCTCGAAGCTGGAGTTCTTGATGGTTCCCTGACGGTTCATATAGCCGAGAGAGATGGCATACTGACCTTTCTCGCCGCCACCCTGAACGGAAAGCTCATGGTTGTGGGAGATACCTGTCTGCGTCACCATGTCGAACCAGTTGGTACCACGGTTAGCCTCTTCTTCCGTACCGCCGAGAACATCCTTTATATAGTAGTAAGCGGACAGCGCGTAAGAGTTGGCACCGTTTGCCTGATATGCGTTAACGATGTTCTGATAGAGCGAGCCGTCGCTGTAGCTGCCGCCGAAGCGTGCCTCTGCCTGTGCGATGGACAGTCCGTTAGGAACGATGGTATAAGGCATATTGTTTGCCACGGTCATCTCGCTGTAGTTACCGTTAGCGTCGTATGCAGAGCCGAACTGTGCGTGGCCGACAGTGGTATAGTCGACACCGCGATAGTTCACCTGATTGTACTGCGACTTGCTGATGGCCTTCATGTAGTCTGTTGCACCCAGCATGTTGTAGCCGCTGTTCGCCATCTTGGAAGCGGAGATGTAGCCGCTATAGGATACGCGAACCTTGCCTTCCTTGTTACCCTGCTTGGTGGTGACGATGATGACACCGTTGGCAGCGCGGGCACCGTAGATGGCTGTGGCAGCTGCATCCTTCAATACCTGCATGGACTCGATGTCGTTCGGGTTGACAGAGTTGATGTCGACATCCTGCACACCGTCGACGATGATCAGCGGGTCAGAACCGTTGACACCTCCGACACCACGGATACGGATTGTAGACTCACCCGAAGGGCCACCAGAGTTGGAGATGTACACACCCGATGCACGTCCCTGAAGAGCCTCGGCGAAGGTGGTGACAGGCTGCTCGGTGATAGCGTCACGGCTGACGACAGCCACAGAACCGGTGATGTCCTTCTTGGCCTGTGTGCCGTAACCAACGACAACGACCTCGTCGAGGGTCTCGGTGTCGTCCTTCAGAGTGACAGTCAGAGAAGTCTGATTGTTCTGAATGGCAACCTCCTGGGTGATGTAGCCGATGTAGGACACAACCAGCACAGCGCCGTTTGGCACACCGTCGATAGTGGCGTGGCCATCCATGTCTGTGATAGAACCGATTGTAGTGCCCTTCACGATTACGTTGGCACCGATTACAGGACCTAAGGCATCGTTGACTGTCACGGTGACAGTGCGTCCGTTCTGCTGAACGATAGCCTCATTTACTTTGGGTTGGCTTTCCACGCCTGCCGCAAGCACTACAGTAGTACCGCACAGAGCTAAAGTAGCCCCCATAAGCATTCTTTTCCATACAAATGCGTTCATACGTACTAGATTTAAGTATTATATAAAATTAGTTATAAAAAATTCCAAGTCAGTGTTCCCTCATTGTTACCCTATATTGCGAGGGGACATTCGCTTGTACCATTTTTCATTCCATCAAGTCTCCTAAGCCCCTATCAGCAAACACGTTACCGACGGTCTC
Source organism: bacterium (assembly GCA_963618035.1). Taxonomy (GTDB): domain Bacteria; phylum Bacteroidota; class Bacteroidia; order Bacteroidales; family Bacteroidaceae; genus Bacteroides. Next base: position 12,370 of record CAVERK010000036.1, read on the forward strand.
TGGAGCGCAGGGCATCACTTCGCAGTGATGTATCGGTGTAAAATTAAGTCTTTTTTAATTACCTGCAATGAATTTGATATTTGTAGCCGTGCTTTTAACGTTATTTTACAAATGCAGGCACAGCATAGGAGGGTGCGTGCGGATGAAATCTCCCTATATATAATAAGGTGTAGGTCGCACGCTGCCTGGCTCCACCGTCCGATGTCATGTCCTGTGGCGTGTCAGCCCTGAGCAGAACCATGGTTTCTATGGACGTACAACCACATGACCTCTGGACGTACAGTTAGGGAACCTCTGAACGTACAGCCAAAGAACCTCTGAACGTACAGCCAGAGAACCTCTGAACGTACGTCCACAGAGACACTGATTTTCAATGTATTATAACGATGCCCATCCTTGGGTGTTATGAATGCCCATCCTTAGGTGCTTTAACATCATAGGCGAGATATGCTATTTGGGCAGATGCGCTTGCGGCACCGTTCGTCGAAACAGATGCGGCGGTTCGTCGAAAGGTCGCCTAAGGGGAAGACGGGGCAGAGTATCTTTGCCGTGCGGGAGAGTTGCCGCACAAAGAAAATTTCATCATGTCGGAGAAAGATTGTACCTTGCGATGAAAAGACACAGACACATGCTGAGATACAGGAAGACACGCGAGACGCTGGCGGTGCAGATTGCCGTATGCCTGATAATGCTGCTGGGTCCTGCGGCAGTGGCTTTCTTCACCACCTTCAGCTACAAGACCGCTACCGAGGTGCTGATAGGTGCTTCGGTCTGCTGCGTACCGGCGATGCTCCTTTTCTTCGCAGACTACTACACATTCACGACACGGCTGCTGTTTGGCGGCAAGTTCCTTCTGTTCTTCATCGCCAACCTCGTCATACTCGCCCTTTCCTTAGAGGGCATCGCACAGTATTTTAAGGTATGGGACATGCCGGAAGACATGCGCAACAAGACGTTCGTCGGGATGGGCGTGTACCTGATTATCTGCATCGTCATAGTGACCTACGCCATCAGTGCACGCGGCAGGATAAAGTGGGAGATGCTGGTGAAGGAGCTTGAGGACGAGAAGCAGAAGAACACGGAGGCGGAGCTGTCGTGGCTGAAGAACCAGCTGAACCCGCATTTCCTGTTCAACACGCTGAACAACATATCCAGCCTCGTGCAGATAGATGCCGACAGTGCACAGGACAGCATCAGCCAACTCAGCGACCTGCTGCGCTACGCGCTGTACGAGTCGAACAAGTCCGAGGTGCCGCTGGCCAATGAGATTGAGTTCATGGACAACTACATAGACCTGATGAAGCTGCGATGCAACGAGATGAGCACCGTGACCACCGACATGCAGGCCGGCGACAGGCCGGTGGCCGTCGTGCCGCTGCTGTTCATCTCGATAATAGAGAATGCCTTCAAGCACGGCATCAGCACCAGAGACAGGTCGTTTGTGGACATACGCCTGCACGTCGCGGGCGACGACATCACCTTCACCTGCGACAACAGCAACTACCCCAAGCCCGACACCAACCGCAGCGGGTCGGGCGTGGGGCTGGAGAACATGAAGCGGCGGTTAGAGCTGCTGTATCCCAGACGCTACACCTACTCTCACGAGCTGCGCGAGGGCAATGTCTATCACGTGGAGATAACGCTCAGAGGCTGCACACCCCAAACCCTGAAGGAGGACAAGAACAATGGAAAAGCTTAGATGTATGGTAGTGGACGACGAGCCGCTGGCAGTGAAGATGATTGAGAGCTTCATAGAGCGGACGGACTTCCTGGAGCTGTCGCAGTCGTTCACCGACTCGATAGCCGCACTCGATGCACTGAAGGGAAGTCCCGTGGACGTGATATTCCTGGACATACAGATGCCCGACCTCGACGGCATGACGCTGGCCGCCATGGTACCGGCGGAGACACGCATCATCTTCACCACGGCATTCAAGGACTTTGCCTTCGACAGCTATGAGGTGAACGCGCTGGACTTCCTGCTGAAGCCGATACGCTACAACAAGTTCCTTGCCGCTGCGGAGAAGGCACGCCAGTGGTTCGGGATGAAGAGCCTGAAGGATGAAGCCGCCACTTCCGCCGCCACCAAGCGCAGCAGCATATTCCTGCGCGTGGACGGACAGATAAGGCAGGTGCCGCTGGACAGGATACTGTATGTGAGCGGCATGAAAGACTACGTGATGTTCTACCTTGAGGGCGAGAAGCGTGCGTTGGTGACGCACCAGACCATGAAGTCGGTGGAGGAGATGCTGCCTACGGATATGTTCATGCGCGTGCACCGCTCATATATCGTTGCACTCGGCAAGATACGCACCATCGACCGCAACAACTGCATCTATATAGGAGATGAAGTTATCCATGTGAGCGAGGGCTACACGGATAACTTCAACAAATTTGTCAGGATGAATATCCCTGGCGCTTGATTCTCAGTCGACGAACTTCGCCTTCGACGCGTCGCGGTCCTTCGGTGCGGGCACCTCTTCAGGATAGCCGCAGAGGATGATGTTCTGAAGCTCGTAGTTGTCGCTGAAGCCGAACTTGGTCTTCAGGTATGCCTTGGCCTCGTCGGAGGAGTTTATCATGGCAGCCGGAGCAGCCTGATAGACGGTGCCCAAGCCCATGGACTTGGCGGCGAGCAGGATGTTCTCGCTGAGCAGGGCTGCATCGACAGCCGACCACGACAGACCTTCGGTGACTTTCTCCGCAGCGACGAAGAACACCGCCGGTGCATTCTGGAACGCATTCTTGCCGTTAAGGCGCGCAGCCATGCCCGAACCCATCTCCGTCTTCAGCATCATGGCCGACAGCTCGTTGAGGATGTCCTGACTGTCGACGACACGAACCTCCCAGTCCTGCTTGTTCATTGCACTCGGTGCCTGCAGGCCGGCATCGATGATTATCTGCAGCGTGTCGCGGCTGACGGGTGTGGCCTTGTAGCTGCGCACGCTGGTGCGCGTCATGATGGTCTCAATGACCTGGTTCTTCTCAGGAGCGGCGGCTCCTGCACTCTCCGCAGCAGGTTGCTGCGAGCAGCCTGCAGCCATGACCAAAAGGCCGGCTCCAAGCAGTGCTGACTTCAAACATTTCATAGTCTGTGAACTTTATTAAGTGATTAAAAAACGGACAAACGAACGTCCATGCGCAAAGATATGGAATACACAATGCGTCACCACTGCCGGTTTAGTTAAAAAAACGTATCATTTTGGCTTTATTGGTGTCCCATTTGCCCGAATGAGGCAGCGGCGGCACAGCTGTTTGCGGGATTTGGAATACTTTTGCGGCGAGACACACACTGCCACATGCGGAAAACGGCACACACACTGATCATCATCGCGGCATGCGCCCTGACGCTGTGCTCCTGCGGAGACCTGCTCGAAGCACACCCCTACGACGCGAGGACAAGCGGCGAGACACACATAAACAGCAAGAACATCAGCCTGATAGAGGAACGGCTCGCAGGACGCGACAGCATACGCTTCGCCTTCATCAGCGACACACAACGCTGGTATGACGAGACGGAGGACGTGGTGCAGGACCTGAACCGGCGCGGCGACGTGGACTTCGTGGTGCATGGCGGCGACTTCACCGACTTCGGCGTGACGGAGGAGTTCACATGGCAGCGCGACATACTCGAGGGACTGGACGTGCCGTATGTCGGCGTGATTGGCAACCACGACTGCCTGGGCAATGGTGAATATACGTTCCGCGAGGTGTTCGGCGACTACGACTTTGCCTTCACCGCCGGCAACGTGCGCTTCGTCTGCCTGAACACCAACGCACTGGAGTTTGACTATTCGCAGGACATACCCGACTTCACCTTCATGACCCGTGAGCTGAAGAACTTCCCCGAAGGAGCCACGAAGACCGTCTTCCTGATGCACGCCCGTCCTGGCAGCGATGTCTTCAACAACAACGTGCTCGAGCCGTTCGGGTACTACGTGCGCATGTTCCCCGACGTGCAGTTCTGCATGAACGGACACAACCACTCGCTGGAGGCTGTGGACCTGTATGGCGACGGCACAGTCTACTACCAGTGTCCGAACATCGAGAAGCGAAAGTACTATATCTTCACCATCACCGACGGAGGCTACCGCTATGAGGTCGTTTCTTTCTAAGCTCCTTGCCGCCGCCATGCTGACGTGCCTCGGCATGCCCGCCCTCGCACAGCAGGCAGACACGCAACAACGCACGACCTATGAGGAACGGCTCGAGCGCAGACAGCAACGCTTCCTGAAGCTGATGCCGACGCACACGCGCCTGCAGCTATATGGCGACATGGGGCTGGTGTCGGTGGGCATCGGGTGGGACTACGGACGCAAGGGACGCTGGGAGACAGACATCCTGCTCGGACTGGTTCCCAAGTACAGCGCACAGCACGCACACCTGACGCTGACGCTGAAGCAGGGCTACATACCGTGGGATGTCAGGCTCGGAGAGTCGAACTTCACGGTCAGCCCCCTGACCTTCGGCATCTACCTGAACACCATCCTCAGCGACGACGACTTCTGGGTGAAGCAGCCACAACGTTACCCCAAGGGCTACTACTGGTTCTCCACGCGCGTGCAGACCTACGTCTATGTGGGGCAGAGCATAAACTTCGAAATCCCCGACCGCAGGCGGCGCAACCTGAGGCGCATATCGGCATTCTATGAGGTCGGCACCAACGACGCATACATCCTCAGTGCCGTAGGGAACCGCTACCTGTCCGTCCTCGACATCCTGCGCCTGTCCTTCGGCCTGAAGTTCTGCATACAGTGACGGGCGGACTTCAAGGAAAAATCCTACAGACACATGTCTCCGGCGAGGGGGCTTTTGTCACGTCCCGCTTTGCGCAG
>CAVERK010000037.1:0-16991 GCA_963618035.1 bacterium
AATCTTTTGTTGTGTCTTAACTTTAATCATTAACAAGATGTGCTGTAAATCAGTATATTATAACTTAAATATTTTCGAATGAAAAAGATACTTTTCCTTGTGATGGCCATGATGGTGTCGGCACTGTCATGGGGCCAGGGCGTAGTGAAGACTAACTATGGCAAGCTTCAGGGTGTGGCCTCTGAGGCTGCCGGCATCACCGTCTTCCGTGGTGTGCCTTATGCTCAGCCACCCGTCGGTGACCTGCGCTGGCGTCCTGCTCAGCCGCTGAAGCCCTGGAAGGGCACGAAGGTGGCCGACAAGTTCGGCAACATCTCGTGGCAGAACGGATCACCCAAGGGCTCGTTCTACTGGAAGGAGTTCTATCAGCAAGCCAACGAGACGATGAGCGAGGACTGCCTTTACCTGAATATCTGGGCACCGACAGCATCGCTCGCTGACAAGGGCACGAAGCTGCCCGTCGCCTTCTGGGTGCACGGCGGCGCTTATCAGAACGGCTACGGCCATGAGATCACCATGGACGGTGACGCCTGGGCTAAGCGCGGCGTCATCCTCGTCACCATCAACTATCGTCTCGGACTCCTCGGCTTCCTCTCTCATCATGCCCTGTCGGCAGAGAACTCCGACCATGTCTCGGGCAACTATGGTCTCACCGACCAGATCATGGCGCTGCAGTGGGTGCACGACAACATCGCTGCCTTCGGTGGCGATTCTGACAACATCACCGTCATCGGACAGAGCGCCGGCGCAGCGAGCGTCAAGAACCTCGTCGCCTCACCACGCTCACGTCAGCTCATCCGTCACTGCATCATCCAGAGCGGCGGCGGACTCGGCAAGTTCATCGACGATGACCAGGATCAAGCCAAGGCCGACGCCAAGGGCAAGGAGCTCATGGACGACAACGGGCTGACGACACTGGCCAGCCTGCGCAGCGCCACACCGCAGCAGCTGCTGACGATCAACGGATGGGGTGTGACACAGCCGCACGTCGACGGCATCAACCTCACCGAGAACTTCGACAAGGCGACGATGAGCGGCAGCCTCGCCGATGTCGACTACATGATAGGCCAGACCATGGATGACATCATGGGCATGAACAAGGGGTTAGATCGTTTCTGTTACGTCAGAGACTCCATCAGCCCCAACCATCGCGTCTATCAGTATTACTTTGCACGTAAGCTGCCGGGATCACGCGACGGCGCCTTCCACTCTTCTGAGCTCTGGTATATGTTCCACACCCTCACCCGTTCATGGCGCCCGATGACGAAGGCCGACTACGACCTCGCCGACCGTATGATGGATTACTGGACGAACTTCTGCAAGTATGGCAACCCGAACGGCACAGGCACAGAGACCTGGCATCCGTTCACTGCCAAGAATCCGTACGTGGAAACGCTGAACATCAAGTAATGGTTTCCCTTCAAGGTTTCCTGAAGAGGCTGTGCCAAAAGACCCTTTTGCAGGGGCGGCCCTTGTGGCTGTCCGGACCCCGAATGGCAATCACGTGTATCCTTTTACTTTCCTCCGGTCAGTGACCGTTGGGTCCGGACGGCCACAAGGGCCGCCCCTGCTAGATATACCATTATTTACATGAAAAATAAAGTAACTATATGACTATTAAATCTATTCATATACTTCTTTGCGGGCTTCTGCTCACTGCTTGTGGCGGTCCGCGTCAGACCTCATCAAGTCAGTCAACATCAGGTGCTGTCGTAGCTGACAGCACGCAGGATGTCATCACTCTGGCTCAGGGCAAGATCGCCGGTTACAAGGCTGATGGCGTCTACATCTATAAAGGCGTGCCTTATGCCAAGGCCGCGCGCTTCGAGGCTCCTCAGGATCCTGATGCGTGGCAGGGCGTGCGCAGCTGCCGCGCTTATGGCCCTACCTGTCCTCAAGAGAAACGAGGAGGATGGAAGAACGACGAGGAAGCTTTTGCCTTTGACTGGGATGACGGCTTCCCCGATGAGGACTGTCTGAGAGTGAATGTCTGGACATCAACGCTAGAGAAAAAGCACCTGCCCGTGATGGTGTGGATCCATGGTGGTGGCTTCGCTGCCGGCAGCGGACAGGAGCTGCCGTCGTATGATGGCACCAATCTGGCCAAGACGGGTGAGGTGGTCGTCGTGACGCTCAATCATCGTCTCAATGTCCTGGGCTTCCTCGACCTCTCGGCTTACGGTGAGAAATATGCCCAGACGGGCAACCTCGGCATGCTCGACATCGTGAAGGCATTGCAGTGGGTCAACAAGAATATCGAGAAGTTTGGCGGCGACCCGGCCAACGTGACGATCTTCGGACAGTCAGGTGGTGGCGGCAAGGTGTCGACGCTCATGGCGATGCCGTCGGCCAAAGGCCTCTTCCATAAGGCGATCGTAGAGAGCGGCTCACAGGTCAAGACGATGGACCAGAAGTTCTCACGACGCATCGCTGCCAACACCATGCGCCGTCTGGGACTGAACGCGTCCACCATCGACAAGATCAAGGAGGTGCCTTACGAGCAGCTGCTGGCTGCCGGCGAAGCTGCCATCACCGAGGAGCGCGAGCAGGCCATGAAGGATGGCTTCGACGGATTCCTCTTCGGCTGGTCACCTGTCGTCGACGGCACCGTGCTGCCCCAGCATCCGTTCTCTCCCCAGGCTCCCGCCATCTCAAAGGACATCCCGATGATCATTGGCACGACACTCAACGAGTTCTGTCCCTCAGCCTTTGATGCATCGCAGCGCGGGCTCTCCGACAGTGAGGTCATGGAGCAGCTCAAGGCACGCTATGGCGTACAGACCGACGGTCTGGTCAATGCCATGCAGAAGGCTTATCCTCAGAGCAAGCCGCGTGACCTCGCTGACCTTGACCTGATGTTCCGCCCGATGGCACTCGAGCAGGCCCAGGCCAAGGTGGCGCTGCAGGGAGCACCTGTCTATATGTATCTTTTCTCATGGCAATCGCCGGCGCTCAACGGCGTGCTGAAGGCGGTGCACTGCATGGAGATCCCGTTCGCCTTCAACAACACGGCTCTGCAGGCCGGCATGACAGGCAATGGTCCTGAGGCACAGCAGCTCGCTGCCAGGATGAGTCAGGCGTGGATCAGCTTCGCCAAGACCGGCAAGCCTGCTGCCGACGGACTGCCCGCATGGGAGCCCTACACCACGGAGGGTGGTGCCACGATGATCCTCGACAACGACTGCAAGATCGTCAATCACCATGACCGTGACCTGATCAAACTCTACAAATCCCTGTCAAAGCAAAATCAGAAATAGAAAGTATGAAGACAATCATTCTTAGCGCTATCCTTTCTGTCGTGTGCAGCACGACGGTCTCTGCCCAGACTCAGCTGCGGCCCGACAATATCGATCAAGTCATCTCTGAGCTGACGCTGAAGGAGAAGGTCAGGCTCGTACTCGGATGCCGCATGCAGATGGGACAGGATGCGAAATTTCCCGGCACGGCAGGCAGCACCTATGCCATCCCGCGCCTTGGCATCCCTGCTATCTATTGCGCCGACAGCCAGCAGGGACTGCGCATGGCAGAGAAACGCCCATGGGATCACCGTGACTATATCACCACTGACTTCCCGGCAACGATGACGATAGCCTCGACATGGGACCGACAGGCCGCCTTCCGCGTGGGACAGGGCATCGGTAACGAGGTGCGTGAGTTCGGACTCGACTGGATTCTGGCTCCCTCGATGAACCTCATGCGCTCACCGCTCTGTGGACGCAACCATGAGTATTATTCTGAAGATCCTTATCTCTCCGGCATGATGGCCGCAGGATATGTCAATGGCGTGCAGAGCGAGGGCACGGCAGCAGCGCCGAAGCACTTCGTGGCCAACAACCAGGAGGCCAACCGCGCCAGCAACGACTCGCGTATGTCACAGCGTGCGCTGCGCGAGATCTATCTGCGTGCTTTCGAGATCATGATCAAGGAGAGCAACCCGTGGACCATCATGACGTCATACAACCATCTCAATGGTCCCTTCACCTGTGAGAACCGTGACCTGCTGACAACCATCGTGCGCGATGAGTGGGGATGGGACGGCATGTTCGTCACCGACTGGAATGCCGGTCATGATGCCGTGCAGTCGATGATTGCCGGACAGGAGATGCTGCAGCCCGGTTAAAAATCTTTTCATGAACACTGCCTATTTTTATAAAAAATAATGAGTATGAAGAAATTTATCGCGCTATTTCTGTTGTTGCTTGTCGCACTCCCTCTCGCCGCACAGAGTGAGAAGGATTCATTCATCGACCAGCTCATGTCGAAGATGACGGTCGACGAGAAGATTGGTCAGTTGAATCTCATGAGTTCGTTCGATTTCATCTCTGCCGAGAAGGTGAACACGAAGAGTGAGAATATGAGGTATATCAGAGAAGGCCAGTTAGGTGCTATGTATGGTCTGAAAGATCTGGACCGCATGATCGAGCTCCAGGGCATGGCCTTGAAGACCCGTCTGAAGATACCCTTTTTCTTTGGCATGGATGTCATTCATGGGCTGGAGACCACCTATCCCATCCCCCTCGCCATGTCGTGCTCATGGAATCCCGATCTGGTGCGTGACTATGCGCGCCACGCGGCCCGTGAGGCCAAGTCGATGGGCATCAACTGGGTGTTCTCACCGATGGTCGACATCGCTCATGACGCACGCTGGGGCCGTGTGGTAGAGGGTGCCGGTGAAGATCCCTATCTGGGTGGCGTGATGGCCAGAGCCTATGTGGAAGGCTATCAGGGTGACAACGATTTTGCAAAGGATGGCAACGTAATGGCCTGCGTGAAGCACTATGCCCTCTACGGCGCTGCAGAAGCAGGCCGTGACTATAATCCTGTCTATATGGACCGCCAGTCGATGATGAACTATTACATGCGTCCGTTTCATGAGGCATGCAAGGCAGGTGCCGGCAGCTACATGACATCCTTCAATGAGTTTGAAGGTGTGCCGGCAACAGCCAACAGATATCTCATCGATGACATCCTGCGTAAGCAGTGGGGTTTCAAAGGCTTCGTCGTCACTGACGCTACCGCCATCAAGGAGCTCGTGCCACACGGCATCGGCAACATGCAGGAGGTGTCAGCAAGGGCGCTGCAGGCCGGTGTCGATCTGGACATGAACAGTCAGGGCTTCACAGGCACGCTGAAGAAGTCGCTCGCTGAAGGCAGAGTGTCAGAAGCAGACATCAATAAGGCATGCCGCCGCATACTGGAGGCTAAATGGGACATGGGACTATTCAAGGACCCTTACAGATTTCTCAACAAGAAGAATCTGAAGAATGTCTATACTCCCGCGATGAAGGCTCATTCACGCAAGGTGGCCAACGAGTGCTCGGTGCTGCTGAAGAACGACGGCAACCTGCTGCCGCTGTCTCCGGACATGAAGATAGCGCTTGTCGGGCCCTTCGCCAACAGTGCCAGTGAGATGCAAGGCTCCTGGGCGATGTCCTCTCACGGCAAAGAGAGTGTCAGCATCCATCAAGGCGTCAGTGAGGCTGTCACGGCTGCCGGTGGCTCTGTTACGACAGCCGTTGGCTCATGGGCCGTGGCCGATTCTATGCTTGAGAGCACACTGGTCAATGGCATGATGGGACTGTTCAATCCCAACTATAAGCCTGTGCCCGTTCATCAGCGTCCACTGAAGGAGATGATCGATGAAGCTGTCAGTGCCACTCAAGGCTGTGACGTCATCGTGGCCTGTCTGGGTGAGCCAAACAATATGAACGGTGAGGGTGCGTCACGTGCCGACATCTCTATCCCGGAGCCACAGCAGGAGCTGCTCCGCGCACTCCACGCCACAGGCAAGCCTGTCGTCCTCGTGCTGTCGACGGGCCGTCCTCTGACGCTCACGTGGGAGGATGAGCACATCCCTGCCATCCTCAACACCTGGAACCTCGGTGATCAGGCTGGCTACGCCATCGCCGACGTGCTCTTCGGCAAAGTCAACCCCAGTGGACATCTCACCATGTCGTTCCCACGTAAGGTAGGACAGTGCCCGATCTACTACAATCACAAGAACACGGGACGACCCCATCCCGACACAGCTCCTTACCGCCGGTTTACCAGTTGCTATATCGATGTGGTCAACGCTCCGCTCTATCCCTTCGGCTATGGTCTGAGCTACACCTCTTTCAACTATGGTGTGCCAACGCTCAGCAATGCAGTGATGAGCCATGAGAACGGTGCGGTGACCGTCACGGTGCCTGTCACCAACACCGGAGCCCGTGAAGGCATGACCACCATCCAGCTCTACATCCATGCGCAGACAAGCACATCAACACGTCCTGTCAAAGAGCTGCGTGCATTCAAGAAGATCCAGCTGAAAGCCGGTCAGACGCAGACCGTCACCTTCAACCTCACCCCCGACGACCTGAAGTATTATGATCACGAGCTCAACTATGTCTGTAAGCCCGGCACTTATGACATCATGGTCGGTGACAACAGCCGTGACGTACAGAAGGTGGAGTTGAAAGTGCTTTGATCCATTCTCTCATTGAAACATGATACTAAAGATACTGTAGATAATTTCCTGAAGAAATACATTAAATAAGTCTTAAAATGAAACATACTGTTTTTTCTATCCTTATGTTCCTTGCCGTCTGCATCACAGCGCAGGGACAGACCAACAAGCGTAATGTCGTCGAACGCGGCGGCACAGGACCTTACAAGGCCGAATATGTCAGCGACAAGACACTGCCGGCACATACCATCTACCGTCCGCAGGACATGAAGGCTGCCGTGGCACGTGGGGGCAATCTGCCCGTCATCCTCTATGCCAACGGTGCCTGCGCCAACAACAATGTGGAGATGCGCTACCTGCTCAGCGAGGTGGCCTCTCACGGTTATGTCGTCGCTGCCATAGGCCCGTATGATGAGGCCGACTTCATCACGACGTGGCGTGGTGTCATGAAGATGATGGCACCGAAGGGCAAGCGTGTCGTGCTGGCCAACGGTGAGGTGGTGAAGCCGATGACAGAGAAGGAGAGGGCACAGATGGAAGCTCAGTTCAAGGCTGAGGTTGAGAAGGCTAAGAAAGAGGGCAAGAAGCCTGAGGAGCGCCGCCATGTCACCTATCCTAAGATGCTCATCGAGATGCTCGACTGGCTGACAGCACAAAACAATGACCCACAGTCAGAGTACTATCAGAAGCTTGACCTGAGCCACGTGGCTGCCATGGGACAGTCGTGTGGTGGTGCACAGGTGCTGGCCATCAACAGTGATCCGCGCCTGACGACCTGCATCATCCTCAACTCCGGTATCGGACAGATGGAGATGGAAGGCTGCAGCAAGGAGAACCTCAAGACTATCCATACGCCGATGCTCTACATCAATGGCGGCAAGGAGGATGTGGCTTATCTCAATGCTAATGACGACTACAACGCCATCAACAATGTGCCCATCTGCATGATCCGTACCATTGACGGCCATGAGGGCACCTACTATGAAAAGCATGGTGGCGGCTATGCCAAAGCGGTCATCAAGTGGCTTGACTGGCGACTCAAGGACAAGAGCGCACAGGCTCGGATGTTCAGCGACCGTGCTTACTTCAAGCAGCTCTTCCCTCGCTGGTCGATGATCAAAAAAGGCTATTGATCTGCATCGTCTCTTGATATTTTTTTATTCTTTGCATAAAATCTTAAATGTAAACAATCTGTATAACAATACGAATGAAAACAAGGATAAAGCAGATAATCAGTGTCGTCGTCCTGTGCTTGTCACTACTGACAGTGCCACAGGGCAGCTTTGCCCAGTTTTTCATGGCTGACCGCCTCCCGTCGTCCGTCGTGAAGGGAGGCTCCGTCACCTTCCAGCTGAAGGCCGACAATGCCAAGACTGTGGAGATCGTGGGTGACTTCCTGCCGGACAGGAATGAGTATGGCGTCAATGGACATGCCCTGATGCACAAGGATAGCGACGGGCTGTGGCGGCTGACAGTGGACTCGCTCAAGCCCGACTTCTATTATTATCACTTCCTCGTCGACGGCGTGTGGGTCCTCGACCGTGGCACGCTGCGTCTGACGCGTAACTTCGTCGACTACGAGAGCTATTTCATCGTGCCGGGCAAGGAGAGCGCCGACTATGAGGAGTGTCCCGACCACAAAGGCAGCCTGGTGAGCGTGTGGTATGACTCACCCGAATATGGTGCCACGCGCCACATGAACGTCTATCTGCCTTACGGCTATTCGGCCGACAAGCGATATCCCGTGCTCTATCTGCAGCATGGCGGCGGCGACGATGAGGAGACATGGCTCGACATGGGCCGCACACGGCAGATCATGGACCATCTCATCCGTGACGGACGGGCCGTGCCGATGATTGTCGTCATACCCAATACCATGCCCGATGAGGCTGCCTCGCAGGATGTGCTGCCGCTGCTGAAGGACAAGAAGGGTGTCTTCGGGCGTCCCGTAGGCTCCGACGGCTTCCTCTCGGGCGGTGACTATGTCAACGACCTCACCCATAACATCGTGCCGTATGTGGAGAGCCATTTCAGCGTCATCAAGGATAAGGACCACCGTGCCCTCGTCGGACTGTCGATGGGTGGCAGCTACACGCTCTATGCCATCGAGCATCATCCCGACCTCTTCGGATATATCGGCATCATGGGCTCCGGGTTCTTCAATGAGGGTGACGTCGACCGCGGGCTGGCACCGGTGAAGAAGAGCGGCTACCGACTGTTCTGGGTCGGCGTCGGCGAGAAGGACATCGCACAGCCCAGCGCGCAGAAACTCATCAAGGGCCTCAAGCGCAACAACATGCCTTTTGAGTTCTTCGATACCGGCAGCGGACACAACTGGAGCTCGTGGCGCAAGGACCTGAAGGCGATAGCTCCCAAGCTATTCAAATAAACGACAATAATACTTCTATAATACAACATAAAACTTCGATAAGATATGCATCTAACGAAATCATTTGTTTTGCTCCCTCTTCTGGCAGTATCGCTCACTGCCTCTGCACAGTTTGACCGTCAGCCAACCCCCAACGACACCCTGCAGGCGGTGCGGCAGATGGGTGACGGCAAGGTCATGTTCAGCATCTATGCCCCTCAGGCCAAGGAGGTCGGCTTCGGCGGCGACGCCATGCCGTGGGGTAAGCCCGTTAAGTTCACAAAGAACGCCGATGGCGTGTGGAGCACCGTCATCGATGTCAACCATCCGGGTGTCTACCGTTACAATTTCACCGTCGACGGCGTCATGGTGCAGGACCCGAAGGCAGAGCGTGTGCGTGAGAACGCTGCACTGGCCACCATCGGCGACGGCAAGCAGTTCTTCGACATGCGTCAGGACATCCGTCATGGCGCCGTGGCTCAGCGCTGGTACTACAGCCGCACGCTCGGCGAGATGCGCCGCATGCATGTGTGGACACCGGCAGGCTATGAGAAGTCGGCCGACCGTCTGCCCGTGCTCTATCTCATCCATGGCGGTGGTGACAACGACGCCTCATGGCCCGGTGTGGGCTGTGCCGGCATCATCCTCGACAACCTCATGGCAGAGGGCAAGATGGAGCCGATGATCGTCGTCATGCCGAACGGATCGATAGAGACCGGCACGATGGAAGGCGAGGTGCCGCTCTTCGAGAAGGACCTCGTCACCGACATCATACCCGAGATCGAAGCCAACTACCGCGTCAAGGCCGACCCTGCCCACCGTGCCATCGCCGGACTGTCGATGGGTGGCATGGAGACGCTGGAGACGCTGCTCAACGACCACGAGCTCTTCGACTGGTTCTGGGTGCTGAGCAGCGGATGGTGGTATGATGCCAAGACCTATCCTGCCTATCAGAAGCGTCTCAACGCCATCGCACCGTGTCTCAGCCATGTCCGCCAGCTGATGTTCACCATGGGTGGTCCTGAGGACATCGCCTACAAGAACTGCAAGGAGATGCTCAAGCTCTTCGACAATGCCGGCATCAAGTATAAGTACAGTGAGGCACCGGGCGGACACACATGGTACACATGGCGCAACAACCTGCATGAACTGGCACAGAAACTCTTTAAGTAAGGACATCAGATGAAAAGAATAGCATTAACCCTTATGGCCGTTGTTGTCGTCATGGCATCATTTGCACAGAGACGCAGCATGCGGTCACCGCTCATCGTCAAGACGGAAGCAGGACTGGTCAAAGGTGTCAAGGAACGCGGCGTGATGTCGTTCTATGGCATTCCTTATGCACGTGCCGAGCGTTTCATGCCACCGGTGAAGACCGAGAAGTGGGACACTGTCATGGTGTGCGACCATTATGGCCCCATCAGTTATCAGGTGTCACAGCCCGACAGCAGATATGTCATCCCAATGTCGGAAGACTGTCAGGTGCTGAACGTCTGGACCAAGGACACACAGGCAAAGAAGAAACCCGTCATGCTCTGGATCCACGGCGGAGGCTATGGTGCCGGCACGACGACATGGAACCCGTGCATCGGACTGGCAACGAAGGATGTGGTGGCCGTCAGCCTCCATCACCGTCTGAACATCCTGGGATTCCTCGACCTCTCGGCATGTGGAGGGAAATACCAGCAGACCGGTAACCAGAGCATGCTCGACATCGTCGCTGCACTGCAATGGATACATGATAACATCTCTGCCTTCGGCGGCGATCCTGACAACGTGACCATCATGGGACAGTCGGGTGGGGGTGGCAAGGTGGCGACACTCCTGTGCATGCCTGCTGCCAAAGACCTGTTCAAGCGTGCCATCATCATGAGCGGTGCCTTCGCCAGCGACAACTCACGTGAACTCTCACAGAAGCTCGGCCTGGAGGTGCTTCATCAGTTGGGCATCGCGCCGGCAGACGTAGACAAGATCAGGGATGTGCCCTATGACGAACTCGCCGCTGCCGGACAGCGTGCCACAGAAGTCATCGCTTCGCAGGCTGCTGATCCTGCTGCTGCCCGTTTCGCTGCCTTCTCGCCGACACCTGACGGTGAGGTGGTGGCACAGAATCCGTATACGCCTTCTTTCCCCAGCTTCTCCAGCAAGAAACCCATCATCATGGGTACCGTCATCAGTGAGGGTGAACCCTATCCCGGCAACATCACGATGGATGAGGCTAAGACGATGCTGAAGGAGCGTCTCGGCGCTGATGCTGAGCGTTTCATCAAGCTGTTCAAGGCAGCATGGCCTGACAGCCGTCCGGGTGACATGCTGGCTGTCGATGGTGGCATGCGTTACAGCACCATAGAGGCAGCAGACAAGATCACGAAAGTCCATAAGGCACCGGTCTACTGTTATCTGTTCAACTGCAAGTCGAAGAAGACGAATGTGGCAGCCCATGGCAATGATGTGGACTTCGCGTTCTTCAATATCGGTGACGACCCCGATGGCGACTTCTCAACAAAGAATGCCGATGAGCTCCATGTGTCTGACGTCATGAGTCAGGCGTGGGTGAATTTCGCCTATACGGGCAATCCCAATGTCAAGGGTGAGCCGACGTGGAAACCGTACATGGCGGAAGGCGGTGATTGCTTCATCTTCCAGTCGAAGAGCGAGATCAAGCATAATTTCGACCGTGAGTATCAGGAGATCCTGCACTGTCACCCTGCTCAGCGCCCCCACAGAGAGGCTGCAGCACGTCCCATACTCAAGACGCACATCGAGACCGGTGACATAGAGGGAGAGCTTGACGGTAATGATGTAGCCATCTATAAGGCCATCCCTTATGCTGCGCCACCTGTGGGTGACCTGCGATGGAAGGCACCGCAGCCTGCCAAGTCTTGGAAAGGTGTGTACAAAGCGAAAGACTATGGTTCATGGCCACCACAGCCCACGCTCCCTGACTCGTCAAACTTCAGAATGTCGGAAGACTGCCTCTACCTCGGCATCTCCACTCCCGCCACATCAACAGACGACAAGCTGCCAGTTATGGTATGGATCCATGGCGGCGGATGGCGTACACACGGATATGCCAACGACCTCTTCACACCTTTGGCACGCCATGGCGTGGTCGTCGTGTCGATAGAGTACCGCACAGGAGCACTCGGATTCCTCGCTCACCCCGAGCTGACAAAGGAAGGAGACGGACACTCAGGCAACTACGGCATCCTGGACCAGATTTATGCACTGAAATGGGTGCAGAGAAATATCAAGGCGTTCGGAGGTGCCCCGTCGAAGGTGCTGGTCTTCGGCGAGTCAGCGGGAGCCATGAGCACGAGCATCCTCTGTGCCTCACCGGAGGCAAAGGGCCTCTTCCGCGCTGCCATCAGCCAGAGCGGCGGTTGGTTCGGCCCCAACGACAGGACACAGGCTGAAGCAGAGAAGCATGGCGTGGAGTTCCAGAAATACCTAGGTGCAAAGTCGATCGCCGAGATGAGAAAGATGGATGCCTTCGCACTGACTGGCGACGACTGTGACTTCGCCGGCTTCTCTCCCTGCATCGACGGCTACGTCATCACTGACGACCTTTACAAGAACTATGAGACCGGCAGATATAATGATGTGCCTGTGATCGTTATGGTCAACTCTGACGAAGGTGCTATGTTTAGCCGTCCTGTCACACTCAAGGAATACAAGGAGAGTCTCCGGCGCGACTATGGCAAGTATGCTAAAGAGATGCTGCGCCTCTATCCTGCGTCAAACGATCAGGAAGCGGTAGTCGCCAACAACGCCATCATGCGAGAGAAAATTTTCGGATGGGGTACCTATGCTTGGGCACGCCTGCAGATGAAGACCGGCAAGGCACCGGTGTGGGCCGCCTTCCTGGCACAGCCTTCGACGATCAGCTGCATCGGTGACCGCCCACGCAACGGTGTGTCACATGCCGATGACATCCTCTATATCAATGGTGAGATGCATAACGCACAGCGACGCGAAGGCAATCATGAGCATGAGTCTGCCATCAGTGAGATGATGCAGCGGTACTGGACCAATTTTGCAAAGACCCTCAACCCTAATGCCCCGGGGCTGCCTTACTGGCCGGCGTTCAATGCTGATGAAGAGACCGTGATGCAGTTCTACAAAGGCGCGTCGCTCGTCGGCGTCCCTCATAAGGCACAACTGGACCAGTTTGAGAAGATGAACAGTAAGATCATTCGTAACAGAAAAATAAGATAAATTTATGAAGAAAACTGTAGTATTAGCAGCACTGATGTTTATAGGTGTCAGTGTGTTTGGACAGAGTGTGAAACCTGCTATACCACGCGACGCAGAGATAGAAGCAAAGATAGAGAAGACGCTCAGCAAGATGACACTCGACGAGAAGATCGGTCAGATGCTGGAGCTGAACCTCGACGTGATGGGAAAATCTGTTGTGGAGAACGCCAAGCTCGACCGAAACAAGGTAGGGCAGGCTCTGCGAGAGTTAGGACAACCAGAGGAGAGAGCAAACGAACTGCTGAAACTCTCCGACAAGGAGATCATCGACAAGCTCGCCCCCTACAACCTCGACATCTACAAAGGCAACCCGAAGAGTGTGTGGAAGCTCAACGAGGTGATGCTCGACACCTGTCTCTCGAAGTGGAAGGTGGGCTCCGTCCTCAATGCTCCTGGTACTCGTGCGGCGACAGTAGATCAGTGGCTGAAGTGGATCCGTCTGATCCAGAAGAAGTCGATGAAGTATCTCGGCATCCCGACGATCTACGGTCTCGACCACAACCACGGTGTCACCTACACGCAGGGTGGCACCCTCTTCCCGCAGCCCATCAACCTTTCGGCATCGTTCAACACCGAGCTGGCACGCCGCGGCGCAGAGATCACGGCCTATGAGAGCCGCGCAGCCAACTGCCCGTGGGTGTATAATCCTGTCATCGACCTCGGCCGTGACCCGCGCTGGCCACGTATCTGGGAGAGCTTCGGCGAGGACCCCATCGTCAACTCGAAGATGGTCGTGGCTGAGATCAATGGCTATCAGGGCAACGATCCTAACCACATCGACCGTTTCCACATCGGCACAAGCACGAAGCACTACATGGCTTACGGCGCACCCTGGAGCGGTAAGGACCGCACGCCGGCCTATCTCTCACCAGCCATGCTCCGCGAGAAATATTTCGAGCCGTTCAAGCAGGCTGCCCTTGCCGGTACGCTGACAATGATGGTCAACTCAAGCAGCATCAATGGCGTTCCTGTCCATGCCAGTTGGGAATATATGACAAAGTGGCTGAAGCAGGACCTCAACTGGGACGGCATGATTGTCACCGACTGGGCCGATATCAACAACCTCTACACCCGCGAGAAGGTAGCGAAGGACAAGAAGGATGCTATCCGCATCGCCATCAATGCAGGTGTCGATATGTCGATGGATCCTTACAGCATCGACTTCTGCCCACTGCTGAAAGAGCTTGTCGAGGAGGGCAAGGTGAAGATGGAGCGCATCGATGACGCCGTGCGCCGCATCCTCCGTGTGAAATACCGTCTGGGACTCTTCGATGAGCCTAACACTGGCGGCAAGGGTTACGAGAAGTTCGGATCAGAGGAGTTTGCTGAGGCTGCACTGCGTTCTGCTGAGGAGACAGAGGTGCTGCTGAAGAACGACGGCATCCTGCCCCTGGCCCCTGGCAAGAAGGTCTTGCTCACAGGTCCTAACGCCAATCAGATGCGTTGCATCCACGGTGGATGGAGCTATACCTGGCAGGGCTCGAAGGCTGAGGACCTCGCTGAGAAATACAACACCATCTATGAGGCGCTCTGCAACAAATATGGCAAGGAGAACATCATTCTGGAGCAGGGTGTCACCTATGATGAGAATGGTCAGTACGATGCAGAGAACGAGCCGCAGATCGACCGCGCCGTAGCCGCTGCACAAGGTGCTGATGTCATCATCGCCGCCATCGGTGAGAACAGCTACACCGAGACACCGGGCAACCTCTCAGACCTCTGGCTGTCGAAGAACCAGCGCGACCTGGTCAAGGCACTCGCCAAGACCGGCAAGCCCATCATCCTTGTCCTCAACGAAGGCCGTCCGCGCCTGATCACTGACATCGAGCCGCTGGCCAATGCCGTCGTCGACATCCTGCTGCCCGGTAACTATGGTGCTGATGCACTAGCCAACCTGTTAGCAGGTGACGCTAACTTCTCAGCTAAGTTGCCTTATACTTATCCTCGTGAGATCAACTCTCTGCACACCTATGACTATAAGGTCAGCGAAGAGGTAGGTACCATGGCTGGTGCTTACAACTACGACGCGAAGGTCAGCCTGATGTGGCCTTTCGGTTATGGACTGAGCTATACAACATTCAGCTATAGCAATCTGCGTGTAGACAAGGCGCAGTTCAGTGCCGACGATGTGCTGACTGTCAGCGTTGACGTGAAGAATACGGGGTCACGCATTGGCAAGGAAGCTGTACTGCTCTATACAAGTGATCTTGTGGCATCTATCGTTCCTGACAACAAGCGCCTGCGTGACTTTACGAAGATAGAGCTTCAGCCTGGTGAAACAAAGACCGTTACCTTCCGCCTGCCAGCAAAGGACATGGCGTTTGTTGGTGCTGACGGCAAATGGCGTCTGGAGAAAGGCGACTTCGATATTCGTATCGGTGGTCTGACAAAGCGTGCTGTTTGCACAAAGACTAAAGTTTGGGATACTCCTAATATCTAATGATAGAATCTATGATATAGTAAGATAATGAAACATTTTGTTTTAGCATTACTATTATTGATAACCTACTGTGGCGCGGCATCAGCACAGATCGTCCGCGCCACAGTAGCTCAAGGTGAGATAGAAGGCGTTGATGGCGGCAGTTATGCCTTGTACAAGAATATACCCTACGCAGAGCCACCCGTGGGCAACCTCCGCTGGAAGGTACCTGTGGCAAAGAAACCGTGGAAGGGTGTGTATAAAGCCGATAAGTGGGGTAACAGGCCACCTCAGCCTACCGATCCCAATCAGAACGGCAATGAGATCCCGATGAGTGAGGACTGCCTCTATCTGAGCGTCCAGACTCCTGCAAAGACCAAGAATGACAAGCTGCCGGTGTTCGTGATGATCCATGGCGGTGCGTTCCTGACGGGCTCTTACTCGGGCACGCAGGACAGTTTCGTCGACAACGGCATCATCTACTGCAGCATCGAGTATCGTCTTGGTGCACTCGGTTTCATGTGTCATCCCGCTCTGGATAAGGAGTCTGCCGACGGCATGTCGGGCAACTATGGCATCATGGACCAGATCATGGCTCTGAAATGGATACACGACAATATCGCTGCCTTCGGCGGTGATCCGGATAACATCACTATTGCGGGAGAGTCGGCAGGTGGCATCTCAGTCAGTATCCTTTGTGCCTCCCCTCAGTGCAAGGGTCTCTTCCGCCGTGCCAAGCCGATGAACGTCGACAATCAGTTGCGCATGGCCCTCGACCACTGGGTCTACCTGCGTCTGCCTCACTCCATGCGTCAGGGATGCAGCTACACCGTTGCCATACCCGATGGCATCGGCACAGAGGCCAGGACGGCTACCGTGACCTTTGACATCTGGAACACCCCGTCGGAGGCCATCCATGTCAACATCATCGGCTATGCTCCTCAGGAGCAGGTGAAGGCAGCCGACCTCTACTACTGGCTCGGTGATGGTGGCAGCCGTGATTACTCTTCGTTTGAAGGCAAGAAGGTATACCTATATAACGTGGGTGACGGTACGAAGCAGGAGGTATCATCGGTGAGGTTCTGGAAGAAAGCAGCTGACGCTCGCTATGAGGCTGGGCAGAAAAACCTCACAGGCTCTGATGTCTGGACCATCGACTTCCGCGAAGCGACGCCCGGCTGCTATCGTCTCGTCGTCGACGGCGTGGGCTGCTCCATGGACTTCTCGATAGCCGACAACATCTATTACCAGCCTTACCGTTACAGCGTGCGCGGCTATTACTACATGCGTATCGACGAGCCAATCGATACCCCTCGGGTATGGCCGATCCCGCGTCAGCCGAGGTTCATCCCCGGCGTGTCACCGACGAAAGACTTCGTCATCTATAAGACAGACCTGACACCATGGAGCAAGGAGTGGGCCAGAGGTGACGGATGGGATAATCCGCACTTCAATCAGCGGTACATGTGGGTCAACGCGGAGTTCACGCCGCGCGAGACCAT
>CAVERK010000038.1:0-16847 GCA_963618035.1 bacterium
CGGCAGGCAAGAAATATGAATACAGTTTCGACCTTAAGTACATCCCGTATGTCACCTTCAAGGCCGCTTCCGAGCAGAAATTCAAGATGACACTGCCGACAAACTCTGTCACGAACTTCGGTACATTCGAGTATTCCGTGGGAGGCGGGGAATGGAAGACAGTCACCACAGGAACAGAAGTGACGTTCGGAGGTACAGGGAAAGACCTGAGGCTTCGTGGAAAATCCTCGGCAGGTACGGCGGGCAGCAGCACAAGTAGTGGTAATTACAGCACCATTTCGTTTACTGATACCAAAGTTCCCGTAGCTGCATCGGGAGACATACGGACGCTTGTCGACTATGAAAATTACAGTACGGAAAGTACAGGGGACGCAAGGTTCATCTATCTGTTCAAGGGCTGCACGCAACTTACCTCGGCACCCGACCTGCCGGCAACAGCACTCGCAACGTATTGCTACAGCTATATGTTCTACGGCTGCACAGCTCTCACCTCGGCACCTGACCTGCCGGCAACGAGCCTTAAACAGTCCTGCTACGAACGAATGTTCTCCGGCTGCACAAAGCTCGCTTCGGCACCTGTCCTCAATGCAAAGACGATGCAACCGTCCTGCTACTCCAGTATGTTCTCCGGCTGCAAGGGACTCACCTCAGCACCTGCTTTGTCGGCAACGACGCTTGCAGAAAAGTGTTACTACCAGATGTTCAAAGACTGCACAACACTCAAGACAGTAACGACGCTGCCGGCAACGACGCTTGCAAAAGAGAGCTGCAAACAAATGTTCTCCGGCTGCACATCTCTCACGACAGTACCGACGGAGCTGCCGGCAACAACGCTTGCAGCCAATTGCTGCGAACTAATGTTCCAAGGCTGCACCTCTCTCGGAACAGCACCCAAACTGCCGGCAACAACCCTTGCAGACTATTGCTACTCCAGTATGTTCTCCGGCTGCACATCTCTCACGACAGTACCTGCACTCGAGGCAACGAAGCTTGCAACGTCCTGCTACAGCTATATGTTCCAAGGCTGCACATCTCTCAAAACAGCACCCGAGCTGACGAATGCGACGCTTGGACCAGATTGCTACCGCTGTATGTTCTACGGCTGTTCTAATCTGAGTGCGGTGACAATAAGGGTTGAAAATGTAAATACCATAAATGATAATGGTGGGGCCTTCGCTTTCTGGCTTTACGGGGTGGCATCTTCTGGAACTATCAAGAAGAAAGATACCTTACAATTGCTGACAGGCAATGTAAGCGGCATCCCCTCAGGATGGTCGGTTACAAAGCTTTGATAAGTCACAAAGTTGCAACCTCCACTAATTCTGTTGTCCCAACATTTTGCCTGTCCGTGATGGCGGTAAAGAAAAAACTCGTACTTTTGCATTTTCAAAAGACGCACGGAGACAATAGAAAGATGGAACTTGACGTTTTCAACGCGATATCGCCGATTGACGGCCGCTACCGCAGCAAGACAGAGCCTTTGGCTGCCTACTTCTCGGAATTTGCACTGATACGCTACCGTGTCAGAATAGAGGTGGAGTATTTCATTGCCCTCTGCGAGATACCCCTGCCGCAGCTCGCCGCCGTCGACCGTCCGGTGTTCGAGACGCTGAGAGGCATATACCGCAACTTCTCCGAGGCCGATGCCGCCCGCATCAAGGACATCGAGAGCGTGACAAATCACGACGTGAAGGCGGTGGAGTATTTTCTGAAGGAACAATTTGACCGCATCGGCGGACTGGAGCCATACAAGGAGTTCATACACTTCGGCCTGACATCGCAGGACATCAACAACACGTCCGTGCCGCTGTCGCTCAAGGAGGCTCTCGCCGACGTATTCTATCCTCTCATCGATGAGCTGGAAGAACAGCTCGCCGCTTATGCCGAGGAGTGGAAGGACATACCCATGCTGGCCAAGACACACGGACAGCCGGCATCGCCCACGCGGCTGGGCAAGGAGGTGATGGTCTATGTCTACCGCCTGCAACGTCAGAAGGCTCTGCTGAAGGCTGTCCCCATAACAGCCAAGTTCGGCGGTGCAACGGGCAACTTCAACGCCCATCATGTGGCATATCCCGACTATGACTGGCGCGAGTTTGGCAACAGGTTCGTCAGCGAGAAGCTCGGGCTGGAGCGTGAGCTTTATACCACACAGATCTCGAACTACGACAACATGGCTGCCGTGTTTGACGGGCTGAAGCGCATCAACACCATCATCATGGACATGGACCGTGACTTCTGGATGTATATATCGATGGGCTACTTCCATCAGAAAATCAAGGCGGGCGAGGTCGGCTCGAGTGCCATGCCCCACAAGGTCAACCCGATAGACTTCGAGAACTCAGAAGGCAATGTCGGCATGGCAAATGCCATCTGCCAGCATCTGGCAGCCAAGCTGCCGGTGTCGCGCCTTCAGCGCGACCTGACAGACTCAACCGTGCTGCGCAATATCGGGGTGCCCCTTGGCCACACCGTGATTGCAGTCAAGAGCACGCTAAAGGGCCTGCGCAAGCTGCTGCTGAACAAGGAAGCCATATACAGCGACCTCGACAACTGCTGGAGCGTGGTGGCAGAGGCCATACAGACCATACTGCGCCGCGAGGGCTATCCGCATCCGTATGAGGCTCTGAAAGCCTTGACACGCACGAACGACGAGGTCACGGAGCTGTCCATCCACCGGTTTGTCGACGAACTGAACGTCAGCGACGAGGTGAAGAAGGAGCTGAAGGCCATAACACCACATAACTACACAGGACTATAAAGGACTTGCATCATTCTTACATGTAGGCGTGCCGCGCACCGTCACGCCGCCGACAGGACACAGAAACAGAATCAAAGACAATAGGAAAGAGGCCGTGAGGCTGAGTTACACATATTTTTTCACAAAGCAACATTATGAGTACAGACAACGAGAAATGGGAAGACGCCACCGGTGGCAACAGCGATGATGCCGGCAAGACGGGCGAAAGCAACTACGAGAGAGTGTCATACGGCAGGGATGCCAATGACGGCGACAGCCGTCCGCACCGCACCTATGAGGGCGGCGACAGGCAACGCGGCTATCGTCCGCGCTTCAACCCCAATGGCGGCGGCCGCGTATGGCACGACTATAACTCGCGTGACGAGCGTCCCTACCGCCCGCGCTTCAACAGCCAGAACGGTGAAGGAGCGGAAGACCGTCCGCGGCGTTACAACAACTATAACAACTCGTACAACGGCGGCGACGGCCAGCAACAGCGTCCTTATCGTCCGCGCTTCAACAGCCAGAACGGTGAAGGAACGGAAGGCCGGCCGCAGCGTTACAACAACTATAACAACTCGTACAACGGCGGCGACGGCCAGCAACAGCGTCCCTATCGTCCGCGCTTCAACAGCCAGAACGGTGAAGGAGCTGAAGGCCGGCCGCAGCGTTACAACAACTATAACAACTCGTACAATGGCGGCGACGGTCAGCAACAGCGTCCTTACCGTCCGCGATACAACAACTACAACGGCTACAACAACTCGTACAACAGTGGTGACGGCCAGCAGCAGCGTCCCTACCGTCCGCGCTTCAACAGTCAGAACGGCGAAGGCGCGGAAGGTCGCCCGCAGCGTTCCTACGGTGGTGGCTACGGCAACAACAACGGCGGTTATGGCGGCAACAGCTATGGCCGTCCGCAGTATCGCGCCGGAGGCTACGGACAGAACAACGCCCGTGGCGGACGCTTCGGCGGCGGCAACGGCTATGGCCGTCCGCAACGCCAGCACAGTGCGGACTACGACCCTAATGCGAAATACTCGAAGCGCAAGCAGATAGAGTATAAGGAGCAGAATGCCGACCCCGATGCACCGATACGCCTGAACCGCTATCTTGCGAACGCGGGGATATGCTCGCGTCGTGAAGCCGACGAGTTCATTCAGGCAGGCGTGGTGTCGGTCAACGACACTGTGGTGACCGAACTCGGAACGAAGGTCAAGCGCAGTGATGTGGTGAAGTTCCACGACCAGACAGTCAACATAGAGCGTAAGGTCTATGTCCTGCTGAACAAGCCGAAGGATACCGTCACCACCACCGACGACCCGCAGGAACGCCGGACAGTGATGGATCTTGTCAACGGTGCATGCCTGGAGCGCATATATCCGGTGGGGCGGCTCGACCGCAACACAACGGGTGTGCTGCTGCTGACCAACGACGGTGACCTGGCATCGAAGCTGACGCATCCCAAATTCGTGAAGAAGAAAATCTATCAGGTACGTCTCGACAAGGATCTGACGCAGGAGGACTTCGACAAGGTTCTTTCCGGCGTGGAGCTGGACGACGGCGAGATACATGCCGATGCCTTGAACTTCGTCGACGAAACCAAGAAGAACGAGGTCGGCATCGAGATACACTCGGGCAAGAACCGCATCGTGCGCCGCCTGTTTGAGTCACTGGGCTACCGCGTGGTCAAGTTGGACCGCGTGCTGTTTGCCGGTCTGACAAAGAAAGGCCTGCGTCGTGGCGAGTGGCGCTTCCTGACGCAGATGGAGGTCAACCGCCTGTATATGGGTTCGTTTGAATGATAGAGATACATATATATAATATGGTATAAGGAGCAGAATTGTTATGGATAAGATTCGCAGGACTAAAATATCGGATTTGCTGAAGCGGACGGACTTCGGCACGGTGGTGAACGTCAAGGGATGGGTGCGCACGCGCCGTGGCAGCAAGAAGGTCAGCTTCATCGCGCTGAACGACGGCTCAACCATCAACAACGTCCAGATCGTGGTTGACATCGAGAAGTTCGGCGATGCCCTGCTCAAGGACATCACCACCGGAGCCTGTCTCAGCGTCAACGGCACGCTGACAGAGTCGGTAGGCTCGGGACAGGCTGTGGAGCTTCAGGCTGTCGGCATTGAGGTGCTTGGCGTTTGCGACAGCACATACCCGTTGCAGAAGAAAGGACACTCGATGGAGTTCATGCGCGAGGTGGCACATCTGCGCATGCGCACGAACACCTTTGGCGCAGTGTTCCGCATCAGGCACAATATGGCCATAGCCATACACAAGTATTTCCACGAGCATGGCTTCTACTACTTCAACTCGCCGATAATCACGGCCAGCGACTGTGAGGGTGCCGGTGAGATGTTCCAGGTCACTACGAAGAACCTCTATGACCTGAAGAAAGATGCAGACGGCAGGATAATCTATGACGACGACTTCTTCGGCAAGATGACATCACTCACCGTCAGCGGACAGCTCGAGGGTGAGACGGCAGCCACAGCCCTGGGGGCCATCTATACCTTCGGCCCGACATTCCGTGCCGAGAACTCCAACACACCGCGCCATCTGGCTGAGTTCTGGATGGTGGAGCCGGAGGTGGCGTTCATCGACCTTGACGACCTTATGGATCTGGAGGAAGACTTCATAAAGCATTGTGTCAAGTGGGCACTCGACAACTGTATGGACGACCTGCAGTTCCTCAACAAGATGATAGACCCGACATTGATAGAACGCCTGCAGGGAGTGCTGAAGGAGGACTTCGTGCGCCTGCCGTACACCGAGGGCGTGAAGATACTCGAAGAGGCTGTCCGTGGCGGACACAAGTTCGAGTTCCCAGTGTCGTGGGGCATGGATCTTGCCGCCGAACATGAACGCTATCTTGTGGAGCAGCACTTCAAGCGTCCGGTCATCATGACAGACTATCCGAAAGAGATCAAAGCCTTCTACATGAAGATAAACCAGGACGGCAAGACCGTACAGGGCACCGACGTGCTCTTCCCTCACATCGGCGAGATTATCGGCGGCAGCGTGCGCGAAGAAGACTACGGCAAGCTGAGTGCTGAGATAGAGAGCCGCAACATACCGATGAAGGACATGTGGTGGTATCTTGACACACGCAAGTACGGTTCGTGCCCCCATGGCGGTTTCGGACTTGGCTTTGAGCGGTTGATACTGTTCGTCACCGGAATGTCGAATATCCGTGATGTCATTCCTTATCCGCGCACGCCGAAGAACGCAGAGTTCTGACCCTCAGTAAAAACAGTACGATTTTTATTGCCGGAAACGATAAAAGCCGTACCTTTGCAAGCCGATTATTATCTGTGAATAGATAAGCCAATGATTCTTAGTGTGTTGAAAACCCTTTTGGCCGAGGGACAGACACGAGGGGTCGTTTATTAGTAGTAACAATTAAAAATTATTAGAGTGGATACTTTAAGTTACAAGACCATTTCTGCAAACAAGGCTACAGTCAACAAAGAATGGGTTGTAGTCGATGCCACAGACCAGGTGTTAGGCCGTCTGGGCTCAAAGGTTGCGAAATTGTTGAGGGGCAAGTACAAACCTAACTTTACTCCTCACGTAGATTGCGGCGACAATGTCATCATCATTAACGCCGACAAAGTCGTTCTGACCGGAAACAAGTGGAACGGCAAGACCTATATCTCCTACACAGGCTATCCTGGCGGACAGAGAGAGATTACACCGGCAAAGTTGCTGGCAAAGCCCAACGGTGCCGACCGTCTGCTGAGACGTGTTGTGAAGGGCATGCTGCCGAAGAACAGACTCGGTGCACAGCTCCTCGACAATCTCTACATCTACGCTGGAAGCGAGCACAAACATCAGGCTCAGGAGCCTAAACTGATAGACATTAACGCATTCAAATAATATTGTAGGAAGATATGGAAGTTATAAATGCATTAGGCAGACGTAAGTGTGCTATCGCACGTATCTTCATGAAGGAAGGTACAGGCAAAATCACCATAAACAACAAGGACTTGGCTGTGTATTTCCCGTCAGGAATACTGCAGTACGTCGTAAAGCAGCCCCTTAACAAGCTGGATGTCGTTGAGAAGTATGACATCCGTGCGAACCTGACAGGTGGCGGCTTCACCGGCCAGTCTCAGGCTTTGCGCCTGGCCATCGCACGTGCATTGGTCAAGATTAATCCCGAAGACAAGGCTGCCCTGCGTGCCGAAGGCTTCATGACACGTGACCCGCGTGCCGTTGAGCGTAAGAAGCCAGGACGTCCAAAGGCTCGCCGCAGATTCCAGTTCAGCAAGCGTTAATGTCAAGTCTTGCAGTTTTGGAAATCTCGGAGGACAGAGAATACGTTTAGTATCTAAACTGTCGGGACTCGTAGGTTTAGGCTACCCGACGGTTGGTTATCAAAACAAAAAAGAAAGTAAACGATTAAACAAGAAGAAACAATGTCAAGAACAAATTTCGACACATTACTTGAGGCAGGTTGCCATTTCGGTCATCTCAAGAGAAAATGGAATCCTGCAATGGCTCCTTACATCTTCATGGAGCGCAACGGCATACATATCATTGACCTTAACAAGACTGTTGCTAAAGTAGACGAGGCTGCTGAAGCTTTGAAGCAAATCGTGAAGTCTGGAAAGAAGGTCCTCTTTGTTGCTACTAAGAAACAGGCTAAGGAAGTTGTTGCCGAGAAGGCACAGTCGGTCGGCATGCCCTACGTCACAGAGCGTTGGCCAGGCGGTATGCTCACAAACTTCCCGACAATACGCAAGGCTGTCAAGAAGATGGCCAACATCGACAAGCTGACCAACGACGGTACGTTTGCAAACCTCTCGAAGCGCGAGATACTGCAGATTTCACGTCAGCGTGCCAAGCTGGAGAAGAACTTGGGCTCAATCGCCGACCTCACACGTCTGCCGTCAGCTCTGTTCGTTATCGATGTGATGAAGGAGAAGATTGCCGTACATGAGGCTAACCGTTTGGGTATCCCAGTGTTTGGCATCGTCGATACGAACTCGAATCCTAACAACATTGATTTCGTAATCCCCGCCAACGACGACGCAACACAGTCCATCGAGGCTATTCTCGACGCTTGCTGTGCAGCAATGCAGGAAGGCATTGAGGAGCGCAAGGCTGAGAAGGTCGACATGGAAGCTGCCGGTGAGGGTGCCGCAGCAGAGAAGGCTCCGCGCACACGCAGAAGAAGACCTGCACGTGCCGACAAGCAGGAAGACGGTGAAGCCGTTGAGGCTGCACCGGCACAGAGCACAGAAGAGGAGGCTTGACGGCTTCGCTCAAGTGCTCTAACGATTTTCTATAACCCCGAATAAAGAAAGGACAATACAAAATGGGTGTAACAATAGCTGATATTACCAAACTCCGCAAAATGACCGGAGCAGGCATGATGGATTGCAAGAATGCCCTGACTCAGGCAAACAACGACTTCGACGAGGCTATCAAGATTATCCGCGAGAAGGGCAAGGCTGTGGCAGCCAAGCGTTCGGATCGCGAGGCTTCCGAGGGCTGCGTGCTTGTCAAGGTTGACGGCAACTTCGGTGCAATGATTGCCTTGAAGTGCGAGACCGACTTCGTTGCCAACAATGCCGATTTCGTCGCACTGACACAGAGCATCCTCGATGCTGCCGTTGCCAACCGTTGCAAGACACTCGATGATGTCAAGGCTCTTACCATCGGTGGAAGCACTGTTGCAGACTTGGTGACAGACCGCAGTGGCATCACTGGTGAGAAGATGGAGCTGGATGGCTACATGACTGCTGAGGGTACGGCTGTCTATGCATACAACCACCAGAACAAGAACTTCCTCTGCACGTTGGCAGTCCTCAACAAGCCTGGCTTCGACGAGGCCGGACACGAGGTGACACTCCAGATTGCAGCGATGAACCCGATAGCAATCGACGAGGCTCATGTCGCACAGAGCGTTAAGGACAACGAGATGGCTGTAGCCATTGAGAAGACCAAGGAGGAGCAGGTCAACAAGGCTGTAGAGAACGCCTTGAAGAAGGCCGGTTTCAACCTCTACATCTCCGAGAACGAGGATCATCTTGCCGAGGGTATCGCCAAAGGCATGATTACCGAGGCTCAGGCAGAGGAAATCCGCCGCATCAAGGACGAGACAGCAAAGGAGAAGGCTGCCAACATGCAGGAGCAGATGGTTCAGAACATCGCCCGCGGACGTATGGCAAAGTTCTTCAAGGATGTCTGCCTGCTGTTGCAGGAATATAACAAGGATGCCAAGCTGAGCGTTGCTGAATACCTGCATAAGTTTGACAAGGATCTCACAGTGACAGACTTCAAGCGTTTCACTCTGCGTGCAGAGTAATTCGTGGTTGTCTGAACGACACTGTAGAGATGAACATACGATGAACAATTACAAGGCGACCGGCTGGTGACAGCTTGGTCGCCTTGTGCTTTTCAATAATGTGTAAACAGGAAGAAGCATGAAGATTATAGCCGTGGCAGGCAACTATGCCAACAGCGGGATGTCGGCAGAAGAAAAGAACCGCAGACACTCTGAACCCACCGTGTTCCTAAAGCCGGACTCGGCATTGCTGAAGGATGGTCGCCCGTTCTTCGTGCCCGATTTCTCTGCCGACGTGCGCTATGAGGCTGAGCTTGTGGTCCGCATATCGCGCCTCGGGAAGTGTGTGGACAGGCAGTTCGCCCATAGATATTATGATGCTGTAACTGTCGGCATCGACTTTACCGCCGATGACTTGCAGAAGCAATACATATCGAAAGGCCTTCCGTGGGAACTCAGCAAGGGTTTCGACGAGTCGGCAGCCATAGGCACGTTCATACCGCTTGCGCAGATAGAACACGGCATTCAGAACATCGGCTTCAGCCTTGATGTTGACGGTACAGAGACACAAGCGGGAAACACGGCTGATATGCTGTGTTCGGTAGACAGCACATTGGCCTACGTAAGCCGGTTCATGACGCTGAAGATTGGCGACCTGCTATTCACAGGAGCACCCGTCGGTTCCGCTCCCGTGAGGGTGGGACAGCATCTCGACGGATATATAGAAGGTACGAAAGTGTTGGACTTTAACATAAGGTAAGAGGGGAAGGCACATAGACGATGAAAATCAGGGTAGGATTTGGTTACGATGTCCATCGCTTGGTTGAGGGACGTGAATTGTGGCTCGGAGGTGTCAGGCTGGAGCATGACAGGGGACTGTTGGGACATTCTGATGCCGACGTGCTGATACATGCCATTTGCGATGCCCTGCTCGGAGCTGCCAATATGCGCGACATAGGCTTCCAGTTCCCCGACACAGCCGACCGGTATAAGGACATCGACAGTAAGCTGTTGCTGCGTGAGACCGTCCGCCTCATTGGCACGAAAGGCTATCATGTGGGCAACGTTGATGCCACGGTATGTGCCGAACACCCTAAGATCAATCCCCACATCCCTCGTATGAAGACTGTACTGGCAGAGATTCTTCAGGTCACGGAAGACGAGGTGTCAATCAAGGCCACTACCACCGAAAAGCTCGGCTTCGTGGGACACGAGGAAGGCATGGCTGCCTATGCTGTCGTGCTCATAGAAGGATAACACACAAAAACAAATGCAACGATGAGAAGATACCTTATTATATTGGCATTGCTGACCGCATTCATGGCGGCAGGTGCCAATCCTCACTCCGGCGCGCAGCAGGAAGAGGGCGACACACTGAAATACCGTGTCGTGCTGACCGATAAGCATGCCACAGCATATTCCTTGGATCGCCCCGAACAGTTCCTCTCCGCGAAGTCAATCGAGCGGCGGCAGCGGCAGCACCTCAATGTCGACTCAACCGACCTGCCTGTATGCTCCGAATACGTTGATGCTATAAAAGCTACGGGCGCAAAGGTGATAGCACGGAGCAAATGGCAGAACTTTGTCACCGTGGCATGCTCGGACCCCACGTCAGTCAGCCGCATATCCGCACTCCCGTTTGTCAGGAGCGTCGAGAAAGTGTGGACTGTTCCTGTTCATGTCCGTCGTCCGGCAGTGGCGCAACGCAATGAGGTGGTCGGACACTTGCCTCACTACAAGGACACGCTCTATGGTGCTGCATACAGGCAGATACATATCAGTGGCGGTGACCGCCTGCACCGTAAGGGCTTCCGTGGACAGGGCATGACCATTGCCATCATTGATGGCGGGTTCCATAACCTTGACAAGATCCCCGCCCTCAAGCATGTGGACGTTGTGGGGCATAAAGACTTCGTCAATCCTGACGACGATATGTTTGCAGAGACCAGCCACGGACTGAGCGTGCTCTCGTGTATGGCTGCCAACACGCCTTACAGCATGGTCGGTACAGCACCCGAAGCCTCGTTCTGGGTACTGCGTAGTGAAGACACTTACTCGGAGAACCCCATTGAGCAGGACTACTGGACAGCGGCAGTGGAGTTTGCCGACAGTGTCGGTGTTGACATTGTCAATTCCTCGCTTGGATATAATGAGTTCGATGACACGTCGATGAACTTCCGTCTTCGCGACCTCGACGGGCGGTCTACAGTCATCTCCCGCACCGCCAGTCTCATGGCAGGCAAGGGCATGCTCCTTGTATGTAGCGCAGGCAATGACGGCACCACATCGTGGAAGAAGATAACGCCACCTGCCGATGCCTTTGATGTTCTCTCTGTCGGTGCCATCAGGGACGATGGCGAACTGGCCCGCTTCTCGTCGGTCGGCACTACTGCCGATGGACGCATCAAGCCCGATGTGCTTGCCGTAGGTGTGGAGACGAGCATCATCACCTCACAGGGCAGTGTGAGCCACAGCAATGGAACCTCATTTGCTGCTCCCATAGTCTGCGGCATGGTGGCTTGCCTGTGGCAAGCCTGCCCCAAGCTGACGGTCGGGGAACTGATAGCTCTTGTCCGCCAGTCGGGCGACAGGGCCGACTATCCCGACAATGTCTATGGCTATGGCATTCCCGATATGTGGAAAGCCTATCAGCTGTATCTTCAGTCGCATGAAGAATAAAGACCTGCGGTGCGTGTATGGATGAACCGGCATATCTCTCGTTGCTACAGCTCAACGCCCTGATACGTCAGGCGGTAGAGAAAGGACTTCCTGATACCTATTGGGTGCAGGCCGAAATCAGTGAACTTCATGTCAACAACGGTCACTGCTACCTTGAACTGGTGCAGAAGGAGACACGGCGCGATGTCATTGTCGCAAAAGCGCGCGGCACAATATGGAGCAAGGTCTTCGGTATGCTGAAGCCTTACTTCGAACAAGCCACAGGACAGTCTCTTGCTGCCGGCATAAAGGTGCTGGTCTGCGTGCAGGTGGCCTTTCACGAGGTCTATGGGCTTTCCCTTACGGTTGTCGACATTGACCCGAGCTTCACGCTTGGCGACCTGGCCATGCGGCGTAAGGAGATATTGGCACGTCTTGAAGAAGACGGGACTATCGACATGAACAAGGAACTCCCGTTCCCCCTGCTGCCGCAACGCATAGCGGTCATTGGCTCGGCCACATCAGCCGGATATGGCGACTTCTGCGACCAGCTTGCGTCAAATCCCAATCACTATCGTTTCAAGGTGACGCTGTTCCCCGCAGTCATGCAGGGTCTTGAACTGGAACAGTCTGTGCTTGCTGCACTCGATGCCATAAACGCCGCTGCCGACGACTATGATGTAGTGGTCATCCTCCGTGGTGGTGGAGCCACGTCCGACTTGCGGGGCTTTGACACCTACCGCCTTGCTTCGGCGTGCGCACAGTTTCCTCTGCCTATAATCACCGGCATCGGTCATCAGCGCGATGACACGGTGCTCGATGCCGTGGCATTCTGTCGTGTCAAGACACCTACAGCTGCCGCCGAATATCTCATAGCCGCCATGGACGGGGCTGCCGGTATGCTCGACGAACTTTCGGCACGGCTTTGGCAGGGTGCATCGGCCATGCTCTCGCGTGGCAACGAACATCTGCTGCGCCTGCAGTCGCGTATAGGCATCGGTGCGAACGAAAGCCTCATGCGTGAAGCCGTGCGCCTGCAGAACCTGCGACACCGCTTTACGCAGGGTGCGCAGCTGCTGCTCAAGGGCGAACAGCACAGCCTCCAGCTGCTGCAACAGCACATCGCTGACGCTTCGCCGTCGCGACTGCTGGCACGGGGCTACAGCATCACAATCAGCAATGGCAAGATTGTACGCCGCGCGTCCGATGTGTCTTGCGGCGACAAGGTCAGCACCATATTGGACAAGGGAGAACTGACATCGGTCGTAGAGGATATAAAGACCCGTAAAAACAAAAGATTCAACCAATGAAGAACGAAACAGAAATGACCTACGGCGAAGCCATGGCACGCCTGCAGGATATCGTCAACAAGATAGACAGTGGAGAACTTGAAATCGACCGGCTGGCCGACAGGATTCGCGAAGCCAATGAGCTTATCGCATTCTGCCGCGACAAGCTCGCAGGGGCAGTGGCGGAAGTGAAAAAATTGTCGATTGAGGACGGTGCAGGTGAATAAAAAGGCTTAATTTTGCGAGATAAGTTACTATTCGAAAGCAATTAAACAGCTAAATGATATGGAAGAATTGGATTGGAAACATCTGCCTTTCGGATATATAAGGACAGATTACAATGTGAGAATCTATTATCGTAACAACCAGTGGGGTGAGTTGGAAGTCCACAGCGAGGAGACCATCCCGATGCACATGGCTGCTACTTGTTTGCACTACGGCCAGGAGGCCTTTGAAGGGCTCAAGGCATATCGTGGCAAGGACGGACGCATCCGTCTGTTCCGTGTCGATGAGAACGCTGCACGCCTGCAGTCCACATGCCGTGGCATCCTGATGCCGGAACTCTCTACCGAGCGTTTTGTCGAAGCTGTGAAGACGGCAGTGAAGCTCAACGAGCGTTTCATCCCACCGTATGAGTCGGGAGCTACGCTCTACATCCGCCCGCTGCTCATCGGCATGAGCGCACAGGTGGGCGTGCATCCTGCCTCGGAATATCTCTTTGTCATCTTTGTCACTCCGGTAGGCCCGTACTTCAAGGGCGGCTTTGCCACCAATCCCTATGTCATCATCCGTGAGTACGACCGTTCTGCACCTCTCGGCACAGGCATCTACAAGGTTGGCGGCAACTATGCTGCCAGCCTCAAGGCCAACAAGATTGCCCACGACAAGGGCTATAGCTGTGAGTTCTATCTCGATGCCAAGGAGAAGAAATACATGGACGAGTGCGGTGCTGCCAACTTCTTTGGCATCAAGGACAATACCTATGTCACGCCGAAGTCCACGTCCATCCTGCCGTCAATCACCAACAAGAGTCTGATGCAGCTGGCAGAAGACATGGGCATGACGGTGGAACGCCGGCA
Organism: bacterium; assembly: GCA_963618035.1. Lineage (GTDB taxonomy): Bacteria > Bacteroidota > Bacteroidia > Bacteroidales > Bacteroidaceae > Bacteroides. The sequence goes on from CAVERK010000038.1 coordinate 14,074, forward strand.
GATACCTGAAGAGGAGCTTGCCACGTTCGAGGAGGCCGGCGCCTGCGGCACAGCTGCTGTCATCAGTCCTATCTCCAAGATTGACGACCTGGAAGAGCAGAAGAGCTATGTCATCAGCAAGGACGGCAAGCCAGGTCCCATATCCACAGCCTTGTACAACAAGCTGCGTGGCATCCAGTATGGCGATGAGCCTGATGTCCACGGATGGATCACGTTCGTAGACTGACGCACATACGCCATGGGAAAGAACAAGCTGTCGAAGTTTGCAGACATGGACCGGTATCCCCATGTCTTCCAGTTCCCGTATTCGGAGATCAAGGACGGCCAGTGTCCCATGCGTGGACATTGGCACGACAGCTTCTTTGGCAATGCCAATCCCATAGTGCTCGAACTCGGATGCGGCCGTGCTGAATATTCGGTGGACCTGGCCCGTCAGAATCCGTCGCAGAACTTTATTGCCGTCGACATCAAAGGCTCGCGCATGTGGACGGGTGCCACGGCATCCCTCCGCGAGGGACTGAAGAACATCGCTTTCCTGCGCACCAACATTGAGATAATAGACCGTTTCTTCGCTCCGGCAGAGATAAGCGAGATATGGATCACATTCCCAGACCCGCAGATGAAGAAGTCCGGCAAGCGGCTTACGTCAACAGGCTTTCTCGAACGCTACCGCCGCATACTCGCGCCCGACGGGATAGTGCATCTCAAGACCGACAGCAACTTCATGTTCACCTACACACGGCTCGTGGCAGAGAAGAACAGCCTGCCCGTCATTGCCATGACCGATGACCTGTATGCCTCGCCTCTTGCCACAGACCCTGTGCTCTCCATCAAGACATACTACGAGCGGCAGTGGCTCGACAGGGGCATCAGCATAAAGTACATCGCCTTCCGACTGCCGCAGCAGACGCAGCTCGTCGAGCCTGACGAGGAGATTGAGTTCGACGAATACCGCAGCTACAACCGCAACAAGCGCAGTGCGCTTGCCTGTGGCAAGTGAATGTGCCGACAACAACATAAAGAAGTTAACCCCTACAACAGCAACGATATGACACTATACCCCAAACTGATAAAAGACGCGCTTGCCACTGTCCGCTATCCAGGAAACGGCAAGAACCTTGTTGAGGCAGACATGATTGCCGACAACATGCGCATCGACGGAATGTCTGTCAGCTTCTCCATCATCTTCGAGAAGTCCACAGACCCGTTCCGCAACTCTGTGGTGAAGGCTGCGGAGACGGCCATCCACACTTATGTGTCGCCCGATGTGCAGGTCTCCATCGCCATAGAGAGCAAGCAGGCTCCGCGCCCTGAGGTCGGCAAGATGCTGCCAGGCGTGAAGAACATCATCGGCGTGTCGTCCGGCAAGGGCGGCGTAGGCAAGTCCACCGTTGCGGCAAACCTTGCTGTCGCGCTCGCCAAGCTCGGTCATAGGGTGGGACTGCTCGATGCCGACATCTTCGGCCCTTCCATTCCCAAGATGTTCCACGTAGAAGACGCGCGTCCCTATGCCGCTAAGGTGGACGGCCGTGACCTCATTGAGCCGATAGAGAAATATGGTGTCAAGCTGCTGTCCATCGGCTTCTTCGTCGACCCTGACCAGGCCACGCTGTGGCGCGGTGGCATGGCCAGCAACGCCTTGAAGCAACTCATCGGCGATGCCAACTGGGGCGACCTCGACTATTTCGTCATCGACCTGCCCCCAGGAACCAGCGACATCCACCTCACCATCGTGCAGACCATAGCCCTTACGGGTGCCATCGTGGTCAGCACACCGCAGGCAGTCGCTCTCGCCGATGCACGCAAGGGAATAAACATGTTCACAAACGATAAGGTCGAAGTGCCGATACTCGGGCTTGTGGAGAATATGGCGTGGTTCACTCCTGCCGAACTGCCGGAGAACAAATACTATATCTTCGGCAAGGAGGGCGTGAAGCATCTGGCAGAAGAGATGAATGTGCCGTTGCTCGGACAGATACCCTTGGTGCAGGGCATCTGTGAGAGTGGCGACGAAGGCACGCCTGTGGCTCTCAATTCAGACACCATCACGGGTCGCGCATTCCTGCAACTTGCGGCACAGGTGGTGACGCAGGTCGACCGGCGCAATGTCGAACAAGCCCCGACGCATATCGTCGAGGTGCATTGAGGCAGAGGAGGACATCACAGATAATCCAGACAAGTCATGCTTATGAAAACATTATTCATCACAGGCGGCTCCACCGGCATCGGTGCCGCATCGGTCCGGAAATTCATCCAACAGGGATGGAACGTAGGGTTCATGGACATCAATGAGGATGCTGCCCGTGAACGGATGGCAGAGATAGGCAGTCCGGAACAACTGCTCTTCGTTCCTGGCAACACAAGGAACCGTGCTGACATTCACCGCGCCGTCGAGGAAACCGTCAAGAGGTTCGGACAGTTGGACAGCGTAGTGGCAAATGCGGGCATCCACCGTTGCAACACCCTGCTGGACATCTCTGACGAGGAACTCGACCTCATGATACAGACCAACATCTACGGTACGGTGAACACACTCCGCGAGGCAGTGCCGCACCTCATCAGTGCCGGAGGAGGTACGGTGGTCATCAACGCTTCAGACCAGTGGTTCGTCGGCAAGGCACACAGCTTCGGCTACGGACTGACCAAAGGAGCGTTGGGACAGATCACCCGTAGCCTCTCCATTGACCTCGGGCCTAAGAACATACGTGTCAATGCCGTCTGTGCAGGAACCATCCATACGCCTCTGGTAGACAACTTGTTTGACAAGTTCGCCA
>CAVERK010000039.1:0-16471 GCA_963618035.1 bacterium
ACGGAAGTGTGGAAAAGTGAACGGTTAGTGAACGGGACATGGCTCCAGAGAGCGTCTGGCGGGAGGTCAGTAAACGGATAGTGAACAGTTAGTAAACGCTTTTGAACGGACTGTTTTTTGTCGGTTGAGATACCTGTTTGCCAATTTATGTGTACTTTTGAAGCCCGATATGTTCGGGACACACTTTTAAAGTCAACACATATTATGTCAATAAGATATGGATTAATAGCGGCAGGAGAGGGGTCGCGCCTCGCATCGGAGGGCATCAGCGTGCCCAAGCCGCTGGTAAAGGTTGGCGGTGAGGAGCTGATAGGGCGCATGATACGCATCTTCCAGCAGAACGATGCCGAGTCTGTGAGCGTCATCATCAACGACAGGATGCCCGAAGTCTACGACTACCTGACGGCTCTGAAGACGGACGTGCCGCTCGACATTGTGGTCAAGTCGACACCGTCTTCGCTACACAGCTTCGGCGAGCTGCGGGCGTTCTTCCTTGAGAACCCCGCCCAGCAGGACCGGAACGGACACTTCTGCATAATGCCCTACCTGCGCCGTGGCAGTTCCAAGTTCTGCCTCACGACGACAGACTCCGTGTTCAACGAGAGGGAGTTCCACGACTACATCAAATACTTCACGTCCGACACGTTCCGCGACGATGCCCTGATGGGTGTCACCGCCTATATCGACGACGAGAAGCCGCTGTACGTGCGCACCGACTTCGGCACGCTCGAGGTGACGGGCTACGAAAATCAGGCATACGAAGGCTGCAAGTACATCAGCGGCGGCATATACTGCATGAACCAGAAAGCCCTGGAGCTGCTCCCGAAGGCTCTCGACAGCGGCGTGGAGCGCATGCGCGGCTTCCAACGCTACATGATAGAGCAGGGGATGAAGCTGCAGGCATATCCGTTCAGCAAGGTCATCGACATCGACCATGCTGCCGACATAGCCGTGGCTGAGGAGTTTCTGAAAACGGGCAAGTAGATGGGGAGGCATACAATTGCGGGTGTGCAGCGTCACACCGACTTCTCACCGAACCATGTGGGCAACGATGCCGCCATCTTCACCGCCGTGGCGGAGAACCTGCGTGCCGACGGACACACGGTGAACGTCTACACCGAGCTGGACTACATCGCCGGCCGCAGCAGCGAACGATACATATATAATATGGTGCGCAGCCATGCCGCCCTGCAACGTCTGCAGCAGCAGGAACGCAGCGGTGCGGTGGCTGTGAACTCGGGCTTCGGCATAGAGAACTGCACGCGCGAGAGAATGACAACGATACTGACGGACAGCGGCGTGCCACACCCAAGGAGCGTGGTGATGAACGTCACCGACGACGTGCCGCAGAGCATGCGTGACGGCTTCGAGCCGTGCTGGGTGAAGCGTGCCGACTTCCACGCCATACACAAGGAAGACGTGACCTACGTGCGCAACCTCGGTGAGCTGAAGGAGGTGATGAACGAGTACGCACTGCGCGGCATAGGGCGCGTGGTCATAAACGAGCACCTCACCGGCGACCTGATAAAGTTCTACGGGGTCAACGGCACCGGTTTCTTCTACTGGTTCTATCCGTACAACATGAAGCACAGCAAGTTCGGTCTGGAGAAGATCAACGGAGCACCCACGGGCATCCGTTTCTCCGAAGACACGCTGAGGGAGATATGCAGCCGCGCGGCTTCGGCCCTGAACGTCGATGTCTATGGCGGCGATGCCATTGTGAATGTGGACGGTACGATGAAGATAATAGACTTCAACGACTGGCCCAGCTTCGCGCCATGCCGCGACGAGGCGGCACGCGCCATAGCGGAGGTCATAGTCAGAAAGATTGAAAACACACAAGAATGAATCAAGAGGAACAGCAGCAGCTACAGTCGTCGCTGAAGTCGGCGGACACAGAGGAGTGGATTGACCTGAAGTTCTACCGCCCGCTTGGACTGCACTGGGCGTTGCTGTTCAAGCGCATGGGCGTAACGCCGAACGCCATCACCATTGCGTCGATATTCCTCGGCATGGGTGCCGGCGCGATGTTCTACTTCGACTCGCTGCCGCTGACGGTGGCGGGGATAGTCCTGCTCGTCTGGGCGAACACCTACGACAGTGCCGACGGACAGCTGGCACGCCTCACCGGTCAGAAGTCGGAGATGGGCCGTATACTCGACGGCGTGAGCGGTGACATCTGGTTCTTCTCCATCTATCTTGCCATTGTGCTGCGGCTCACGCCGACATGGTCGGTGTGGATATGGCTGCTGGCGGCAGCGGCGGGCTACTCGCACAGCACGCAGGCGGCCATTGCCGACTACTACCGGAACATACACCTGTTCTTCCTCAAGGGGAAGCAGGGGAGCGAGCTTGACCGTGCCGACAGACAGGAGGAGCTGTACCGTTCGCTGTCGTGGCACGGCGACTTTGTCCAGAAGCTGTTCCTGTTCTTCTACAAGGGCTACACCACCCGTCAGGAAGCAACCACACCGCAGTTCCAGCGGTTCTTCCACGCGCTGTGTCTGAAGTATGGCGACGGCGTGGCACCAGAGAGCGTCAGGCAGACGTTCCGCCAGAAGAGCCTGCCCCTGATGAAATACACCAACATACTGTCATTCAACACTCGCGCCATAGTGCTCTGCCTGTCGCTGCTTGCGTCGGTGCCGTGGGTCTACTTTGTGTTCGAGCTGACGGTGCTCAACGGACTCCTTATATATATGGTGCGCCGTCATGAGCGGCTGAGCGAGGAGATGTACCGTCTCATCGCGGAGGAATGAACAAACACGCACAAAGCTGATGAAGAGCAAATACCGCAACATATTTCTGGCTTTCGGCCTGGCGGCAGTGGTCGTGATGCTGCTGACCATGAACATCTCCTACGACGAGCTGCTTGCCAACCTGCGCAGTGCCGGAGGCTACCTGCCGCTAATACTGCTGCTGTGGCTCGTGGTCTATGCCATCAACACGCTGTCGTGGTATGTCATCGTGCGCAGCGGCGGCCCCATGAACGGACTGTCGTTCCTCAAGCTCTACAAGTACACAATATCGGGCTTCGCCCTCAACTACGTCACTCCCGTGGGACTGATGGGCGGCGAGCCTTACCGCATCATGGAGCTGAAGCCGTATGTGGGCACCGAGAGAGCCACATCGTCGGTAATCCTCTACGTCATGATGCACATCTTCAGCCACTTCATGTTCTGGGCCAGTGCGGTGCTGATATACGTCTGCTTCTACAGGGTGACGGTCGAGATGGGCATTCTGATGGGCTTCATACTGTTGTTCTGCATCGTCATGGGCACGATCTTTGCCAAGGGATACCGGCACGGCATGGCCGTGGCGTTCATACACATAGGCAGCAGGATACCGTTCCTGAAGCGTCCCGCAGACCGGTTCGCAGAGCGGAACGCGCACCATCTGAAGAACATCGACGAACAGATTTCGCTCCTGCACCGGCAGAAGAAGAGCACGTTCTACAGTTCGCTGCTGCTGGAGTACACGGCACGCATCGTCAGCAGCGGCGAGGTGTGGCTCATCCTCAACGTCATTGCCTCTGATGTCAGCTTCGTCAGCTGCATCATAATCCTTGCATTCTCGTCGCTGATGGCCAACCTGCTGTTCTTCATGCCCATGCAGCTCGGAGGACGCGAAGGCGGGTTCGCCCTGGCTGTCGACGGAATGAGGATGGCGGGTGCCTACGGAGTGTTCGCCGCACTGCTGACACGTGTGCGCGAGCTGGTGTGGATTGTCATCGGACTGGCACTGATGAAGGTCGGCAACAGCAAGAACACGGAAGCCCCGTCCGACGGAACGGAAACGACAGACAAACCCTTGACGCAAGAAGACAGAGATGATTGAACGAGACAGAATCAAAGCCCTGGCATTCGACTTCGGCGGTACGCTCGACTCGCCGTTCATGCACTGGGCGAACCTTTACATCAAGATCTACAACGAGAAGTTCGGCCTGCAGCTGACGCGCGACTCCTTCTGGGACTCCTACGTCGCCGCCGAGCGCGAGATGGAACGCCTGCAACCCGTGAAGCCGACGGACGGTCTGCACGCCACGCAGGCGTGGAAAGCCAAGCTGCAGTTTGCCGAGATGACAAGGCGCGGCATTGTGACGGATACGGAGTTCAACCGCACGGAGCTGCCTGTCCGTGCTGCCGAGGCAGTGACAGAGTTCACGGGCGGGTATATCGTCAGGTCACGCCGCGTGCTCGAAAGGCTGTCCACGGACTATCGCCTGCTGCTCGTGTCCAACTTCTACGGCAATCTCAAGACCATCGTCGGCGACTTCGGCATGACGCGGCTGTTCCTGAGCATCACCGACTCCACGACTGTGGGAATACGCAAGCCCGATCCTGCGATATGGCAGCTGGCGTTCGACGGTGCGGGGCTTGGGGCTGATGATGTGCTGGTAATCGGCGACTCGATGAAGAACGACATGCGTCCGGCACTGTCGCTCGGCTGTCAGGTGGTGAAGTGCTGTGCCGATGGCGAGGAACACCCCGAAGGGCTGACGTGCATCACGGAGCTGGAGCAGCTCGTGCCGCTGCTGCTCTGACGCGCGGCGTGTTCAGTCGGTGATGCGCAGTGTCTCCACCTTGCGCAGCCGCGACAGCAGCCGTTCTTCGAGGCTCTTGCGTATGCGGAGCGTCATCATGCAGTCGTTGTCATAGCTCTGGCTGACTATACGCGGCTCCTCCTCTTTCACTATGCGCATCACGTCGTTCATGAACGGGAACTCGAAAGCGCAGCTTATCTCAACGTCGACGGTACGTTCCTCCACCGTTGCCGCCCGCAAGGCTTCGGCTGCTGCGGCTTTGTATGCGACAATCAGTCCGCTTGTGCCCAACTTGATGCCGCCGAAATAGCGCACCACGACCACAAGCACGTCCGTAAGTCCGGCAGAGTTGATTTGTCCGAGTATAGGCCGTCCGGCTGTGCCGCTTGGCTCGCCGTTGTCGTTGGCACGGAACACGCTGCGGTCGGCTCCGAGCACGTAGGCGTAGCACACGTGGCGTGCGTCGTAATACCGCTTCTCGTATGCCTTCACCGCCTCCTTCACCTCGTCCGTATCCGTCACCGGCACGGCAAATGCCAGGAACTTGCTTCGCTTCTCGGTGTAGGTGCCTTCGGCTGTCGCCGCTATTGTCTTGTAAACGTCTTCCATGGTCTCTCCGTGGTGCAAAAGTAGGAAGTTTGGCCCGCTTGCGGAAACATTGCGGATTCGTTTTGCGCCAGTGTCCGACGGAATTCATAACTTCGCACAGTCCCTCCCGCTTTAGTGAAGGGTCTCAAGCCATATACGACGCGCACATGAAGATAGCGATACTACAGACCGACATCACGTGGGCTGACGTGCAGTCCAACCTGCAACGGGCAGACGCGCTCATAGACAGCAGCGTGGAGCCTGATGCCGACGTTGTCGTGCTGCCCGAGATGTTTTCGACAGGCTTCGCCACACAGCCCGAGGGCATTGCCGAGGAAGACGGCGGCGAGACGCTCCGCTGGATGCGCCGCACGGCCTGCCGCCGCCGGTGTGCCGTGGCGGGGAGTGTCGCCATACATTCGCGCGGGACGTACTACAACCGCTTCTATTTCGTAGAGCCGGACGGGACGACAAGCACCTACGACAAGCGTCACCTGTTCTCCTTCGGCGGCGAAGACCGCTGCTTCAAGCCAGGCTGCCGCCGCACGGTGGTGTGCTTCCGTGGTGTCAGGATTATGCTTCAGGTGTGCTACGACCTGCGCTTTCCGGTCTTCAGCCGCAATTGCGGGGACTATGACCTCGCGCTCTATGTCGCCAACTGGCCCGAAGCACGCATGGACGTGTGGCGGACACTGCTGCGGGCACGCGCCATCGAGAACCAGTGCTACGTGGCAGGTGTCAACAGGGTGGGGGCTGACGAATACTGTCCGTACTCAGGAGGAAGCATGATTGTCGACCCGTACGGGCGCATCGTGGCGCAGTGCAGGGACAACGTGGAAGACGTGGCGACAGCCGTGCTGCGGCTCGAAGCCATGAAGTCATTCCGCCGCAAGTTCCCCGCACTCGACGATGCCGACCTCTTCAAGGTGCTTCAAGCCCATTAGAACTTCAGCTTATATTCCAGTCCCAGGAGGTGACGGTCGAAGGTGTAGTCGCCGTCGTCGTCGCGGTGCGTGTCCTGAAACTTATACTGGAGCGACAGCGTGTTCTGCTTGTTGACCTTCCAGTCCATGCCGACACCGTATCTTGCCTTCTTGATGCCCCAGCCGTTGTACAGCTCCACGTTGGCAAAGGGGCGCAGCGGCGTGCCTGCAATCTTGTACTTCAGCTGCAGACGGCTGCGGAGCAGGCTCTTGCCCTTTCCCTTGTATGTCTTGCTCTTGCCGTCCCAGTCGCCCTGGTCGTAGTCGTAGCGTTCGCTGACGGTCTGCTCGGGACGGTATGTGTACTGCCACTGTTCGCGCAGTGACAGCGTGAAGCCGCCGCCGAACTCGTGCTCGCCCTCCAGTCCGACGTGGAAGCGGTGGCGCGTGTAGTGTCCGCGCTTGTTCAGCGAACCGTCGTCGTGGTAGGTATAGTCCTTGTCGAGCAGCAGGTTGTATCCCGCCGAAGCCTTGAGCCAGGGAAGAATCTTGTACTTGCCGTCCAAGCCTATCTTCCAGCGGTCTGTCTTGGAGGCGTTGTCGAGAGTACGCAGCTCGCCCTCGAGACCCACGCTCCATTTCTTGTCAATCTTCTTCTCCACTCCAATGGAGTACCACATTCCGAAGTCGCTGCCCTGTGCCATCATCGCCAGAGGCAATGCCATCATTGCCAGCAGCAGTAAAAGTCTCTGTTTCATAATCATGATTAGTGTGTGTTTGGTTTTCTTTACGGGTTGAATATTGTTTTCGGTTGATTGTGATCACTGCACATTTGCTATGTCGGCACGCGAGAGCTTCAGCTTCGAGTCTACGGTGTTCGTCCCGCCGTCCGACCGGTAGTGAACCCTCAGCATTGCCATGTCCTTCAGCATGTCCACGCCTCCCACCTCGATGTGCGTCACCTCCAGTCCGAGGCGGCTTTCGAGGTCGGCTGTCAGCTCGTCGCGCCGTTCGGGCTTTATCAGCTCGATGCGGTCATACTGCACCAGCTTGCTGGGTTGCGGCTTCAGCTGCTTCTCGCACAGCCAGATGGACAGCACCACCAGTGCGTTGGTGGCCAGCAGTTCGCTCAGTGTCACCTCGGAGCCTATGGCGTTGACCACCGACAGCGCAACGATGACGAAGAGATACGTCATTTCGCGCACGGGAATTGCATCGGTGCGGTAGCGCATGATGCTGAAGATGCCGAACAATCCGATGCCGATACCAATCGATGTCTTTGCCTTCAGGTCCTCGAGCACGAAGATCATGAAGAACACCAGGAAGAAGATGGCCACGGAAATGAGCATGAAGGTGAAGTAGAAGTCGCGGCGGTGGCTCTTGCTGAAGTACAGCTTGTCGGCGATGAACCACGTGACGGCCATGCAGATCATGAAGCGGAGCAGCATGGACGCAAACTGCGTTGAGAATGAAAAGTCAAATATGTAATCCATTGTTGTTCATTTTTTCGATTGTGTGTAGCCGCATCTTGAAGCGGTTGGTGCGAAGTCCCGCGTTTGTCAGCGCAGAACCGATGCAGTATTTGCTGAAGCCCATGGGCTTGATGCGCAGCTCGCGCAGGAGCGGCAGTATTGGCGACACTGCCAGCCCGTCGCGCTTCAGCTCGATGATGACGATGTTGTCAAGGCTCACACTCCTGCCTGTCGACAGATTGTGGAAGCACAGACAGCTGTCCACGGTCAGCCGTTCGGTCTTCTGCCTGTTGACCAGCGTCGTGCGGCAGAAACGGTTCTCTATCTGCTCGTGCACCGCCTCCGGACGGTAGTGGAGGTGCTGGCGGACGAAGCCGGCATACCGGCAGAAGTCCTGCGTGCCGTCACTGCCGAAGCTGATGCCGTGCTGCGGATGCAGCGGGTCGAAGCCCTCTATGGCTGTGCGCTTCTTTCGTGTGCGGCCGTGGTTGTTCTTGGTCTTCACCTCGAGGAAGTTCAGCCCCGAGTCCACATACGAGCGTATGCGCAGCTTCTGGCGGTTGGCGTGTCCGTTGTGGTGGGCGGTGAACATGCTCATGTCGGGCGTGTCGAAATAGAGCGTGTAGTACGGCATGACGCGTTCGCCTCCCGTCTCCTGCACCCTGTAGTCGGCAGCGGCCATGGCAAGCAGCCGGCGTGCCGTGCCGGCTGTTGTCACGAACTTGGTGTCGGTGCGGTTCATCAGCCTTATTCCGTCCATCTCTTCGAGCGAGATAGGGTCAAAGCCGCGCACAATGTCATCCATTGTCGTCATTGCTGTCATTGCCGTCAATGTCCAGGACCTCCGCCAGGAGTGAAGCCTCCGTTCATTCCGCCTCCGCCCTGGGAGCTTGAGCCTGTAGAAGAGTAGGGCAGTGACAGTGATGACACCGTGGCTGCCGACGTGCCGGCAGAGCTTATCGTGGCTCCGCCCACCAGTCCGTGCCAGTCGCTGCCCGTTGCCGTGGCTCCTGTCGACAGGGTGTATGATCCGCCCTGCGTCAGGTCGGGCGAGGTGATGAAGAAGCTCGTGCTGCTGTTGCCGCCGCTGTAGGAGCGTCCCATCTGCAAGGCGAGGATGTTTGCCGAACTGCTGTCGACTGTCAGCCACGTGCCGCTGTTCACGCTGCCGCCGAACATTATCGTCGGTTGCGTGCTCTTGCTCGACGGTGCGGAGTTGCTGCCGCCGACTGCCACCAGCGTGCCGCCGGTGACGATGACGCTGTAGTTGCTCTCTTCGTTGGCATCGATGCCGCCCTCGGGCTGCGATGCTCCGTAAGCCACGACGGTGCCTCCCTGCACATAGAGATTGCCGTTCGAGTCAAGGCCGTCGTTGTTGCTGCCGTAGGCGTAGACATAGCCGCCCTGCAGATACATGTGGCTGCCCGAGTTGATTGCATCGTCGTAGGCGTAGGCCTCCACCGTTCCGCCCGTAATGGTCATGGTGCCCTTGCTCTCGATGCCTTCGCTGCCGTCGCCGCCGGTAGCCCTGACAGCCACCGTGCCACCGCTGATTAGCATGTCGCCGTCGGCCTTGATGCCCTTGGCCTTGCTGTCGAGGCTGCTGCTGTACTTATAGGTCGTGCCGGTAGTGATGGCTTTCACTGTACCGCCGCTGACGGTCAGTGCCTCGTCGGTGCTGATGCCCTTGCCGCCGTTGCCGGTGCTCTTGCACAGCAGTTCGCCGCCGCTGATGCTGATGTCGCCGTCGGCCTTCAGTCCGGCAGCACCGTTCACGTCGTTGTCGTCGCTGTCATACTCGCCACCGCCGCTGGTGATGGCAATGACGCGTCCGCCCGACTGCGTGTAGTAGCCGTCGGTCTTCAGACCCTTTGATGCCGTGGCACTCGTCTCGCAGTTGATCAGTCCGCCGGCGACGGTGATGCCGTCGTTGGACTTAATGCAGTTGCTCGATGTGGACTTGACGTAGATGTCGTTGCCAGGACGGAACACGATGTAGTCGTCGGCACAGATGCCGTTCTTGGCGTTGGAGTAGACGCGCAGCTTGCCGCTGCCGCTGAACAGCAGCTTGCCCTCGCTGAAGAACGTGGCTTTCTGGTCCTCATCGCCGCTGTCGGCATAGCTCGTGCCGTCGGTCAGAGAGTTGAACGTGCCGTCCGTCACGACCACGTAGCACCGCTTGCCGTTCTGAATGTTTATGGCTGGACCGTCGGCATTGCTGATGTTCACGCCGTTGAGCGTCAGACGGAACTTCTTGTCGTTGTCGCCGCTTGTCAGCTTGAACATGCCGTCGGTGGTGGTGCCGCTGAGCACGTAGTTCACGCCGCTGGCTGTTGACGACACCGTCACGTCGGCACCGCTGATGCTGACGTTCACGCCGCTGACCGTGCCTTCGGCGGATGCCGTCGTGCCGTTGTAGTTGATATAGACGGTCGACGAGAAGTCGTTGCCCGAATATTCGATGTAGTCTTCGTTGCCGGTGTCGGTCGTGAGGGTCTCCGAGAGGACGCTTGTCGTGTCCACGGCAATCTCGAACGTCGTCAGGTCTCCGGCGGTTGATGGCGTGCTGTCGCCGTCTGTGCCGGAGTTGTCGCCGCCACTGCCGCCGCCACCGTTGTTGTCACCGTTGTTGATGATGTCGTCCCAGTCGTCGTCAATGTCATCGTCTGGCGAGCACGACAGGACGGAGCATGCAGCAAACAGGGCTGCCGCCGTGAATGGTAGAAGAATAAATCTGTGTTTCATAAGTGTAACGTGTTTTTTAGGTTGTTAGTAATATTTGTCTTTTTCCAGCTGCGCTTTTCCGGTCTGTAACTATATACATTTATTAACCGATTTACACGCATCGTAAGGTTTTGATGTCCTGTTGCCCATGCCAACGTTTAATATATGTTTCTTTTGTTAACATGAAATTTGCATTTCATCAGCCTCTTAGACAAAGTTACAAAAATATTGCAGTCTGCAAGCCGCCGTGCAGCCGCAGCCACGGTCTTAACAGTAGGAAACATTCTTGCCGGACGGTTTTTTGGTTACCTTTGCACGCCTTTTTTCTGCCTCCATCCTCCAGCCTGTGTCTGGCAGGGAGCGGAAGCGCGGAAAACAGGCACAATGTCTGTTTTTTCAAAATAAGGAGAGATGAAAGTTCTGTATACCATTCTGCTGCTTGTCGTGTCAAACATCTTCATGACCTTTGCCTGGTATGGGCACCTGAAGCTGCAGGACATGAAGATTTCCACCAACTGGCCCCTGATAGCCGTCATTGCGTTCAGCTGGGGACTGGCGTTCTTTGAGTACTGCTGTCAGGTGCCTGCCAACCGCATCGGCTTCCACGGCAATGGCGGGCCGTTCTCGCTCATGCAGCTGAAGGTCATTCAGGAGTGTGTCAGCCTCATTGTCTTCACGCTGTTCACCTCCGTGGTGTTTCGTGGCGAAGCCCTCCACTGGAACCACTTCGCAGCCTTCGTCTGCCTCATTGCCGCTGTCTACTTCGTGTTCCTGAAGTGACCGTCTTTCCTGCCTCTATTCGCTGATGTGGCGTTTCATGCCCTCCGACATGTAGACCTCATACTTTCCGTCGTCGCCGGAGTAGATGAGATAGGCTTCGATGCCGCTGTGGCGGCTGAGGAACTCACGCGCCTTGTCAAGCCCCATGACCATGAATGACGTGGCATAGGCATCGGCACTCATGCAGTCGGACGCGATGACCGTCGCCGAGAGTATGCTGTGCTGCACGGGATAGCCCGTGTGCGGGTCGATGGTGTGGGCAAACTTGCGTCCGCCCTTGTAGTAGAAGTTGCGGTAGTTGCCCGATGTCGCTATGCCGACACCGCTGACGGCGAGGACGGTCTGCAGCTCGCTGTTGACCGACAGCGAGTCGTCCTGCGGCTTGTTGATGCCGATGTGCCAGAGGTCGCCGTTGGGGTTGTGTCCGGCAACGTCCACCTCGCCGCCAATGTCGACCATGTAGTTGCTGATGCCCTTGCGGCGGAGCAGTGAGGCGATGATGTCGACGGCATAGCCTTTGGCAATGGCACTGCAGTCGAGCATCGTGCGCGGGTCTTGCTTCAGCACGCGGCCGTCGGGCGTGAGCTGTATCTTGTCATACCCCACCATCTGCATGAGGCTGTCTATGGCCGTCGAGTCCGGCTCAATGTCGTGCTTGAAGCCGAAGCCCCAGGCGTTGACCAGCGGTGCCACGGTGATGTCGAAGCAGCCGTCTGTGGCCTGTGATATTTCAAGGCTGCGCCTGATGACGTTCGTGAAGAGTGTGTCCGGCTGTATGTCCTCGTTGCGGTTGACGCGCGAGATGGTCGACGTGTCGTTGAACATCGACAGCGAACCGTCAAACAGTTGCAGCTCGCGGGTGATGTCGTCCTTGAGGCTCTCTGTGTGCTGGTACTTGACGTTATACACTGTGCCGAAGATGAAGCCTGTCTCGCTCTGGAAGGTGCCTGTGCTGCCGGTGCAGCCGGTCAGTGCCGTCATCACTGCCGCCGCGACTGCTGCCGCAACGGCGGTTGTCTTCATGCCGCTGGTTGGTGTGGTGTTCATCATGTGTCTGTGCCTTTCAGTATGTCTTTGTGTGTATGTATATGTGTTGTCTATATTATTCCCGAATGTTCGAGCAGGATTCTTGTGCCTATCAGGATCAGGATTATGCCGCCCACCAGCTCCGGCCTGACGCGCCGCTCCAGCCTCTTGCCGCAGACGATGCCGAGCGAAAGCCCTGCCAGCGACAT
The DNA here is from genome assembly GCA_963618035.1 of bacterium. Taxonomy (GTDB): domain Bacteria; phylum Bacteroidota; class Bacteroidia; order Bacteroidales; family Bacteroidaceae; genus Bacteroides. The sequence continues at coordinate 12,266 of CAVERK010000039.1, forward strand.
TGCCAGCGACACAAGTCCGATGACGGTGACGGGGAACACCAGCTCGGCGGCGGTCCTGTATTCGAGGCACGCAAACGAGATGCCGACAGCCAGGGCGTCGATGCTCGTAGCCACGGACATGACGAGTATGGTGGCGGGCTTCTTGGGGTCGATGCTGCGTGCCTCTTCGGGCTTGAAGGCATCCATTATCATCTTCACGCCCAGATATGCCAGCAGTCCGAACGCTATCCAGTGGTCCACGCCCTCCAGCAGTCCGCTGAAGTGAATGACGCAGAACCATCCGATGAGCGGCATCGCGGCCTGGAAGATGCCGAAGCTCAGAGCCGTCGCCAGCATCACGCGCCACTGGAAGCTCTTGAGCATGATGCCGCTTGTCGTCGACACCGCGAAACAGTCCATGGCCAACGCCACAGCCAACAGCAGGATTTCCAACGTTCCCATTCTCTCTTGTCGTTATTTTGTTCAGAGTTTCACCGGCAGGCGGTAGACGATGCTGTAGGTCAGTCCGAAGACGCTGTCCTTGTAGCGTCCGTAGCCGCCCACGTAGTAGGGGTCGCCGTATTCGCTGACCGATGCCGACAGCTTGTACTTCAGCCGCACGTTCCATGTCATGTATATCTGTCTGCTGACGTTCACCCTCACTCCTGCGCACAGCTCAACCCACTGCATCGTCGACTTCATGCCGTCGTGGCTGTATGTGCCGCTGTCGCCCCAGATGGGGTCTGTCAGGTTCGTCAGGCTTGCCGAGCCGCTGTCGGCAGGCGTGCTGACATCGTAGGTCGTCGTTCCGTAGCCGTATCTGAAGCCCAGGAGCAGCATGTTGCCGTGACGCTTCTTGTAGAGCATGTTGTAGTCGATGCCCAGGCGTGCGTACGGTGTCTTCGAGTTGTAGCGCGTGTCGTAGTCGTTGGTGGTGCTGCTCCTGCCGTAGCCCAGCTCCACGGTGGGGAAGAAGCGGTGCTTGATGTCGAGGTCGGCAAGGGCCTCCACGGAGTAGCTGTCGCTGCCGAGGATCTTGGTGGCAGGTCCCAGTATGTCCACGCCCACGTCTATTCCGTTCAGCAGCGGGTACTCGATCTCCGGCTCGGTGTTGCGGCGTTCTGTCCTCTGCTGCTGGCTGCCGCTGTTGTTGCGGCTGCTGTTAGCGAAGCTCTGCAGACTGCCGCCTATGCCCTGCGCCGCCACGCCCTGCACGGCCAGGACAAGGAACAGGAGCATTGCCGCCAACAGCCGACGGCAGCGGTGCCGTTCAGCGGCGTTTGGGGTATATCCTGATGTTCTCTGTTCCATCTGAATTGGCTGTCGGGTTGGTGACCACTATGGAGTCTATATGGTGGGTGGTGTAGCTGACGCCCGTCAGCTTCTGGTGGACGGCATAGTTGCAGTCCATCGACAGGAAGTAGACGGTGTTGTCGTGGCTGAAGGTCACGGTGTCCTTGCTGCCCGAGGTGAGCAGCGTGTCGGCGGCACTCAGCGCGTAGCTCAGCACCATTGTCGTGCTGCCCTCGTAGAAGCGCAGCGGCAGTGACATGGAGGTCACGTTCGTCTCGTCGTTGATGATCACCGAGTCGGTGCCGAAAGCCGTGACGTAGAGCTGCGGGATGGTGTCGGCGGCGGTGAAACGCTCGTGTTCCGTCACGATGGTCTTGCAGACGGTGGCGTTCAGCATCTGGCGGGCATTCGCGCTGCAGTCGTCCTCCTCCGAGCACGACACCATCACGGCTGCCGTCAGACACGCGCACGCAATGCACGCCAGCCTGCGGATTGTTGCCGTGGCGTTGCGCCTTGTCGTTCCGCCTCCCTTGTGTCTTTCTCCGTGTGTCATATCATCCTCTCAATCTGATATTTGTTGCGCTCTGCCGAGTTGCGCGACACCAGTTCGCCCAAGAACCCGCCAACAAACAGCTGCGAACCTATAATCATGAGCGTCAGTGCAATGTAGAAGTAGGGCGAGTCGGTGACGAGTGCGTGCGGCAGTCCCTGGCTGAGGTAGTACAGCTTGTTGATGCCCACGACGATGACCGATGCCAGTCCCAGCAGGAACATCAGCGTGCCCAGCGTGCCGAAGAAGTGCATGGGCTTGACACCGAACGTGGAGAGGAACCACAGCGTGATGAGGTCGAGATAGCCGTTGACGAAGCGGTTCAGTCCGAACTTGGTCTTGCCGTACTTGCGCGGACGGTGGTGCACCTCCTTCTCGCCTATGCGGGTGAAGCCGGCGTTCTTTGCCAGATACGGAATGTAGCGGTGCATCTCGCCATAGACCTCTATGTTCTTCACCACGTCTATGCGGTATGCCTTCAGTCCGCAGTTGAAGTCGTGCAGGTTGTGGATGCCGCTCACCGCCCGTGCCGTGGCGTTGAACAGCTTTGTCGGTATGGTCTTCGACAGCGGGTCGTAGCGTTTCTTCTTCCAGCCCGACACCAGGTCATAGCCCTCCTCGCGTATCATGCGGTACAGCTCGGGTATCTCGTCGGGGCTGTCCTGCAGGTCGGCATCCATGGTGATCACCACGTCGCCCTTAGCCTCGCGGAAGCCGCAGTAGAGGGCGGGCGACTTGCCGTAGTTGCGGCGGAACTTGATGCCCCTGACAGCCGTGTCCTCGCGCTGCAGCTGCTCGATGACGCTCCACGAGCTGTCGGTGCTGCCGTCGTTGACGAAGATTATCTCATAGCTGAAGCCGTGGCTGCGCATCACGCGCACGATCCACCGGTGCAGCTCGGGCAGCGACTCCGCCTCGTTATATAGTGGTATGACTACTGATATGTCCATCTCTCTCACTCACTTTTTCCTGTCCTCTTCCTCTTCCTCTTCCTCTTCTTTCCAGTCCTGCATCTCGCCACCGCGTTTCCTGCGGCGCATCACGACGGGAGCCGTTATCAGTGCGATTATGGAGCCGTAGAACACGTTCTGCGACAGCAGCTGCCACACGATGTCGGTGGGCGTGAACTGGTAGAACACGTCGAGTGCCAGCTGCATCTGCTCGACCAGTGCCTTCTCGCCGGCGTGCGCTGCGGCGGCAAAGGCATCGATGGTGTTCTGATAGTAGCCCAGGACGTAGCCGTGGTCGATGAAGCTGAAGTAGACGAAGTGCGCCACAGCCGCCAGCATGGAGGCGAAGAGGTACATCCACATCCCGAACACCCACGCCTGCAGGAAGCTCATCTGTCCGCCCATGCTGCTGTCGCGGTAGATGCGCGTCAGCCTGTAGCCGATGAACGGCACGGCACACGTCAGCACTCCGAAGAGCGTCAGCAGGAAGAGGTTGCCCAAGCCCAGGGGGAAGAACACGAACTTCACAATCCAGAACACACCCATCACCGTGCCTGCCCTCATGGCTCCCTGCATCATGTTTCTGCCTCCCTTTCGCGCCATCGTATCTCCTTTGCTTATGTTTCCGTTTTAAGACGATGGCAAAGGTATGAAATTATCCATACACGCACGGCACGGCACCTGCAATCTTTGAAAAAAAAGTGCGGCACAACGCTTGCACGTTCCGGCAGAATGTTTACCTTTGCAGCCGCAAAACGGGTAAGTCCTATACGGCCAGCTCCCTGCAATTCCTCCAGGGCTTGACCGCAGCAAAGGTAGCAGGTCGTAGCGGCGCGATATAGTAAGCTTACCCACCCGCCTCTTTAGCTCAGTTGGCCAGAGCACGTGATTTGTAATCTCGGGGTCGTTGGTTCGAATCCGACAAGAGGCTCTCCTAATGATGGGCTTGATAGTCTCAACAGGCACCGCCCATAATGCCCATAATGCCCATCCTGCCCATCCTGCCCACGCCGCAGGATATGCTCTCATTCTCCCTCATTCTCTCTTTCTTTTGCCGCCAGTGCAAAGATACAACACGCAACCCCCGTTTTGCAATACCTCTCGAAAGAAAGTTTGGCAGTTCGGCTTTTACCGCTCCGTAACGTGCACATTCGCAGTGTGTTGCGCCCAAAAAATATTTTTGTGCGCTGCGCACTCCGATTTTTACGCACCGCCACAGGACATGGATATGGGGTGCGCCGCGCGGTGCTTTCTTCTCTGTAACGCTGTGCTTTCCGGTGCTGAAACCGTGGAGACGGAACATGCTGCGCTGTGACTTGTGACGGCTCGCTGTACGGCTGCATATCATTGCACGTTTTATACACAACAGTCTCAGTTAGTCTCAGTATCAGTTTTTATTTCTGCACTTGCAGAACCTTAACCCAAATTTTATAT
>CAVERK010000040.1:0-16385 GCA_963618035.1 bacterium
CATCGACGCCAATATTATATGCCTTTTGGGATATCACAATGGCATCCTTCTGTGCCTGAACTATTGTCAGGGTATCGGCATTTGCAGGATCATTCTTGTCATAGTATACAATCTGCGCAGAACGGCTGTCGTATGTTTTATTCTGACTGATGATGTACTTTAGGCTGTGGCTTGACATTGCACGTGTTGATGCCTCGCTTGATATCCAGTCCACATCCGGCATTTTGACATCATACTCAAAATTGCTCTGTATATCAACGGTTATGGTTTCACCCTTATCGCTCACGGCATACTCGTTCTTCGTCAGCAATATCACAGCTCCACTTGCCTGATATATGGTTACGACTTCCGTCTTGTCTCCGCTTTTGACATAAATTTCCCCTTCACGCTTTTCTAATTCTTCATTTGCAGCGACAGTGAAAGTATGACTGTGTGATGTCAAAGCGCGAGTGTCGGTTTGTTCAGTAATCCAGGACTTTGCAGTCTCTGCCACTTCTATCTGATAGTCAACGTTCGACTTCACTTCGACCTTTACAGTACCTTCGGCTTGACCCACCTCAAATTTGTTTGCTGTAAGCAACACTGCATCCTTTTGCTTTTGCGTTACGGTAAAAGTCTTGCTCGCAGTGCCTGCCTTAATCGTCACAGCTACACTTCTGTCATCATAATCCGTGTTTTCCTGCATCGAGAAAGTGACAGTCGAATTTCCCTTACCACCACTCGTCGACGAGGGGATACACCATGCAGTTCCACTTGCAGTAGGAGCTACGCTTAAGGTCCAATCCGTGCTGGTAGTGAAACTAACCGACTGTTCACCACCGGTTGAAGCAACAGCCACCCCATTGGATTGGATTTCCGAGCCAAAAGTTATGGTTGCCGTCTCTTCCGGTTTTGGATTCGGATTGTCCGGTTCATCGCCATCACTGCAGGCAGCCAAGCCAACACACATTACCACGGCTATTAAAGCCTTTTCGATTAATCTGAATGTTTTCATCAGCATTAAGGTATAACGCTTTCCAATTCCCAGACGAAAGCAGATAAAAATAAAAAAGGTGCGGGAACTGTATCTGCTTTATCCTAAAGTCCGGCTCTCGCATTGCCTTGGCATGGATAAAGCAATAGCTACCCACACCTATTTGACAATATCTAAAAGCCTTACCAGAACGGTAAGGTAGGTATATGCCAAAGATGGGGTGCCATTGCTATCATCTTCATGCCTATTCAAATTTGCGAGATTTGACTTTAGAAGATAATCTCAATAACACCTTTTGTAAAAATGTCCTTCCAGCGTCCAACGCCATGGACTACTGAAATTGCCGTAAAGTTAGCGAAAGCTTTTGATTATACAAGAAAGCATGACAATCAAAACCCCATATAGTCTGAAAGGGCTATGCGCGCATTTCTGTATGCGGCACAGCCCTTTCAGGTTTCAGTCAATATTCTCTTGTGTGCTGTCAATATCCCAGCTCGTAGGGCTGCTTGACTGCCGGCACACCGTCGGTCATCCATGCCGGAGCCGGTGCGCCCTTCAGGTAATGGTTGAAGAACTGCATCATGCGCTTCTGGAAGTCGACCTTGTTGGGATACTTCTGCGGCCAGTGCGGCTCGCCCGTGTAGTTCAGCATCCAGCAGGTCTTGCCGTTGCGCTTCATCGCCACGAAGAACTCGATGCCCTGATACCATGGCACGTGTCCGTCTTCGTCGTTGTGCATGATGAGGATGGGTGTCTTCACCTTGTCGATGTTGAAGAGCGAGGAGTTCTCCTTGTACAGCTCCGGCGCTTCCCAGATGGACTTGCCTATGCGGCTCTGTCCGTGCTCGTACTGGAAGGCACGTGCCATGCCGCTCCACCAGCGTATGCCCCCGTAGGCACTGAACATGTTGACGACGGGTGCACCGCTCTCGAGTGCCGCGAAGCGGTCGGTGCGCGTGGCGAGATAGGCTGTCTGATAGCCGCCCCATGAGTGGCCGCAACCGCCGATGTGCTTCTCGTCGACATAGCCCTTGGCAACCAGTGCGTCAAGACCCGACATGACGCAGTTGTAGCAGCTCTCGCCAGGGTGTCCGTCCTTATAGTGGATGTCGGGGTTGAAGACAATGTAGCCGTTGCTGTTGTAGGTATGGTAGTCTATGGTCGAGCGGTGAGGCTCCGGCATGCGGTAGCTGTAGAGCGTCGTGGCATTGCGCTCGTAGAAGTTCACCACCACGGGGTATTTCTTCGACGGGTCGAAGCCTTCGGGCTTGTAGACCACACCCTGCACCTTCGTGCCGTCATAAGCCGTCCATTCGATAAGCTCCGCTGTGCCCCACAGGTAGCGGTCCTGCTGACTGCCGAAGTCTGTTATGCCGTTGCTCTTCTTGAAGCTCAGGTCAGACCCTATCAGGTCAGGATACTGCTCGTAGGTCTCCACGGTGTAGACGATGTCGTCGGTGTCCTTCGCCTTGACGATGGTGTTGAGCTGCCAGTTGCCGGCGATGAGCTGCTGCGGTGCTGCCGCCTTGCCAAGCACAGCCTTGTAGTAGCCGTAGCCATAGGTCACGTCGTTGAAGCCGCGCAGCAGCTGTGTCCCCTTCGGGTCGATGGAACGGCGGTCGGGGTCGAGAGTGACGAGACGGTACTGTATCTTCTGCTCCGCACCGTTGACGGTCAGGTTCACGGGGTCAGCCTTGGCCATCGGGCATACCTGCCAGATGTCGTAGCGGTCATAGAGGAGTATCTTGCTGTCGCCGTCCGTCCATCCTGCCGTGCCGTAGGCACTCGGATAGTCAGGCACGTCGTTGTCGGTGTCCCAGGCCTGGAGCGTCGCAGGAGTGGTGATGCGGTGCTTCGTGCCGTTTGCCATCTCGATGGTGTACCAGCAGCTGTCGCTCTCCTCATAGTAGTAGGCGAACCTCGTTGCCGGCGACAGGCGGAAGCGTGCATAGTCACCGCTGGCTATCTGCGTGCGCCGTCCGGTGTTGAGGTCGACGGCATAGTAGTCACTGCGCGTGCGTCCCTCCCACATCGACGACAACGAGTAAGGCTCCGACGTGCTTGCAAGTGCGTAGTCGCCGTCGCCGTCGGGGTCGGTCATGAGCTGCTTCAGGCTGTCGTCGTGCAACTGCCAGATGCTGCCTGTGGCGATGGTCAGCATTGCGCTGTAGGTCTTCTTGAGGTCGTTCTTGCGGTTATAGCTCTGCACGGGATACTGCACCGGCTCGTTCCAGCTCCACACCTGCACGTTGGGACGGTTCTCATCGAGCTGTGTGGTGTCCTTCTGCAACGGCTCGGGCGACGTGCCGAAGTACAGGCGTGCGCCGCTCTTGGAGAAGCGCACGGGACCGTTCTCGCTGACCACCCATCCGGCAGGCAGACTGCTGTTTCCCTTGGTGGCGACAGACTGCGCCTGTCCGCCGTCCTTCGAGAGGTAGAGCGTCATGTCCCTGTATGTGGTCTTCTTGTCTTCGCCGAAGAGGAATGCAAGATTGCGGCCCTGCTCGTCGAGCGTGGCGTGCTTGTATTCGCCCCATCCCTCCTTGACACGGGTGGCCTTGCCGTCCTTGACGTTCACGACGTAGATGCCAGGATCATCGCCGGCAGCCACGAAATAGAGCACTGCCGCCTTGGGCGCGAAGTCATAGTCCGTGACAGATGCGTATGCCTGCACCTTGCCGCTGCCCAGCGGACGCACGTAGAGCGTGGAGTCCTTCTTGCCGCCACGCTGGTATGCCACGTAGTCGGCAGCCTCTGACAGGTGGTAGCTCCTGAGCGAGTCGATGACATCCTGCTTGCCGCCGACGGAGTAGATCACCAGCTTGCCCTGCGGCATGTCGTCGTCCTTGACCTTCGCGAGCTTCAGCGAGTCGCTGACAGCCACCGGCACGGTGTTCTCCAACACGAGGTATTCCGACGACTGCGAGAAGGCAAACTTGCCCGCAGGCGTGAACGATGCCAGCTCCTTGCCGTCGGCCTTGGAATAGACATACACACTCTGGTCGCCGTCCCACGGCGACACCTTGGCTGCGACCCACTTGCCATTGTCGCTCAACACGGTCTGCGTGATGCGCTGCCATGGCGTCAGGTCGTCGATTGTCATGCTGCGTCTGGTCTGTGCCACGGCAGTTGCGCCACAGCACAGGAGCAGCATCACTAAAGTCAAACTCTTGAACTTGTTCATTTGCTTATATGATTATTGAATTTGTGTTTATACGTTCACAGTCAGCTCGACCGGACAGTGGTCCGACCCGAAGATGTCGGTGTGAATCCTTGCCCCTACCAGCTTGTCGTCGAGACGGCTCGAGGTCAGGAAGTAGTCGATGCGCCACCCCACGTTCTTCTCGCGGGCATGGAAGCGGTACGACCACCACGAGTACACTCCCGTGACATCAGGATAGAAATGCCTGAAGGTGTCCGTGAAGCCCGCCCGCAGCAGGTCGGTCATCTTGCCGCGTTCCTCGTCCGTGAAGCCGGCATTGCGGCGGTTGGTCTTGGGGTTCTTGAGGTCAATCTCCTCGTGTGCCACGTTCATGTCGCCGCACACGATGACCGGCTTCTTGGCATCGAGCGACTGCAGGTAGCGGCGGAAGTCGTCTTCCCACTGCATGCGGTAGTCTATGCGGCGCAGCTCGTCCTGCGAGTTGGGGGTGTAGACGGTCACGACATAATAGCCGTCCATCTCGAGCGTTATCAGCCGCCCTTCATGGTCGTGTCCTGCAATGCCCATGCCATACTGCACCGACAGCGGCCGCAGACGGGTGAAGACAGCCGTGCCCGAGTAGCCTTTCTTCTCGGCGTAGTTCCAGTACTGTTCGTAGCCGTCGAGTTGCAGGCTGAACTGTCCCGACTGCATCTTCGTCTCCTGAAGACAGAAGAAGTCGGCATCAAGAGCCTTGAAGGCATCCATGAAGCCTTTGCCATAACAGGCACGAAGCCCGTTGACGTTCCAGGATATGAGCTTGATCATATTGTTGTCAGAATTTTCATTGCCACACTACGTTCGTGCAAAGGTTGCCAAAATCCACGAGACGTGCAAGCAACCCCTCAAAATACCGCTGCGAACGGGCTGAAAATCAGCATTTCTATGAACGTTCAACCATAGCATCTCTGAATGGTCATCCATAGCATCTCTGAATGGTCATCCATAGAGCTGTGAATGGTCATCCATAGAACCCCTGAACGTACGTCCATGGAGACACTGATTTTCAATGCCTTACAACCGTGCCGCGACACCCGTGCCGAGGAATGTGGTGCAGCCCCGTGAAGGCGGCACATCAGAAGTGCAGGCCGTAGCTGTGCTTGACCTCGCTCATGACGAACGTGCTCTCGATGGAGCCGAGACTGTCGATGCTGCCAAGCACGTTTATGATGAATTCGTTGTAGTACTTCATGTCCGGCGCATGCACCTTGAGCAGGTAGTCATACTGTCCGGAGATGTTGTAGCACTCGGTGACCTCGGGTATATCCTGTATCATAGACACGAACTCATGGGCGATGTCCCTGTTCATGCGCCGCAACTTGACGTTGCAGAACACCACGAAGCCCTGGTTCAGCTTCTCGGCATCGAGCACTGCTATGTACTTCTTTATGTAGCCGTTGCCCTCGAGCCGGCGCAGGCGTTCGTAGACCGGCGTGGACGAGAGACTGACCTGGGAGGCCAGCTCCTTGATGGTCAGGCGGCCGTTCTCCTGCAAGATGCGCAGCAGCTGCAGGTCGGTCTTGTCCAGTGTCCCGATAGTGATGCTTCTTTCCATAGTCCTCCGAAAGAAAAATATTCTGCCATCCGTCCGTCAGGAGATACCCAAGCGGACGTTTGTTCTTCTACCGGCGGCAAATATAGGCATTTTATCCATATTTCAGCGAAAGGTTGTGCATAACGTCTGTGAGCCGTAACTTTGCCAGTGGAAAAGGAACAAGAACACACAGACAACTAAAAGTATTTATAGCTATGGCAACAAAGAACTATCATTTCGAGACTCTTCAGCTCCATGTGGGGCAAGAGCAGGCCGACCCCGTCACCGACTCGCGTGCGGTGCCCATCTATCAGACAACGTCATACGTGTTCCGCAACGCGCAGCACGCTGCCGACCGCTTCGCCCTGCGCGATGCCGGTAACATCTACGGCCGTCTGACGAACTCCACACAGGAGGTGTTTGAGAAGCGCATCGCCGCCCTCGAAGGCGGAACGGCAGCACTGGCACTGGCGAGCGGTGCGGCAGCCGTCACGTATGCCCTCCAGAATGTCGCACGCAACGGCGACCACATCATCGCTGCCAACAACCTGTATGGCGGCACATACAACCTGATAGAGCACACGCTCAGCACGCAGGGTGTCAGCTCGACCATCGTTGACCCGAGCGACTTCGACGCGGTGGACAAGGCGTTCAAGCCCAACACCAAGGCAATAATAGTGGAGACATTCGGCAACCCGAATGCCAGCGTCACCGATGTCGACAGGATTGCAGAGATTGCACACCGCCACAACACAATAGTCATCGTGGACAACACGTTCGCAACGCCGTATCTGTTCCGTCCTCTCGAGCACGGGGCTGACGTTGTGGTGGAGTCTGCAACGAAGTTCATCGGCGGCCACGGCTCCACCCTTGGCGGCATCATCGTGGAGGCAGGCAGGTTCGACTGGAAAGCCAATGCCGCCAAGTATCCCACGCTGGGCATGCCCGACCCGAGCTACCACGGTGCCGTGTTTGCCGACGTGGCAGGCCCGACGGCCTTCGTCACGCGCATCCGCGCCGTCATTCTCCGCGACACCGGTGCAGCCATTTCCCCGATAAGCTCATGGTTCCTGCTGCAGAGCCTCGAGACGCTGTCACTGCGCGTGGAACGTCACGTGTTCAACGCACTGAAGGTCGTGGAGTTCCTTGCCAGCCATCCCAAGGTTGCCAAGGTCAACCACCCGTCGCTGCCCGACCATCCCGACCACGAGCTGTACGGGAAGCTGTTCCCCAACGGCGGCGGATCAATCTTCACCTTCGAGGTCAAGGGCGGACAGAAGGAAGCATGGACATTCATCGACAACCTGAAGATCTTCTCCCTGCTGGCCAACGTCGCCGACGTGAAGAGCCTCGTCATACATCCTGCCACGACAACGCACTCGCAGATGACGCCGGAGGAGCTTGAGGAGCAGCACATCTATCCGTCGACGATACGTCTGAGCATCGGAACGGAGCACATCGACGACATCATCGGCGACCTCAAGCAGGCACTCGATGCCATCTAAGGAAGAGCAACGCTGAAAAAACGGAGCAGTCCGCCGCAGAGATGTGTAGTCTTGCAGCGGACTGCCCTGTTGTTATGCCGGAGTCACACCTTCAGGAATATCTTTCTCTTGTAGAGGAAGTAGAGGAACAGCCAGCACAGCAGGACGTATGCCGCGCTGAGCACCGTAGACTGGCACGAGTCTGGCAACAGCCCTGCAAGACCGCCGAACACCGCCTTGGCCGTGAAGCTGAAGCTGATGAATGCCTGTGCCAGATATATGGTTATGGAGTTGACACCTATGACCACGAAGAACAGTGTCCAGTTGCGGCAGCCACGGACATCGACCACATAGTAGAACAGTGCGAACATGAGCAGCGAGTAGGCTGCCACGGCACAAACGAACGAGCTTGACCACAACATCTTGTTGATGGGCAGAACCGTGTTCCATAGCAGTGCGACAACGAGAAAGGCCACGCCGGCACAGGCCATATACAGAGCCTTGCGTGCAGGGGTCAGCCCCTCCTTCTCATATCTTATCCATTCGCCGGTCAGCATGCCGAGCAGTGCCGTGCAGATGGCAGGGAGTGTGCTGAGCAGACCCTCGGGGTCGAAGTCGCCATAGCACAGGCTGCCAGGAAGCAGCAGACGGTCGACGTATCCCGCCAGACAGCCCTCGCGCGACAGCGGACTGGCACCGGCAGGAGCATCGGGAGCACCCACGAAGGCTGACAGCAGCCAGTAGCCGACCAGCACAACGCCTATAATCGCCGCGCGTGTCTTCCAGCGCGTGTTCATGAAGATCAGTGCTCCGAACATCCATGCCAGACCGATGCGTCCCAGCACACTGGCATAACGCTGGTTGGCGAAGTCGAGCGAAGACAGCAGCCCGTTGTAGAGCACGCCCAGCAGCACGAGCGTCAGGCCACGGCGTATCACCTTTTTATATATGTCGGCCTCGCTCTTGCCCGAGGCTCTCTGCTTGGACAGCGAGAACGGCCACGAGATGCCTGCGATGAAGAGGAACAGCGGGAAGATGGTGTCGTGATGCACCAGTCCGTCCCACGGCACGTGGCTCATCTGTTCTGCCAGTCCGTTGAAAAAGGCGTTCGGGAAGATGTTGGCAAGGCTGGCAATGACCGTGGCACCACCCATGATGAAGAACATATCGAAGCCGCGAAGGGCATCGAGCGACTGCAGTCGCTGCGGCACAGTGGCCGTCTTGGTCTGTTTGTTCATAGCGTTACAAAGGTATAATTGATAAGATGGGCAAATGTAGCACAAAAAAGTTGTACCTTTGCGCTTCCATAAGCAAGAAACTGAACAATGGGAAAGATACGCGTAAAAGACAAGGACTTCGCCATCTCCATTCCGGAGGCGGAGATACTGAAGCAGGTGGACCGTGTTGCCGCCGAACTGTGCCGTGACCTTGACGGCAAGCATCCGCTGTTCCTGAGCGTACTCAACGGCTCGTTCATGTTTGCAGCCGACCTGATGAAGCGCGTCAACATCCCGTCAGAGATACAGTTCATCAAGCTGCAGTCATATCAGGGCACCGACACCACGGGCACCGTCCGCGAGACGATAGGCCTGAACCAGGACATCAGCGGACGCACGGTGGTGATAGTGGAAGACATCGTGGACACGGGCTTCACCATGAAGCATCTCGTCGATTCCCTGCGCGGGAAGAACCCTGCGGAGATACACATCTGCGCGCTGCTGGTGAAGCCGGAGAAGCTGAAGGTGGACCTGAACATCGAGTATGCCGCGATGCACATACCCAACAACTTCATCCTGGGCTACGGGCTCGACTACGACGGCTACGGGCGCAACCTGCCCGACATCTACACGCTCGTGGACGAGTAGATGAGGAAGACACAGAACACAAATATTCTGAAACAATAACATACACACAAGAAAGGACTGAACACTATGCTTAACATCGTGATTTTTGGTGCTCCAGGTTCCGGCAAGGGAACACAGAGCGAGAAGATTGTAGAGAAATACGGCATCAACCACATCTCCACAGGAGACGTGCTGCGTGCACAGATCAAGGCAGGTACAGAGCTGGGCAAGACGGCAGACGGCTACATCAAGCAGGGACAGCTGATTCCCGACTCGCTGATGGTGGACATACTGGCATCTACGCTCGACAGCTTCAAGGACAGCAAGGGCGTGATCTTCGACGGCTTCCCGCGCACCATCCCGCAGGCAGAGGCTCTGAAGAAGATGCTCGCCGAGCGCGGACAGGACGTGAGCGTGATGATCGAGCTTGACGTGCCCGAGGACGAACTCATGACACGCCTCATCAAGCGCGGACAGATGAGCGGTCGCGCCGACGACAACGAGGAGACCATCAAGAAGCGTCTCGATGTCTATCACTCACAGACATCGCCCCTCATCGACTGGTACAAGAAGGAGGGCAAGCACAGCCACATCAACGGACTGGGCGAGCTTGAGCGCATCTTCGGCGACATCTGCGCCGCCATCGATGCAGTGAACAAGTAAAGACAGACAAGAACAAGCAGCACACCATGGCAGAATCGAACTTCGTTGACTACGTTAAGATCTACTGCCGTTCGGGCAAGGGCGGGCGCGGCTCGACACACATGCGCCGCGTCAAGTACATCCCCAACGGCGGTCCCGACGGCGGCGACGGCGGACGCGGAGGCAGCGTCATCCTGCGCGGCAACCGCAACTTCTGGACTCTGCTGCACCTGAAGTTCAACCGCCACATCATTGCCGGCAACGGAGAGAACGGATCAAGAAACCGGTCCACGGGCAAGGCCGGCGAGGACAAGTACATAGAGGTGCCTTGCGGCACGGTGGTGTATAATGCCGACACGGGCGAGTACCTGTGCGACGTGACAGACGACGGACAGGAAGTGGTGCTGCTGAAGGGCGGACGCGGCGGAATGGGCAACTGGCATTTTGCCACTCCCACGCGCCAGGCACCGGACTACGCACAGCCAGGCGAGCCCAATCAGGAGATGACGGTGATCATGGAGCTGAAGCTGCTGGCAGATGTCGGGCTGGTGGGATTTCCCAACGCCGGCAAGTCCACGCTGCTGTCGGTCGTCTCGGCAGCCAAGCCCAAGATTGCCAACTATCCGTTCACCACGCTCGAGCCGAACCTGGGCATCGTGCCGTACAGGGACAACCAGTCGTTTGTGATGGCCGACATACCAGGTATCATCGAGGGTGCCAGCGAAGGACGGGGACTGGGACTGCGCTTCCTGCGCCACATAGAGCGCAACTCGCTGCTGCTGTTCATGGTGCCTGCCGATGCCGACGACGTGGCACGCGAGTATGAGGTGCTGATGAACGAACTTGTCACCTTCAACCCCGAGCTGGCAGACAAGAGCCGCGTGCTTGCCGTCACCAAGAGCGACATGCTCGACGACGAGCTTATCGCCGAGATGGAACGGACACTGCCCGAGGGCATTCCGCACATCTTCATATCGTCACTGACAGGTCTCGGCATACAGAAGCTGAAGGACGTGCTGTGGACGGAGCTGAACAAGGAGATGCCCGAAGACTACAGCTCGCTGGTACACCGCGAGAAAGCCGTCGACACACTGCAACAGGAGCTGCACGACGAGGGCGAGGACGAAGACCTCACACCGACCGACGAGCCGGAGGACGATGCCGAAGACATCGATTGGGACTGGCTCGACGAGCAGTATCTGGGGAAATAGTCCTGCCCGAGCGTTAAGAACTATAAACAGCACAAGTTTCGTCGACACATTCTGTCGGAACGTCGAAAGTGTTGCCTGACTTGACTCTCCGCACCATACCTTTGTCTTGTCGGCAGGAGATACAGCCCTCTGCCGGCGAAAGCAACAAAGAAGTCTGATTTTTTAAGATAAGGAGATTGAGTTATGACTACAGAAGATTTCATGGCAACAATGGTCGAGTATGCACTGAACGACGGCAAGCTGATTGCCGAGAGCAGACCCGACAAGAAGTAAGGGACGGAAGACAGCGTTTCCGTTGAACACGGAAGCGGGATTAGTACTGGTTTCATCATGTGGGGCGTATCGCTGAGAGGCGGTGCGCCCTTTGTCTTTGTCGCACGCATCATTTCACGATGACCGTCGGCGGACTGTCGGGGACGAAGCTGCTGCGTATGCGCCATTCCTGCGGATAGAGATTGTTGGCACGCGTGCCGAGGTTCTTGGCGAAGCCCAGCGGCACGCCGCAGTATGTCAGAAGCACGAAGCCGCGCGGCGCAGACGGCGGGAGCTGCACCGCCGAACCTTGCAGATATGCCACAGCCTGACGGAAGTCAAGAGCCACGGACGCAAAGGCTGCGGCATTGAGGGCGGTGCTCATGGCCAGCGCATGCTGCGGAACGAGGTCTTTGCCCTTCAGCACTGCCAACGGCACTCCGGCGTGCAAGATGCGGAAGCCGAGGCTCATCATGCTGCGCACCATATATATATAAGGTGTAGTGAAGGCCGTTATGCCCTCTCCCACCGCCATCAGTTCCATGTCATCCCTGCCGTCTATCCATCCCGAAACGGCGGAAAAGGACTTCTTAAGCAGCGGATTTGCCTGCGCAATCCGCCGGTTTCTGTCACGGGAAGCAGTGCTTTTGCCTGTGCAGACCGCCGCATTGTCTTCCCTCTTCCGCAGCACGGCCATGAAGAAGCCTTCGCCGCGTATGCGTCCTGGCAGGAAGCGGCAGACGGGGAAGTCAGCACCGCGAAGCATATTGCCCGCGATGTCCCACCCGTCGTGCAGTGCTACGGGCAGTATGTCCGCCCCAAGCTCGGAGGCGATCCACGCCACGTTCTCCTCGTCCTCGCGTGTGTTGAAGGTGCAGGTGCTGTAGACCAGCAGTCCGCCGCCCTTGAGTGCCTGCCACACATCGGCAATGATGTCGCGCTGCCTTTGGCGGCACATCTCCACGTTGGCGGTGCTCCACTCCGCCACAGCCGTCTCGTCCTTGCGGAACATCCCCTCGCCCGAGCACGGCACGTCTGCCACGATGACATCGAACGCCGCCTGCAGGCGTGCGAAATCGGCAGGGGCATTGTTCGTGACGATGACATCAGGATGTCCCCACTTGGTCATGTTCTCTGCCAGTACATTGGCACGCTGGCGCACATACTCGTTGCTGACGAGCAGGCTTCCGCCTGGCAGCAGCTGCCTGAGATGCGTGGACTTGCCGCCAGGGGCGGCACACAGGTCCAGGGCCACGCAGCCCTTGTCTTTCTGAAGATGCTGTCCGAGAGCCTGCTCCAGGAACATCGACGAGGCTTCCTGCACATAGTAGCACCCTGCATGGAGCAGCGGGTCGAAGGTGAACTGCGGCCTGCCGGCAAGATAACGCCCGTCGGCACACCATGGCACGGCATCCTCTGCCGCCGTGCACGGCAGTCCATACAGCTCCGTCTTCTGTCTGTTCAGGCGGATGCTCGTCACCCGCCCGTCACCGCTCAGGGCGGCAGCGAGAGCCGATGCCTCGTCTTCGGGCATCTCGGCACGCAGCATGGTCATGAAGTCTTGCGGTAATTGCATCTCTACGGTCAACTTTTACAAGTGCATCGGCAGTCGTCGCGGACAAAGGTATAACTTTGCCTGTGAAAAATTTTGCAGCGCGTGCAACCTTTTGCGCCGCCGCCACGTCTAATGAGTGAAAACAAGAACAAAAACATTCAAGCAGACATGAAAAGAATAGCAACACTGGCAGCAGCGGTACTCATGACAGCCGCTCCTGCACTGGCACAGAGCCACGAAACGACAACCACCGACAAGCAGGGCAACCGCGTGGTGGTGGAGATCAGCGACGCACCGTCGACCAAGGGCGACACGCTCAGCGTGACGACATACACGGGCAAGGGAAGCATCGCCGACAGCCTCTCATCGTCCGGCAGCAAGGACGCGAACATCAACATCAGCCTCTCCAAGGAAGATGCCGAGAAGATGGAAGAGCTCGTCGAGAGCTTCGTAGGCGGCGGCTTCACCGAATCCGTACTGGAGGACATCGTCATGCCAATAGTGATAGTAAGTCTGACATGCGTGGTACTGCCGATAGTGTGCATCATCGCCGTACTGGTCTATTCCTACAAGAAGCGCAAAGCCAAGTACCGCCTGGCAGAGAAGATGCTCGAGAGCGGACAGCCGCTGCCCGAGAGCCTCAACGGCGTTCTGGGAGATGCAGGGAGGCAGACCGACCTGTACTCGCGCGGCATCAAGAACGTCTGCCTCGGCGTGGCACTGTCGATCTTCCTCTTCTTCCTGACAGACGAGCTCGGGATAGCGTGCATCGGACTGTTCATTGTGGCAAACGGCGTGAGCCAGCTGCTCGGCTCCCGCAGGCTGGACAGAGCCAAGAACACCGGCAAGACCCACCAAGCCCAGCAGACAGAAGAGGACAGTCAGGCAGAACAAGCCGGACAGACGGAATAAGCCCAGCGGCGGACACAGACAAGACATCAGAGTACGAGACATGAAGGCTCCTGCCGACACCGTATTGATAGCACAGGTGCTGATGCTGCACAGCCAGCGCGCCTTCGGGCAGCTGGTTGAGCGGTACCAGTCGCCCATAAGGCGGTTCTTCCTGAACCAGACCTGCGGCGACAAGGCTCTCAGCGACGACCTCTCGCAGGAGACCTTCATCAAGGCATACACGGGGCTGAAGAACTTCCAAGGAGCGGCAAACTTCCAGACATGGCTGTACAGAATTGCATACAACGTGTTTTATGACTACATTCGCAGCCGTAAGGACGAAGACGACATCGACACCATAGAGGCGGACGACCGCTACAGCGAGGAGCAGAGCGATGCGGGAAAGACGATGGACATCTACCGCGCAATGCAGCTGCTCAACAAGGACGAGCGCACGTGCATAACGCTGTTCTATATGGAGGACAAGCAGATAAAGCAGATAGCCGCCATAACGGGAATGGCAGAGGGGACGATAAAGAGCCACCTGAGCCGTGGAAAAGACAAAATGGCAAAATACTTGAAGGAGAATGGATATGGACAATGATGAACTGCTGATACGGAATTTCCTGGGGGAGAACCGCCAGGACGTTAGCGACGACGGCTTCACGCGGCGCGTCATGCAGAACCTGCCGCAAGCCGGCGAACGGCGTGTGCACCGCATCATGCTGGCCATGCAGGCGTTGCTGTATGCGGCTGTCGCTGTGGCCTTCGTGCTGCTTGGCGGACTTGACACCCTGTGCGGGCTTACCGAGGGAGCATTGGCAGATGTCCTGACATCAGCCATATCCGGCGGCATCAGCCTGACACCAATCCTTGTTGCCGCAGCAGCCGGCATATTCCTGCTCTACTACAGGCTCTACGA
Source organism: bacterium (assembly GCA_963618035.1). Lineage (GTDB taxonomy): Bacteria > Bacteroidota > Bacteroidia > Bacteroidales > Bacteroidaceae > Bacteroides. Next base: position 14,511 of record CAVERK010000040.1, read on the forward strand.
ACTTGCTTCGGAGAACTGACGGCGGACACCGAACCGTCCACCTACATATATATATATCACCGCAGGCCATTCCGGCCTGCGGTTTTTTATTGCCGTCGTTTCGGCAACGTGACCTCACCGGCAAGCGAGCGCGACATCCAGTAGCAGACCTCCTCCGCCTCGAGGTTCTGCCCGAAGAGATACATCAGCTTGGTAACCGCCGCCTCCGTGGTGCTGTCGTAGCCCGACAGCACACCGGCCTCCATAAGCTGCGCTCCCGTCCCGTAGCGGTTCATGTCGACCATGCCCGTCTTGCACTGCGAGACATTGACAATCACCATCTCGCGGTCCATGGCTTCGCGCAGATGGCGCACGAGCCATCCGTTGCGCGGCGCGTTGCCCGTGCCGTAGGTCTCCAGCACCACGCCCTTCAGTCCCTCTATCGACAGCAACGCCTGCACCACGTTCTCACGTATGCCAGGGAAAATCTTCAGTATGCCGATGTTGGTGTCCATGTCGCAACGCACGTGCAGACGGCACTCCGCAATGTCGCGGTTTATTGCACGGAGGTCATAGCGTATGTGTATGCCCGCCGTGGCAAGTGCGGGATAGTTGTATGAGCGGAAGGCATTGAAGCCCTCGGCATTGAGCTTCGAGGTGCGGTTGCCGCGCGTGAGCCTGTTGCCGAAGAAGATGCAGACCTCCGGCACCATGGGCAGTCCGTCGGAGCCACGGGCGGCGGCAATCTCGATGCTGGTCATGAGGTTCTCCTTGGCATCGGTGCGCACCATGCCTATGGGCAGCTGTGCGCCGGTCAGTATCACCGGCTTGGCAAGTCCGCGAAGCATGAAGCTCAGGGCCGAGGCAGTGTAGGCCATGGTGTCGGTGCCATGGAGGATCACGAAGCCTGAATAGGAGTCATAGTTCCTGCAGATGCACTCCGCCAGCTGCCGCCACTGGTCGGGCGTGCTGTCCGCCGAATCGGCGGGCCGCTCCATCTCGCAGGCATCTATCCTGAAGCCGAACTTCCCTATCTCAGGTATCTGTATCTTCAGACCCTCAAGGTTGAAACACTCGAGCATGCCGGTCGTATAGTTCTCGATCATACTTATGGTGCCGCCAGCATTGATTAGCAAAACGGAAGTACTGTCACTGTTCATCAGGCCTATTCTTCTCCTTTCAGGGCGCAAAGATAGCAAATCTTTCCATCACCGCTTACATCTTGTCATGGAAGCACCCCATAGCAGCCTATAATGCCCATAATGCCCACGCCACCCAACACCCATCACCCAACACCCAACACCCAACACCCAACACTTCCCTTTAACTTTCCTTAACCTCATCCCTATACATATATAATCGTAATAAATGCTTTTCTTTGCAGGAAATTCGCTGTCGTGTGCTTTGGTGCATGGCGGTGGCTTACAGACAACATTGTTTTATTAAATTAAATGGTTCTATGAAGAAAAACTTTTTAAGTGCAATCCTCTTCGGTGGACTCATCGCCCTCTCGGCAGGCTCTTTCGTGGCTTGCTCCGACTATGATGACGACATCGACGGCTTGCAGAAGCAGATTGACAGCGTGAACGCCACGCTGGCAGCCTTGCAGGCACAGGTGGATGCCGGCAGGTGGGTGACAACACTCACAAAGACCGATGCTGGCTTCACCGTAGTATTCTCCGACGGTTCCACCTATGACATCAAGAACGGCCAGGACGGTGCCAAGGGCGACACAGGCGCAGCAGGTGCAGCAGGCTCCGTGCTGACCATCGGTACAGACGGCTACTGGTACATCGACGGTGTGACGACAGGCTATAAGGCTGAAATCGACACCAACCAGATGTCTTACGTGCAGGACGGCTATTGGTACGTTGGCGGCGTGAAGACAGACTACAA
>CAVERK010000041.1:0-16149 GCA_963618035.1 bacterium
AAACCTTTCGTCCAAAAGGTCTATACCTTTTGATGAAAAGGTTTAAACCTCGGGGTTTTCGTCCTCAATATCCATTGGCATCTGCTCCGCCTGCATGGCTTCGTCGTACTCCTTCTGATACTCCTCGGCTGTGGCTTCGCTTACCTCCGTGTATCGGTATTATAGCAATAGAACCGTTCAAACCATTTATTCGAATAATTCGGGCAATTTATTCGAATAATTCGGGCAATTTATTCGAATAATCCCGATTTCACACAGACTGTGGCGTGAGTGTTGGGTGTACGCCTCGCGCCCTCGGTCTGAAACGTTTAGCGGACAGCAATAGATCAGAACAGATTGAGCTTCTTCTTGCGGGCCTCGTCTATAGGCATGGTCTCCTGCGCCTTGCCGCTCTCTGCATTGCGTTGGCGAATCTCACCATACTCCTTTTGCAGTTCTGCCTCCAGCTCGTGCTTCTGTCCGTCGTTCATCAGGCGTGCTGCCACCGTGGGGTTCTGCGAAGCGTCTTTCATGTGTATCACGGGAGCATGATAGACCGGAGCAATCTTCAGAGCCGTATGCAGCAGAGAGGTGGTGGCTCCGCCAATGAGCAGCGGGATGTCAACTCCGGCTTTCTCCAGCTCGGAAGCCACGTGCACCATCTCCTCAAGCGAGGGCGTGATCAGTCCGCTAAGCCCGATCATGTCGACCTTCTTTTCGATGGCTGTATGCACAATTTCCTCTGCCGGCACCATTGTGCCAAGGTCTATAATCTCGTAGCCGTTGCACGCCATCACCACGGAGACAATGTTCTTACCTATGTCGTGCACATCGCCCTTGACCGTGGCGAGCAACACGCGCCCCGCCGACGCGCTGCCCTCCTTCCTGTCGGCCTCGATGTAGGGTTGCAGTATGTTCACAGCCTTCTTCATCGTGCGTGCAGTCTTGACCACCTGCGGCAGGAACATCTTGCCCGCGCCAAACAAATCGCCGACCTTGTTCATCCCTGCCATCAGCGGGCCTTCGATGATGTTCACCGCACGCGGATACCTCTGCAAAGCCTCGGTCAGGTCGGCCTCAAGATAATCGCCAATGCCTTTGACCAACGCATGCGACAGCCGTTCCTCCACCGTGGTGCCTTGCCGCCACCCGTCATGATGCACATCGGCAGCCTTGCCTCCATCGGCCTTGGCGGCATCGGTCTGTTGCTTTATCTGCGCAGCCAATGCCACAAGGCGTTCCGTGGCATCGGGACGACGGTTCAGGACAACATCCTCTATGACCTCAAGCTCATCGGCAGGGATGTCGGTATAGAGCACTGACGAAGACGGATTGACGATGCCCATGTCCATCCCCTCACGGATGGCATGATACAGGAACACGGCATGCATCGCTTCACGGATGTAGTTGTTGCCACGGAATGAGAATGACAGGTTGCTGACGCCACCGCTGACGTGGGCACCAGGCAGATTGTGTCTGATCCAGCCTGTGGCACGTATGAAGTCAACGGCGTAGTTGTTGTGCTCCTCCATGCCTGTGGCTACGGCGAGCACATTGGGGTCGAATATCACATCATGGGGGTTGAACCCCGCTTCGACAAGCAGACGGTAGGCACGCTGGCACACTTCAATCTTGCGCTCGTAGGTATCAGCCTGTCCGCGCTCATCGAAAGCCATCACCACAACCGCAGCACCGTAGTCCCTGATGTCGCGTGCATGCTGCAGGAATTTCTCCTCGCCCTCTTTCAGCGATATGGAGTTGACGATAGCCTTGCCCTGCAGGCACTTCAGCCCTGCCACAATGACGTCCCACTTCGACGAGTCGATCATCACGGGCACACGGGAGATTTCCGGTTCCGACCCCATCAGGTTCAGAAAGGTCACCATCTCCGTCCCCGCATCGAGCAAGCCGTCATCCATATTTATATCGAGCACCTGCGCCCCGTCCTCCACCTGCTTGCGTGCTATAGCGAGGGCTTCCTCATAGTTCTTTTCCTTTATCAGCCGCAGGAACTTGCGCGAGCCTGCCACGTTGCACCGCTCCCCGATATTGACAAAGTTTATCTCGGGCTTCACCTCGAGCAGTTCCAGTCCCGACAGCCACATGCAGTCGGGCTTGGGAACAGGCTTGTGCGGTTTGGCATCCCGCACCAGCGGCACATAGCGTGCAATGAACTCATCGGTGGTACCGCAGCAGCCACCGACAATATTCACCAGTCCTTCGTCTATGTACTGCCTTATGTCCTCCGCCATGTGTTCCGGCGTCTCGTCATACAGGCCTAAGCTGTTGGGCAGTCCGGCATTCGGATAGACACTTATATAATATGGAGCCTTTGCTGCCAGATGGCTCAGGAACGGCTTCATCTGCTCCGCACCAAACGAGCAGTTCAGACCGACAGAAAACAGTCCGGCATGCTGCACGGATGCAAGAAAGCCGTCGAGTGTCTGTCCCGACAGCAATCTGCCGCTGACATCTGCGACAGTGACCGAAAGCATCAGAGGCACAGTACGTCCTGCCTGTTCCATTGAGCAGTGCGCTGCATATATCGCAGCCTTGGCATTGAGCGTATCGAAGATGGTTTCTACGAGAATGGCATCCACACCACCTTCGAGCAATGCCGTCATCTGTTCGACATAGGCTGATACGAGTTCATCGAATGTGAGCGAACGCAGGGCAGGGTCGTTGACATCAGGGCTCATCGAGCACGATTTGTTGGTCGGGCCGACAGAGCCTGCCACGAAACGCGGCTTCTCGGGCGTGCGGCGTGTATATTCGTCAGCCGCCTGACGTGCCAGACGGGCCGCAGCCAAATTCATCTCGCGCACATAAGACTGCATGCCATAGTCCGCCTGACTGACGGTGGTGGCGTTGAATGAATTGGTCTCGATGATGTCGGCACCGGCCTCCAGATAGCGGCGGTGAATGTCAAGGATTATATCGGGGCGTGTCAGGCACAGCAAGTCATTGTCGCCGCGCAGCTGTCCGCTGACGGAGGCAAAGCGGGTGCCGCGAAAGTCTTCTTCCGTAGGGCGGTACTGCTGTATCAGTGTGCCAAGAGCACCATCGAGTATCAGGATGCGCTCCCTTACAAGATCTTGCAGTGTCTTCATCGTCCGGACTTTGTTTAGTGTTGCGTAAAGTGTCTCTCGTCTCTCTTTGGACTGCTGCTGCCGTCAGTGCTTGAACATGCGTGCTATCTCGCGCTTGTCCTCGCGTTCCTTTATCGAGTCGCGCTTGTCATATTCCTTCTTGCCTTTGGCCAGTGCTATCACCAGCTTCGCCAGTCCGCGCTCGTTGATGAACAGCCTCACGGGAACAATCGTATAGCCAGGGTTCATCGAGTCGTTCTTCAGCTTGAGCAGCTCCTTGCGGTTAAGCAGCAGCTTGCGGTCACGAAGTGCGGCGTGATTGTTGTATGAGCCGTAGCTGTACTGCGCGATGTGCATATTCTTGACCCACAACTCACGGCCAGCGAAGAAGCAGAACGAGTCTGCCAGACCGGCCTTGCCCAAGCGTATGGACTTTATCTCCGTGCCTGTCAGCACAAGCCCTGCGGTATATGTGTCTAACAGCTCATAATCGTAGGTAGCACGTCTGTTCTTTATGTTTACTGACTGTTGCGCCATTTTCTTATTCCCCCGAAAAACTTTCCACTATTGAGGCTACATCGATGTTTCGAGCACATCGAACAAACGGCCCAACAACGACGGACATGCCATCAGTATTACCGACACCACAATGGTGAACGGAAGTCTTTTGCTTTCCTGCACCTGCATCAGAACGCTGCTGCCTGCCCACACTATATATATTATGTAGAAATGCAGTGCCACGGAGATTATGTAGAAGTCCGGCAACAGTCCCGTCACCACCTGCAGAAGCATCGGCACCGTCAGACTGTAGCCCGCCAGCTTGAGGCACAACTGCATATCATCTGCCATGCCGTAAAAACGCTTGCCGACAGCATTGATGATGTATGCCGAGAGGAAGAAGCCGCCGAAGAAAGTCACCACCACCGTGCAGCAACGGGCCATGGCATACTGGTAGCCGTCAGGCCCGTCCCACCCACGGTCTATCAGTGCCCCGATGAAAACGGACAACGCCGCCAGTCCGATGAGCGGATACACGTAGTTGAAGGTCACATCGCTGCGACCTTGAGCACGAATTTCCTCCCATGCCTTGGCAGGGGAGGAAATCAGCAATGACACTATATGGAATATCTTCTTGTAGTCCATCAAAGGCAAACAGTCTTTATTTTCCCGTCACGGCATACTGCACGTCGTAGTACTCCGCCTTGGTGGCAGTACCCTCCATGTTGCACTCGTTGCCATTGACATAGGCATGTATGCGGATCTTCTGCAACCCGTTGTCGGGATACTGTGCGTTGTACAGCTTGACCAGCTTCCCGATATAGAAAGCCTCGAAATTCGAGGTGAAGCGGGCACGTGTGGTAGACGCATCGGAGACGTTATCCGTAAGATACAAGTCCAGCACGCCACTCTCAGAAACCTTTATATTACTGTCATCACCGAGCAGATAGGTCAATGCGAACGTGTGCTTCTTTATCTCGGCCTGTATCTCGGAAGACGATACGTTCTCGACCCAGAACATTGCAGGGACAATCAGATAGTCGTTGTTGAACTTATAGGGAGCCACACTGCCCTGATTGCTCTGATAGTTCAGACTGTACATCGGTATGTTTGGCACAGGCTCTGTGGGCGAAGAGACGAGGTTGTCATTGCCGATGCTCGTCAGCGACGATATGACCTCTATCGGCATGCTGCCACTGTCGGTTGCGTCGCCTGGATTGTAGCGCACCTCGAAAGTGTACATCCCAGGCGTTGTCACGATGCTCTGCTTCGGCACGAGTATTGTGCCGCCATACTGTTCGAATGTGCCGTCGCTCTTGTACAATGCCACGATGGTCTGCTCCACAGAGTTGTCATCACTGTCGCCGATGCACGATGTAAGTGTAAATGGCGAAGCCAATGCTGCAACCGCCAGGATAATGTTCTTGAATAGTTTCATCATAAATGTTTTTTTGTTTGGTAAAAGTAGATAAAAGTTTCTATACGCAAAATCTCAAACAATGAAAATTTGTCAAACCGCACCGGCATCCGCAACGACGCGTGCAAACTGTTCCATGTGGTCATCGACATAGGCTGCCACGGCGGCGGTATAGCTTTCTTCGTTCTCAATGAACTCCGTCTCGAGGTCATCGAAAGCTTCATACTGCTCATACATGGCCATGAACTCCTCGTCACTGCGTTCCCGTTCCAAGTCCTTGCGGTTGGCATCGTAGATCCTTCTTGCAGCACGGACTATGCGTGCCACATCCGCCATCCCCCACAGGCGCATCACCTTGACAAAGGGATTATGGAAGATATATGCCCCGTAGCCGTTCTGTATCAGCTGGCAGAAGCCGCCCTCCATCATCTCGTCACGGAATATCCTGTAGGCCAGCAGCGTGTTCTGGTCGGCAGAGAGCTGCTGCATGGCTTCAGCACCGAAGCCTCCCGCCGCATCCATAGCCCTCATATAGGCATCGGTGAAGACAGAGATGAACTCATCCATGCCCTCTGCCGCTGCGTGCCGCAGGTCACTGTCGTTGACGGTAATTTCCATCGTTATCCTTTCTCCACTTCTATAATCTGCATGCCACGCAAAACCTTGCATGGCAGATTTCACTTTTTTCTCCTTATTATATATGTACGGCTCTCTTCCCCCGCTGTCAGACCACGTTCCCGTCTTCCGCTACAATCTCACCGCTGCCTATCACCAGCCGGTGGTCCTTGTCATAGACCACACCAAACTGGCCAGGGGCTATGCCCTGCAGCTGCTCCTTGCTCGTGATGCGCATCGTGCCGTCTTCCTGCCGCACCAGCCGTCCCTGACCGAAATCGGGAGTGTGGCGTATCTTGAACGTCACCTCAACACCGTCCTGTTCCTCGCGGTCAGTCCAGGGATTGGCAGTTATGAAATGGAAGTCCCTCATGCTGAAGGCATTGCCATACTGCATCTGCGTGTCATAGCCGTGCGACACATAGACCGTGTTCTGCTCAACGTCCTTCTTGATGACAAACCACGGGCCACCGCTCAATCCCAGTCCTTTGCGCTGACCAATGGTGTGGAACCAGAAGCCCCTGTGATGTCCCAAGACCTTGCCCGTCTCCAGCTCCACGATGTCGCCCTCCTGCTCGCCAAGAAAACGGCGCACGAAGTCATTATAGTTGATGTTGTTCAGGAAACAGATGCCCTGGCTGTCACGCCGCTTGGCGCTGGGCAGTCCTGCCTCGGCAGCGATGGCACGCACCTCACTCTTCATCAGTCCGCCCAAGGGGAACATCAGCTTGCTGACTTGCAGACTGGTGATCTGTGCAAGGAAGTCGGTCTGGTCTTTCACGGGGTCGACAGCCGTGCCTAACCATACACGTCCGTCAATGCTGTGTGTCGTGGCATAATGTCCGGTGGCAGTCTTGTCGAAGTCCTTGCCTGCCACGTCTTCAAAGCACCCGAACTTGATCAGGCGATTGCACATGACATCCGGATTGGGTGTCAGTCCGTGACGTATCTTGTCTATGGCATAAGCAGCCACACGGTCCCAGTACTCACGGTGCAGGTCGATGAGCTGTAGCGGCAAGCCATACTTGCGGGCTATGGCGGTACAGATTTCCATATCTTCCTCAGCGGTGCAGTCCATATAGTCCACATCGTTGCGGCCGATACGTATGTAGAACAGCGAGGGTCTATAGCCTTGCCTGCACAGCAGATGCACGACAACCGAGCTGTCCACACCGCCTGAAAGCAACACCGCTATATTATCCATATCTCTGAAAAATCCCCCTCTTTTCTTATCACGGCGCAAAAGTAACAATAATATTACACTATCTTTGCGGAGCACAACAAATACCGCGCCCACACAGAGCTATCAGGCAGCCGGCACACAACAAGACAGGCATGACGAAGAGAAGACAACACATAGCCATGATTTGCAGCGTACTGCTGACGCTGTGTCTGCCCGTCGTCGTCTCCTCGTGCGGCGAAGACCGCTGGCCTGCCTACTATCCGCAGACGAAGTACGACCTATGGATTGACAGCGTGATGCGCAGTGACTACATGTGGGCACACGAGATGCCATCGTCCAAGGAGCTTACGTCCAACTACTTCAGCGACCCCGTGACCTTTCTCAAGGCTGTACGTTCGTCAAGCGACGAGGTCAGCTACATCGATACCGCATACTACGACAGCCGAACCTACGGCTACGGCTACAGCTGCTCGCTCTACAGCATCAGCGACACCGCATACGCCGCTCTCGTCACCTACGTCGACGCGGACTCTCCCGCTTCAGACATATCGCTGCAACGCGGCGACTGGATTATGGGCATCGACAACCGGCTCATAACCTCCGGCACGCGTGAGTTGCTGACCGATGGCGACAGCCATGCACTGACCGTGGGACACTACGGCACCGTCATATCAGACGGCGACACACTGTCTACTATCACTGCCGACCGCATCGCGGTGATTCCCGCCGCCACCTACTACACTCCGGATGAAGTGCCCGTGGTCGCCATTGTCAACGGCGCTGTGGGATATATCGTGTGCAACAACCTTAGCAGCAGCAACATCAGCCGGCTGGCGGCAGCGACACGTTCATTCAGCAATGCGGGTGTCGGCAATGTGGTGCTCGACCTGCGATATTGCAATGCCGGTGATACAGACGGAGCCGTCTTCCTCGCGTCAGCCATGTTGACGGCAGCCGACGAGGGTCTGCTATTGGGCTACCACAGCTATGCCGACTCGCTGCGCAAGCCACGCCTGGAGTTCTATTCCGTCTCTGCCGACTCCTACAACGGTTCGAATCTCGGTCTTGAGACCCTCTATGTGCTGACCGGTGCCGACACATCAGGAGCTTCCGAAACTCTTATCAATTGTCTCAAGCCATACATCGACGTTGTCATCATCGGCGAGACCACTGCCGGCGAGGACATTGAATGTACCACATACCGGAACGAGCACCTCGGCCTGCGCCTTCATCTGGCCACCAGTGCCATCACAAACAGCCAAGGCTCGGCATCATACAGCGGTACGGGATTCACTCCCGACTATGCCGTCAGCCCGCTTGCCGACCCTGCCACCGTACTGCCTCTTGGCGATGCGTCGGAAGCCCTGCTCAGCAAAGCCCTTGAGACAATCGGACAATAAATTGCACACGGAAGTTTGCAAGTGTCGCATATAATTCAGACCTTTGCACCGCTTTCGCGCAATCGCTGTCAGGATGGAGAGAAGCCTGGTATGTTGCGCGGTAATGATAAAAACAATTACACACAATGGATTTAATTAAAATCGCAGAAGAAGCGTTCGCCACAGGCAAGACCTGCCCGAAGTTCAAGGCCGGCGACACAGTGACCGTGGCATACCGCATTGTCGAGGGTAACAAAGAGCGCGTGCAGTCGTATCGCGGCGTTGTCATCAAGATTTGCGGACACGGCGACAAGAAGCGTTTCACCGTTCGCAAGATGTCCGGCACGGTAGGTGTTGAGAGAATTTTCCCTGTTGAGTCTCCGCACATCGACAGCATCACAGTGAACAAGATCGGTAAGGTGCGTCGCGCCAAGCTGTATTATCTGCGCAAGCTCACCGGCAAGAAGGCCAGAATCAAGGAGAAGAGAGGTTCTTACACTTCTGCTCCTGCTGCCGAGGCATAAAGTTCCTGCTGCGTAAGAAGCATAAGGAGGGGATTTTCCGAAAGGAGAGTCCCCTCCTTTCGTTGTTGTGCGTGTCATGTTGAGCATATTACGGAAATCGGACAGGCTAAATCAGGATATGACATACGGATAATTGGGGAGTGTGCTGCGAGAAACGCGAAGCCACAGGTGGTTCAGAAAAGAGAAAAGGAGAACCTCCCCACAATCTCTGCGGTGTGTTCTCCATAGAAATTTAGATTCAATCAGTACCGCCCGCTGCGTATGGCAGCGAACGAACCATGAAATAGATTTAAGTATTAACTACACATGTTTTCAATCACGTTGTCACAACGTCTTTCCAACGGGGACAAATGTAAACACTCAGTTTTAATAAAGCAAAACTTTTTTAAAACTTTTTTACACCGGCACAATAAAAGCAGCATAAGGTGGCACGGAAACTGTACGTCCAAGGCTTCTGTGACTGTACGTTCAAGGCACCTCTGGATGTACGTTCAAGGCACCTCTGGATGTACGTTCAGGGCACCTCTGGATGTACGTTCAGAGACCCCATGACTGTACGTTCACGATGTGCGCGTCGCACCACGCTTGCTGAACTTGCGGTATTGCATTGCCAGCATCACTGCCGCCACAATGCTGGCAACCGCATCGGACACAGGCATGCTGTACCACACGCCATCTTCGCCGAAATAGTTCGGGAGAATAATCACCAGCGGCAGCAGGAACAGCATCTGGCGCGTCAGCGACAGGAAGATGGCCTTACCTGCCATGCCGATGCTCTGGAAGAAGTTTGACGTCACCATCTGGAAGCCCACCACAGGGAAGAATATGACAATGATGCGCAGAGCCTTGACAGAACGGGATATCAGTTCCTCGTCGGAAGTGAAGATGCGGATGAGAGGCTCGGGAAAGAGCATGGACAGCGCGAAGAACGCGGTCATGACGGCTGTGGCACAGTATATGGTAAGACGCGTCACCTCATTCACACGGTGGTACAGGCCTGCACCGAAGTTGTATCCGGCAATGGGCTGCATGCCCTGATTGAAGCCCATGACTATCATCACGGCGACAAACACCAGCCTGTTCGCCAGTCCGTAGGCACCTACCGACAGGTCGCCGCCATAGCGCAACAAGCCCTGGTTGATGAAGATGACGAGCACACACGATGCCAGATTCATGAGGAACGGCGACATGCCGATGGCAAGCGAGTCCAACACGATGCGCCGCTCCAGGCGGAACGCGCCACGGTGGAAGTGGAGCAATTCGTCGGGATTGCTGAAGAAACGCAACTGATACATCAGCGCGACAAGCTGTGCCACGACGGTGGCCACAGCAGCACCACGTATGCCCATGTCGAGACTGAAGATGAAAATCGGGTCGAGCACGGTGTTGATGATGACGGTGGCTATGGTGGCATACATCGCCTGACGCGGATGTGCCGAGGCACGCAAGAGGGCGTTCATGCCGAAGTAGAGATGGGTGATGACGTTGCCCAGCAGGATGACCTGCATATAGTCGCGGGCGTAGCCTATCGTGTTGTCGCTTGCTCCGAAGAAATAGAGTATCGGGTCAAGAAACGTCAGCGCAATCACCGTCAGTGCAAGACCGAGGATCACGTTGAGGTCCACCACGTTGCCCAGTACCTTCTGCGCAGTGGCATAGTCTTTCTGTCCCAAGCGCACAGACACCAGTGTGGCTGCTCCCACGCCTACCAGCGAGCCGAAGGCCGCACCGATGTTCACCAGCGGGAAGGTTATGGCCATGCCAGATATGGCATAGGCACCCACACCGTGACCGATGAAGACACTGTCGACCATATTATAGAGCGACGATGCCGTCATGGCAATGATTGAAGGTAAGGCATACTGCATCAGCAGCTTGCTGATCTTGTCCGTTCCTAAAGCTTTTGCATCGGTGATATTTGCCATAAGACATTTTCTGTTTCGGGCGGCAAAGGTACTACTTTTGGGGCAAATGGGAGACCGTGTATGAAAAGTTTAGTACCTTTGTCACCAAGTATTCAATGAAATATCATTCTACATGAACATTTTAGAATTAAGTGAACAGGAGATTATCCGCCGCAACAGTCTTGACGAGTTGCGCAAGATGGGCATAGCCCCATATCCCGCAGCCGAATATGAGACCAACGCTTTCTCCACCGACATCAGAGCCGAGTTCAAGGACGAAGACGAACCGCGCGAGGTGTCGATAGCCGGACGCATCATGGGCAAGCGCATCATGGGCAAAGCCAGCTTCGCGGAGCTACAGGACTCGAAGGGGCGCATTCAGGTTTATATCACCCGTGACGACATCTGCCCGACAGAAGATAAGGAACTATACAACACCGTGTTCAAACGCCTGCTCGACATCGGCGACTTTGTCGGTGTCAGGGGTTTCGTATTCCGCACGAAGACCGGCGAAATCTCGGTACACGCACAGAGCCTGACGCTGCTGTCCAAGAGCCTGAAGCCACTGCCGATAGTGAAATACAAGGACGGAGTGGCATACGACAAGTTTGACGACCCCGAACAGCGCTACCGCCAACGTTACGTGGATCTGGTGGTGAACGACGGCATCAAGGAGACATTCATCCAGCGTGCCAAGGTGATCAGCACCATGCGCCGCTTCCTCGACGATGCGGGATATACCGAGGTGGAGACACCGACATTGCAGTCGATACCTGGCGGAGCGTCGGCACGTCCTTTCATCACGCACTTCAACGCACTCGACACGGACATGTATATGCGCATCGCCACAGAGCTGTATCTGAAGAGACTCATCGTAGGCGGCTTCGAGGGCGTGTACGAAATCGGCAAGAACTTCCGCAACGAAGGCATGGACCGCAACCATAATCCGGAGTTCACGTGCATGGAGCTGTACGTGCAGTATAAGGACTACAACTGGATGATGAAGTTCACCGAGCGCATGCTCGAGACCATCTGCACGGCAGTGAACGGCTCGCCGGAGCGGGAGATTGACGGCAAGACCATCAGCTTCAAGGCTCCGTACCGCCGTCTGCCCATCCTCGATGCCATAAAGGAGAAGACCGGCTATGACCTCAACGGCATGGACGAGGAACAGATACGCGAGGTGTGCCGCAAGCTGGACATGGAGATTGACGACACAATGGGCAAGGGTAAGCTGATTGACGAAATCTTCGGCGAGTTCTGCGAGGGTACATTCATCCAGCCAACATTCATCACGGACTATCCTGTGGAGATGTCGCCGCTCACGAAGATGCACCGCTCAAAACCAGGACTGACAGAACGCTTCGAGCTGATGGTCAACGGCAAGGAGCTGGCGAACGCCTACTCCGAGCTTAACGACCCCATAGACCAGGAGGAACGCTTCAAGGAGCAGATGCGGCTGGCAGCCAAGGGCGACGACGAGGCCATGATTATCGACCAGGACTTCCTGCGCGCACTTCAGTACGGCATGCCTCCCACGAGCGGCATCGGCATCGGCATCGACCGCCTCACGATGCTGATGACGGGCAAGACTTTCATTCAGGAGGTGATACTGTTCCCGCAGATGCGTCCGGAGAAGACCGCACCGAAAGACCCTGCATCAAGATACACCGAATTAGGAATTCCTGAGGAGTGGGTACCACTGATTCAGAAAGCGGGATACAACGTCGTCAGCAGCATGAAGGATGTCAATCCGCAGAAGCTGCAGATGGACATCTGCGGCGTGAACAAGAAATACAATCTGGGGCTAAAGAATCCTTCAGTCGAGGAGGTGGCAGCATGGCAAGGCAAGATCTGACATTGGGCAAGCACATTGCCGTGTTGGGCGGCGGCAGCTGGGCAACGGCAATCGCCAAGGTGCTACAGGAACATGAGGCGCACTTCACGTGGTATATGCGGCGCGATGACCGCATCGCCGACTTCAAGGAGCTGGGACACAACCCCGCCTACCTCACCGACGTGAGGTTCGACACTTCCAAGATTGAGTTCAGCTCGGACATCAACGACGTGGCTGCGAAGAGCGACATATTGATTTTCGCCATTCCCTCGCCCTATCTGAAGTCGCACCTCAGCAAGCTGACTGTCGACCTGAGCGACAAGATACTGGTCAGTGCCATCAAAGGCATCGTGCCCGATGAGAACATGTCTTTGTCGCAATACTTCCACAGCTGCTACAACGTGCCGGAAGAGCACATACTGGTGATGAGCGGTCCGAGCCACGCCGAGGAGATTGCCCTCGAGAGGCTGACATACCTGACGTGGGCTTGCAAGGATACATCGTTGGCACGCACCTTCGCGAAGCGCATCTCCAGCCACTACGTGATTACGTCGGTCAGCGACGACGTGCTGGGCATTGAGTACGGAGCCGTGCTCAAGAACATCTACGCCATCATTGCAGGCATCTACTTCGGACAGAAATATGGCGACAACTTCCACGCGGTGCTCATCACCAATGCCATAAAGGAGATGCGCCGCTTCCTCGATGTCATTGCCCCGAAGCAGGGACGCGACATCTGCGACTCCGTCTATCTGGGCGACCTGCTCGTGACAAGCTACTCGCAGTTCAGCCGCAACCGTGTGTTCGGCACCATGGTTGGGCGCGGCTATTCGGTGAAGGCGGCACAGATAGAGATGGAGATGGTGGTCGAGGGACAGTACGGTGCCAAGTGCCTGAAGGAAATCAACGGCAAGTATGGCATAAAGATGCCCATACTCGACACCGTATACCATATATTATATAGCGGCATCAGCGTGAGAGATGCGCTGAAGCGGCTTACCAAAGAATTCAACTAAAAACCCAAACAAATAAAAACATCACATCTATTATGATCACATTAAACATTGAGAAGACCTTCGGGTTCGTTTCAAAAGAGAATGTTTTCGGATATGAAGCCAAAGCCAAGGCTGCACGCCAGGCTCTGGAGAACGGCACCGGCAAGGGCAATGACTTCCTGGGCTGGCTGCATCTGCCGTCTTCGATCACCAAGGAGTTCATTGCCGACATCAATGCCACGGCACAGGTGCTGCGCGAGAACTGCGACGTTGTGGTCGTGGCAGGCATCGGAGGCAGCTATCTTGGCGCACGTGCGGTCATCGAGGCTCTGTCAAACAGCTTCGCATGGCTGCAGCAGGACAAGAAGAACCCCGTGATTCTCTATGCCATGGCTGCAGCAGGACAAGAAGAACCCCGTGATTCTCTATGCCGGAAACAACATCAGCGAGGACTATCTGCACGAGCTGACGGAGTTCCTGAAAGGCAAGAAGTTCGGTGTCATCAACATCTCCAAGTCGGGCACGACCACAGAGACAGCCCTGGCATTCCGCCTGCTACGCAAGCAGTGCGAGGAGCAGATGGGCAAGGAGTTGTCGAAGAAGGTCATCGTGGCTATCACCGACGCAAAGAAGGGCGCGGCACGTCTCACTGCCGACAAGGAGGGCTACAAGTCATACATCATCCCCGACAACGTCGGCGGACGTTTCTCCGTGCTCACACCGGTGGGTCTGCTGCCTATAGCGATTGCCGGATTTGACATTGCGAAGCTGGTGGAAGGCGCAAAGATCATGGAAGAGGCCACAGGCGTGAATGTTCCGTTTGAGGAGAACATGGCAATGCAGTATGCTGCCGTGCGCAATGAGCTGTACCGCCACGGCAAGAAGATCGAGATACTGGCAAACTTCTGCCCGAAGCTGCACTACGTCAGCGAGTGGTGGAAGCAGCTGTACGGCGAGTCGGAGGGCAAGGACAACCTCGGCATCTTCCCCGCATCTGTCGACTTCACCACAGACTTGCACTCAATGGGACAGTGGATACAGCAGGGAGAACGTTCGATCTTCGAGACCGTAATCTCTGTGGATAAGGTGCAGTACTCGGTGGAGTTCCCGCACGACGACGAGAACCTCGACGGATTGAACTTCCTGGCAGGCAAGCGTGTCGATGAGGTGAACAAGATGGCAGAGCTGGGCACACAGCTGGCACACGTCGACGGTGGCGTGCCGAATATCCGCATCACCGTGGAGACGCTCGACGAGAAGAACATCGGCGAGCTGCTGTACTTCTTCGAGGTGGCTTGCGGCATCAGCGGCTACATCCTGGACGTCAACCCGTTCAACCAGCCAGGCGTTGAGGCTTACAAGAAGAACATGTTTGCACTGCTCAACAAGCCAGGCTACGAAGCCGAATCGAAAGCCATTCAGGAGAGACTCGGCAAGTGATGGATCTCCAATCAAGCATAGCCCGCTACCTCAACGGTAGCGGGCATTCTTGCATCAGGCTGAAGGCTGTGCTGTTCGACATGGACGGCGTGCTGTTCGACTCAATGCCCTATCACGCCAAGGCGTGGGTCGCATCGATGTCGAAATACCATCTGCCAATGACGGAAGAAGAGGCGTTTCTCAACGAGGGACGCACGGGAATGAGCACTATAAACCTCGTGTATCGCCGCGTGCACGGGCAGGATGCCACGAAGGGGCTTATCGACGAAATCTATACCGACAAGTGCAACGAGTTCTCCAAGTTTCCCGAGCCGGAGCGCATGCCAGGGGCATTGGAGTTGCTGCACAAGCTGAAGCAGGGAGGCATCACTCCCGTATTGGTCACCGGATCGGGACAATATTCCCTCTTCGACCGCATCGATCGCGAATATCCCCACATGTTCTCCAAGGACAAGATGGTGACGGCATACGACGTGCATCACGGCAAGCCCGACCCCGAGCCCTACCTCATGGGACTACAGAAGGGAGGCATCGGTGCCGATGAGGCGATAGTGGTGGAGAATGCACCTATAGGCGTAGAGGCAGGTGTGGCAGCAGGCATCTTCACCGTAGCAGTCAATACCGGTCCACTCGACGACTCCGTGCTTCTCCATGCAGGAGCCAACATCCTATACCCCTCCATGCAGGCTTTCTGCGACGACTGGGAGCACTTCAAGGCACAGCTGGACAAAGGTGCAGGGCGTTAAACTTTTGGTATTGGAACGTAACACGCAACACGATGAAAGACAACCCCGACGAGCAATTCCCGATAGTCGACGAAGACGGCAACATTCTTGGAGCCGTCAGCCGTGGTCATGCCCATGACGGCAGCAAGATTCTTCACCCTGTGGTGCATCTGCACGTCTTCAACAGCCGTGGCGAGCTGTACCTGCAGCACCGCCCCGCATGGAAAGACATACAGCCGGACAAATGGGATACAGCCGTGGGCGGGCATGTAGACCTCGGAGAGAACATACATCAAGCCCTCGTGCGTGAAGTCCGCGAAGAGCTTGGCATCACCGACTTCACTCCCGAAAGCCTCGGGCATTATGTCTTCGAGGGCAAGCGCGAGAAAGAGCTCGTCTACGTGCACCGTTGCACCTACGACGGAGACATCCGTCCGAGCAAGGACGAGCTGGACGGAGGCCGCTTCTGGACGAAAGAAGAGATTGCCGCGAACATAGGCAAAGGCATCTTCACCCCCAACTTTGAAAGCGAATACCAACGCTTCTTCCTCTGACAAGCCCCCC
>CAVERK010000042.1:0-15976 GCA_963618035.1 bacterium
AGGTGCTATGAATGCCCATCCTTAGACCCTATGAATGGGCATCGTTAGAGTGCCTGTCCACCCAAACACGGAATTAGTGAACGGAAGTGTGGAAAAGTGAACGGTTAGTGAACGTGATATGGCTCCAGAGGGCGTCTGGCGAGGGGTCAGTGAATGGTTAGTGAGCAGTTAGTAAATGTTTGTCCCTGTGTAACGTGGCTGTAGGATAAATGACAAACAGGTCGGAAAACATAGGGTTTCCCGACCTGCTTGTAAGTCTCTGCTTGCGCTCGCGCAGCAGTCTTATTTCTCAGGAGCGTCAGCGGCCTTCTGTATGCTGTCACCGGCAGCGGCTGCCACTTCCTCGGCTGCCTTTGCAGCTGCCTCGGCAGCTTTCTGTGCACTGATGCTGTCCTCGGCAGCCGCGCTGACGGCTGTTGAATCGGCTGTTGACTCTGTTTCACCCGTGGCATTGCCACCGCATGATGCGAACGACAGGGCTGCGAAAGCCACTGCCATAAATACTAACTTTTTCATTTGCTTTTACCTTAAAACTAATAATACGTTTTTCTAAAACCGGTGCAAAGGTACGGTGTTACTTGATATGCTGTCATCGGCATGACAGTTTTTTTTTGCTGTTCCCTGCATTTTGTCTGCCGTCCGTGTCTCTTGCCTGTCTTTGTGGTAGGCTGCAGGCTGTGCCGGCAGGGCAAAATAGGACGGCTTCGCTTTGCTCTGTCTCGGGCTTGCACTATCTTTGCCGGTGGATGAAAGAACGAAAAACATTCTTGGCAGATGAAGAAAATCCTTACAGACCTGACAGTGGTCTCAAACACGCCGTGCGGGCAGGGCTTCACGCTGATGAAGCTACAGGCAGACGTCGCCCTGCCGCCCATACGCCCTGGACAGTTTGCGGAACTGCGTGTCGACGGCTCGCCGTCGACGTTCCTGCGCCGCCCCATCTCGATAAACATGGCCGACGCGGAGAAACGGCAAGTATGGTTCCTCATACAGCTGGTGGGCGACGGCACGCGCCACCTGGCATCCCTGAAGGCGGGCGACAGGCTGAACGCAGTCCTGCCGCTGGGCAACGGCTTCACCCTCGACCTGCCTGCCGGAGCACGCCCGCTGCTCGTGGGCGGCGGAGCCGGAACAGCACCGATGCTCTTCCTGGGAAAGACCTTGAAGGACAGCGGGGTGCAGCCGACGTTCATCCTCGGCGCACGGACGCAGGATGCCCTGACGGAGATGGACGAGTTCGGGAAGCTGGGCAACGTGAACGTGACAACAGAAGACGGCTCGCTGGGCGAGCGCGGCTACGTCACCCAGCATCCGGTGCTTCGCGACGGCGGCTTCACGCACGTGTTCTGCTGCGGCCCCAAGCCCATGATGATGGCCGTGGCACGCTATGCGCGCGGTGCAGGCATCGACTGTGAGGTGTCGCTCGAGAACAAGATGGCGTGCGGGCTTGGAGCGTGCCTGTGCTGCGTCGAGAACACCGTCGGAGGACACCGCTGCGTGTGCACCGACGGGCCGGTGTTTAACATAAACGATTTGTTATGGCAGATTTAAGGACCAATATAGCAGGACTGGAGCTGAAGAACCCCGTGCTGACGGCATCGGGGACTTTCGGCTACGGAGTGGAGTTTGCCGACTTTGTGGAGCTTGAACGGCTCGGCGGCTTCATCGTGAAGGGCACGACGCTGCAACCGCGTCAGGGCAATCCGTACCCGCGAATGGCAGAGACACCGGCGGGAATGCTCAATGCCGTGGGCTTGCAGAACAAGGGTGTGCACCACTTTGCAGAACACACGTATCCGCAGCTCGCAGGGCTGGACACCAACGTCATTGTCAACGTTGCCGGCTCGTCGCCCGAGACCTATGCCGAGACTGCGGCGGTCATCAACGGGCTGGACCGCATCCCTGCCATTGAGCTGAACATCTCGTGCCCCAATGTCAGACAGGGCGGCATGACGTTCGGCGTAGACCCGAAAGCGGCGGCAGAGGTGGTGTCGGCGGTCAGGAAGGCATACGACAAGGTTCTGATTGTGAAGCTGACACCAAACGTGACGGACATCACCGAGATAGCGCGTGCGGTGGAGGATGCCGGAGCCGACAGCGTGTCGCTGATAAACACGCTCATGGGCATGGCCATCGATGCCGAACGCCGCCGTCCGATGCTGTCGACGGTGACGGGCGGTCTGTCGGGCCCGTGCGTCAAGCCTGTGGCTCTGCGCATGGTGTGGCAGGTGGCGCACGCCGTGAAGATTCCGGTCGTGGGACTGGGGGGCATCATGAATGCCACCGATGCGGTGGAGTTCCTGCTGGCAGGGGCGTCGGCAGTGGAGGTCGGCACGGCAAACTTCGTCAATCCTGCCGCCACGCAGGACATCATCGACGGGCTGGACAGCTATCTTGACCGCCACGGGTTCAAGTCGGTCAACGACATCATCGGCGCGCTCGAGGTTTAGCGGCTCCCTCTTCCGGCGTGGCTGTGCGCAGGGGCGGGGTCAGTCCCTGTCTCCCGTGTACTTTCTCCACAGGTCGGGGCGCAGACGCTTGGTGCGCTCCACGCTCTGCTCCATCTCCCATTCCTTGATCTTGGCTTCGTTGCCCGACAGCAGTATGTCGGGCACACGCCAGCCGTTGTAGTCCGAGGGTCTCGTGTAGACCGGTGCCGACAGCAGACCGTCCTGAAACGAATCAGACAGTGCCGACTGCTCGTCGCTGATGGCTCCAGGTATCAGTCGCACGATGGCATCCGCCATTGCTGCGGCGGCAATCTCTCCGCCGGTCAGCACGAAGTCGCCGATGCTTATCTCCTTAGTTATCAGATGTTCGCGTATGCGGTAGTCGATGCCCTTGAAGTGACCGCACAATATTATCAGATTTCCCGCCAGTGACAGGGTGTTGGCCATGGGCTGCGAGAACTGCTCGCCGTCGGGCGTGGTGAAGATGACCTCGTCATAGTCGCGCTCGGCCTTCAGGGTCTCGATGCACCGCTCCACCGGCTCTATCTTCATCACCATGCCTGCAAAGCCGCCGAAGGGATAGTCGTCGACACGGCGGTAGCGGTCCTGCGTGTAGTCGCGCAGATTGTGCAGGTGTATCTCCACCAGACCCTTAGTCTGTGCGCGTTTCAGTATCGATGTGTTGAAGAACCCCTCTATCATCTCGGGGTATATGGTGATGATGTCTATGCGCATGGCTCTCTATACATATATATATAATGGTGGGTGCAAAAGTAGTGCAAGTTGGGCGTACAGCCAAGCGGGGCTGTAGGCAAAAGAATTTTTAGAGCAAAAGGTGGCAGTAACAAGTTTTTGGCTATCTTTGCAGCCTGCTTTGACAGAAAAGGTTTTAAAATTTAAAGAAAAGACTAAATGAGCTTACTTTCTGAAAAGTTAGGGAAATATACCGAGCCACAGTACTACAAGTCGAAAGGTATATATCCATATTTCCGCACCATAGACAGCCATCAGGGCACAGAGGTGATGATGAGCGGGCACAAGGTGCTCATGTTCGGGTCGAACGCATACACCGGTCTGACCTACAACGACAGGATTACCGAAGCGGCCATAGCCGCAACACGCAAGTACGGCACGGGATGTGCAGGGTCACGCCTGCTCAACGGTACGCTCGATATCCACGTGCAGCTCGAGAAGGAACTGGCGGAATTTGTCGGCAAGGACGATGCCCTGTGCTTCTCCACCGGCTTCACCGTCAATGAGGGAGTGATTCCGCAGCTTGTGGGACGCGGCGACTACATCATCTGCGATGACCGCGACCACGCGTCGATTGTCGACGGCCGCCGTCTCTCTTTCGCCACACAGCTGAAGTACAAGCACAACGATATGGAGGCTCTCGAGAAGGAGCTGAAGAAGTGTGAGCCTAATGCCATAAAGCTGATTGTCGTGGACGGCGTATTCTCCATGGAGGGAGACTTGGCGAACCTGCCTGAGATTGTACGGCTCAAGAAGAAATACAACGCGAGCATCTACGTGGACGAGGCCCACGGTCTTGGCGTCTTCGGTAAGCAGGGACGCGGCGTGTGTGACTACTTCGGCGTGTCGGACGACATCGACATCATCATGGGTACGTTCAGCAAGTCGCTGGCATCGCTCGGCGGCTTCGTGGCAGCTGAAGAGCCAATCATAAACACCCTGCGACACAGCGCACGCTCCTATATCTTCCAGGCTTCCATGACACCGGCATCCACAGCGGCAACCATCGAAGCCCTGCACATCATTCAGGAAGACCCGACCATTCAGGAACGCCTGTGGGACATCACAAGCTATTCGCTCGACGCTTTCCGCAAGGCCGGATTTGAGATTGGCGACACACACTCGCCGATTATCCCGCTTTATGTGCGCGACACCTACAAGACGTTTGAAGTCACCAAGCTGGCGTTCGACGACGGCATCTTCATAAACCCTGTAATCCCGCCGGCCTGCGCTCCGCAGGACACGCTTGTGCGTGTGGCCCTTATGGCGACGCACACGCGCGAGCAGGTGGACTATGCAGTGGAGCACCTGAAGAAACGTTTCCAGGAGCTGGGCATCATAAAGTGAAGGGACTGACAGCATGAGCCGGCGCACGCTGCTGCGCGGGTCAATAAAAATCCTCCACACGGTATCCGTGTGGAGGATTTTTATTTCACGACCTCATAAATTTGCAGTTATCGCGGAAACAGTGTAGCTTTGGGGATGACTAAAACCGAAACAGCTATGTTGACACAGCAAGACAAAGACTTTTTGGCACGCAGGGGCATCACGGAGGAGGCGGCGGAACAGCAGCTGGAGTCCTTCAGACGCGGATTCCCCTATCTGAGGCTGCACGCGGCAGCCACGGTAGAGAATGGCGGCATTGAACGCTTGTCCACAGAAGACCAGGACTTCTATCTGAAGGCGTGGGAGACCTATACCAAAGCCGACAAGAAGGTGGTGAAGTTTGTCCCTGCATCGGGCGCGGCAAGCCGGATGTTCAAGGATCTGTTTGCCTTTGTCGATGCACCTTACGACATCCCGACGACCGACTACGAAAAGACATTCTTCGGAAACATGCACCGCTTTGCCTTCAATGGCGACCTGGACGAAGCGTGCCGCAGGCTGTATGGCAGCGGCATCGACACCCTGCTCGAGGCGGGACGCTACAAGGACATTGTGAAGGCGTTGCTCACCGACGGAGGATTGGACTACGGCAATCTGCCCAAGGGACTGCTGAAGTTCCACCATTATAATAAGGACGGCAACACCGACCGTGTGCCGTTTGAGGAACATCTCGTCGAGGGCGCACTGTATGCCACCAACCGATCGGGCATGGTGAACGTGCACTACACAGTGTCGCCGCAGCATCGTGAGCTGTTCAGGAAGAAGGCGGAGGATGTCGTGTCCAAGTATGAGCGACGCTACGACGTGCACTACAACGTGGGCTTCTCGGAACAGAAACCGAGTACGGACACGCTGGCTGTGGATATGGACAACGAGCCTTTCAGGAATGACGACGGCAGCCTGCTGCTGCGCCCTGGAGGACATGGGGCGTTGATAGAGAACCTTAACGAGACAGATGCCGATATAGTGTTCGTGAAGAACATAGACAATGTGGCCAGTGACCGCATGAAGCCGGATACCGTGTTGTACAAGAAGGTGCTGGCAGGAATGTTGGTCACACTGCAACAGAAAGTGTTCTACTATCTGAACCTGCTGGAGAGCGGGAAGTACACCCACGAACAGGTCGTTGGCATTCTGCAGTTCGTCCAACGCCAACTGCACTGCAAGAACCCCGACGTGAAGAATCTGGAAGATGCGGAACTCGTGATCTATCTCAAGCACAAGCTGAACAGGCCGATGCGCGTCTGCGGAATGGTAAGGAACGTGGGCGAGCCTGGCGGCGGGCCGTTCATGGCATATAACGCCGATGGCACCATATCATTGCAGATCCTGGAAAGCTCGCAGATAGATATGGACGACCCCGAGAAGAAAGCCATGTTCCTGCAAGGCACGCACTTCAACCCTGTGGACTTGGTCTGCGGCATAACGGACTTCCGAGGACATCCGTTCGACCTGACCAAGTACGTCGACCGCTCCACGGGATTTATCTCGCACAAGTCGAAGAACGGACGCGGACTGAAGGCACTGGAGCTGCCAGGGTTGTGGAATGGAGCCATGAGCGACTGGAACACCGTGTTCGTGGAGGTGCCGTTGAGCACGTTCAACCCCGTGAAGGTGGTGAACGACCTGCTGCGCGAGGCGCACCAGTAAGGCATAGGTCAGTATAACACACATCTATATATCATACATTTATATTTATCAAGGAATGAAAAAGATACTTCTGCTCGGCTCCGGTGAGCTGGGAAAGGAATTTACAATAGCCGTGAAGCGGCTGGGACAGTATGTTGTTGCGTGCGATGCCTATGACAACGCTCCTGCCATGCAGGTGGCTGACGAACGTGAGGTGTTCAGCATGCTCGACGGTGACGCGCTCGCCGCAGTGGTCAGGAAGCACTGTCCGGACATCATAGTGCCGGAGATAGAGGCCATACGCACCGAGAAGCTCATTGAGTTCGAGAACGAGGGCATTCAGGTTGTGCCGTCGGCGCGTGCCGTAAACTACACCATGAACCGCCGTGCCATCCGTGACCTGGCGGCACAGGAGCTGGGAGTGCGCACAGCCAATTACCGCTATGCCGGCACGCTGGAAGAGCTGCGCAACGCCGCTGCGGAGATAGGTTTTCCCTGTGTCATCAAGCCACTGATGTCCTCGTCGGGACATGGCCAGAGCGTGGCACGCTGTGAGGCTGACCTTGAAAGTTCGTGGCAGAGCGCGTGCCAGGGCAGCCGTGGCGACATACGCGAGGTCATCGTGGAACAGTTCATCAGCTTCGACTATGAGATTACGTTGCTGACCGTGACACAGCAGGGCGGTCGCCCAACGCTGTTCTGCCAGCCCATCGGACACGTACAGAAGGGTGGCGACTACCGTGAGAGCTATCAGCCGTGTCCCATGCGTCCCGAACATCTGGAGGAGGCGCAGCAGATGGCTGCCAAGGTGACGGCGGCACTGACGGGAGCCGGCATCTGGGGCGTGGAGTTCTTTGTCAGCAACAAGGACGGTGTCTATTTCTCCGAACTGTCGCCGCGTCCGCACGACACAGGCATGGTGACCCTGACCGGATGCCAAAATCTCAGCGAGTTTGAACTGCACGCACGTGCCGTGTTGGGACTTCCCATTCCGTCGGTGAAGCAGCTGCGCATGGGAGCCAGTGCGGCCATCCTCTCGCCCGTAGAGACCAAGGGCATGCCCGCGTTCAGCGGCGTGGCAGAAGCCTTGGGCGAAGACGACACCGACATACGCATCTTCGGCAAGCCCGTGGCGCACGTAGGCCGCCGCATGGCAGTGATGCTGTGCTCGGCACCGCTGGATGGCGACATCAATGCCCTGCGCGACAAGTGTAAGCGTCTGGCGGCGTTGGTCAAGGTCGGCAATGCCGACTGACAAGGCATACGCGTGACAAAAAGATTGTGAACGTATCTTTCAATCCTTAATTTATCTTATCAAGATACCTGTAATCTATAATGAATGAGTGGTGTCAGGTGACAAATAGACAATTCTTGTGTAAATTTAAGACACAAATAAATCTGATTATTGAACGTGATTGTTTCTAACTTTGCGTCAAAGATTTAGAAACAAAAAAACGTATTGACGAGATGACACAAGTGATAGGACACGTATCGCAGATAATAGGTCCTGTGGTGGACGTATCATTTGGCGAGATTGAAGAGAAGGACATCGAGAAAGTACTGCCGAGCATCCACGATGCGATGGAGATTCACCGTCCTAACGGCAAGAACCTGATTGTGGAGGTGCAGCAGCACATCGGTGAGAACACGGTGCGCACTGTAGCCATGGACAGTACCGACGGCTTGCAGCGCGGCATGAAAGTCTATCCTCTTGGAGGTCCGATAAGGATGCCCGTGGGCGAGCAGATAAAAGGCCGCGTGCTGAATGTCGTCGGCGATGCCATTGACGGCATGAAGGAATTTGACCGCGAGGGCGCGTACCCGATACATCGCGAAGCACCGAAGTTTGAAGACCTGACAACTGTGCAGGAGGTGCTGTACACCGGCATCAAGGTCATCGACCTGCTCGAGCCTTACAGCAAGGGCGGCAAGATTGGCCTCTTTGGCGGTGCGGGCGTGGGCAAGACGGTGCTCATCCAGGAACTGATCAACAATATTGCCAAGGTGCAGCACGGCTACTCCGTGTTTGCCGGTGTCGGTGAACGTACACGCGAAGGCAATGACCTCATACGCGAGATGATTGCGTCCGGCGTCATACGCTATGGCGACGAGTTCAAGAAGAGCATGGAACAGGGCAACTGGGACCTCTCCAAGGTGGACTATGATGAGGTCAAGAAGTCGCAGGTGTCATTGATATTCGGACAGATGAACGAGCCTCCTGGCGCACGCCAGTCGGTGGCACTCTCGGGCCTGACAGTGGCAGAATCGTTCCGCGACTCCGGCTCGGGCGACGGCTCGCACGACATACTGTTCTTCATCGACAACATCTTCCGTTTCACGCAGGCAGGCTCCGAGGTGTCGGCATTGCTTGGCCGTATGCCGTCGGCTGTGGGCTACCAGCCCACGCTGGCATCGGAGATGGGTGCCATGCAGGAACGCATCACGTCAACGAAGAACGGTTCCATCACGTCCGTGCAGGCTGTCTATGTGCCTGCCGATGACCTCACCGATCCCGCTCCGGCGACCACTTTCACCCATCTTGATGCTACCACCGTCCTGAACCGCAAGATTACGGAGATGGGCATCTACCCTGCGGTGGACCCGCTGGAGTCTACATCAAGAATACTCGACCCGCACATCGTGGGCGAGGAGCACTACAACGTGGCACAGCGCGTGAAGCAGATTCTGCAACGCAACAAGGAATTGCAGGACATCATCTCCATCCTCGGCATGGAGGAACTGTCCGATGCCGACCGCACGGTCGTCAACCGTGCGCGTCGTGTGCAGCGTTTCCTCTCGCAGCCATTCGCCGTGGCAGAACAGTTCACCGGAGTACCTGGGACGACGGTGGCGATAGAAGACACCATCAAGGGCTTCAAGATGATTCTCGACGGTGAGGTGGATTATCTGCCGGAGCAGGCATTCCTCAATGTCGGAACCATAGAGGAGGCCATTGCCAAGGGCGAGAAGATTCTCGAGCAGACCAAGGGAACGCAGAAGTAAGGCTTACAGAGGAAGGTTCTGGTTTTTGATTTTGACAAAGATGAAAGCATTGCATCTTGAAATATTATCACCCGAGAGGCTGGTGTACAGCGGCGACATCGACAGCGTCACCGTGCCAGGTTCTGCCGGACGCTTCACAATCCTGCCGGAACACGCGCCTGTCATCTCGTCGCTTGCTGCGGGAACCATAGTCTATGCTGCCGCAGGCGAGAAGCAGAGCGTAGACATCAGCAAGGGCTTTGTGGAGATGAACGGCAGTGACGTGACCGTGTGCGTCGAGCTGGCAGAAGACAAGCCGTAGGGTGGGGACGTATAGATGAGGAGACAACGATGATGGAATGTCTGAGAAAGTTTTGGGTTGTGCTTGTGGCTTTATTGCTGACGGCCGCAACCGTTCCTGCCAGTGCGCAGGAACAGGAGGCTGGCGGCAGTGGGAGCGATGTCGATATGCGCGGAATAATATTCGGCCACATTCTCGACTCGTACCAGTGGCACATCACCACGTGGGGCGACACAGAGATTACCATTCCCCTGCCGGTGATTGTCCACAGCAGCACCGGTTGGCACGTGTTCTCGTCGGCACGGCTTGAGGAGAACGGCGGCAGCTACGAAGGACTAAGCATGGCTGCCGAGGGCAGTCCCTACGAAGGCCATCTGGTCGAGCATGACGCGCAGGGCAACGAGGTGCGTCCTTTCGACCTCTCGATAACCAAGGATGTGCTGTCGCTCCTCATGAGTTCGGCTCTGCTGCTTGTTGTCGTCTTGGGCGTAGCCCGTTGGTACAAACGCCATCAGGTCACAGACAAGGCACCTGGCGGCTTCACAGGATTCATGGAGATGTTCATAATGGCCATCAACGACGGGGTGATAAAGGAAAGTATCGGACCGAACTGGAGGAAGTTTTCGCCCTATCTGCTTACGGCGTTTTTCTTCATCTTCCTGAACAACGTCATGGGACTGATTCCGATATTCCCAGGCGGTGCCAACCTGACGGGCAATATCGCCATCACTTTCTTCTTGGCTTTGTGCTCGTTCTTCGCAATCAACCTGTTCGGCACGAAGCGTTATTGGAAGGATATATTCTGGCCCGATGTGCCATGGTGGCTCAAGATGCCGATACCCATAATGCCCGTCATAGAGATATTCAGCATGTTCACCAAGCCGATGTCGCTGATGATACGACTCTTTGCCAACGTCATGTCGGGACACATGTCAATACTGGTGCTGACGTGCCTGGTGTTCCTGACTGCCAAGATGGGTGCTGTCATCAACGGTTCGTCGACGGTCATTGCAGTGCTCTTCAGCATATTCATGAACGCGCTCGAGGTACTCGTGGGGTTCATTCAAGCATATGTGTTCACTCTGCTCTCGGCGGTCTTCATAGGCTTGGCACAGGAGGGCGGTGAGGAGAAACACGAAGGAGAGGCCACAGTGAGCCGGAACGCATTGGAAGAGAAATAAAGTATTTTGGTTTAACACACAATAAAGGAGGTAATTATGTTACTGTCAACATTGTTATTGCAGGCTGCCACGGCAGCAGGTCTGTCAAAGTTTGGTGCAGCACTGGGCGCAGGTATTGCAGCCATTGGTGCAGGTATTGGCATCGGTAAGATTGGTGCTTCGGCCATGGAGGCGATAGGCCGCCAGCCGGAGGCTTCAAATACCATCCGCTCCAACATGATTGTCGCTGCGGCACTGGTCGAAGGTGTTGCATTGCTGGGAGTCATCATCTGTATGCTCTGCGTATTGCTCTGATGTCTTGAACCGTAAAAGATATTCGTGATATGTCGTTATTGGTACCGGACAGTGGATTGTTGTTTTGGATGCTCTTGTCGTTTGGCATTGTGTTCTGCATCCTGGCCAAGTTCGGCTTCCCCGTCATCGTAAAGATGGTAGAGAGCCGTCAGAACTACATCGACCAGAGCTTGCAGGCAGCCAAGCAGGCCAACGAGCAACTTGCCAAAGTCAAGGAGAGTAGCGATGCACTCATAGCACAGGCCAACCGTGAGCAGGGACGCATCCTGCGTGAGGCGGCAGCCGAACGCGACAAGATAGTGGCTCAGGCTCAGGAACAGGCGCGTCAGGCAGGAGAGAAAGAGCTGGAGGAGATGCGCCGGCTGATAGAGCGGGAGAAGGATAAGGCCATCATGAGCATACGCAGTCAGGTGGCTGTGCTCTCTGTGCAGATAGCCGAGAAAGTCATACGCCAGAAGCTGTCAGACAGCAAGGAGCAATCCGAGATGCTTGACAGAATGATAGACCAGGCACTTCAGGAGGCCAAGGAGAGCTGACGCTATGGATATAGGAGTAGTATCAATGAGATATGCCCGTGCGCTGATGTCCTTTGCACAGGACACCAAGAGCGAGGAGGCACTCTATCCGGCAATGGAGATGCTGGAATACAGCATGGGGCACAACCGTGGTCTGCGTGCCGAGGTCGGCAATCCCATGCTCACCGAGGAGCAGCGTCTTGGCATCATCTGTGCCGCTGCCTACGGCAAGGATACGCCCGACGACAGCTTCGTCAGGTTCATCAGGCTCGTCATACGCAACGGGCGTGAGGATATGTTGCAGTTCATCTGTCGGGATTACATGGACCTCTACCGCAGGCATCACAACATAGGCACGGCAAAGCTGACGACAGCCTTCCCCATATCGGAGGAGAAGCTCAATGAGATTGACAAGCTGACGGGAGACCTGCTGCACGCGCACATGGAGGTCGAGCCGGAGGTGAACCCCGACATCATCGGAGGGTTCGTCTTCGACATCCTCGACTACCGCCTTGATGCCAGTGTCGCCACGCAACTCATAAAGATCAGACAGCAATTCATTGACATGAACAAGCGTGTGGTCTGATTGCAAAGAAACCATATTTAAGGAGAGAAACTAACTATGCCGAATTTTAACATAAAGGTCAGCGAAGTAAGCGACATCCTGCGCGAGCAGCTTGAGGGCATCGACACCCGCATAGAGCTTGACGAGGTCGGCACCGTGCTGCAGGTCAGCGACGGTGTGGCACGCATCTATGGTCTGCGAAACGCTGAGGCAAACGAACTTCTGGAGTTTGAGAATGGCATACGTGCCATTGTGATGAACCTTGAAGAGGACAATGTGGGAGCCGTGCTGCTCGGCCCGACCGACAAGGTTAAGGAGGGCTTCAGCGTGCGCCGCACAAAGCGCATTGCCTCAATCATGGTTGGCGACGAGATGGTGGGACGTGTCATTGACCCGCTGGGCCTGCCGCTCGACGGCAAGGGCGATGTCGGCGGCGAGCGTTATCAGATGCCGTTGGAGCGCAAGGCACCAGGTGTCATCTATCGCCAGCCCGTAGGCACGCCTCTGCAGACCGGCTTGAAGGCTGTCGATGCCATGATACCGATAGGGCGCGGACAGCGCGAGCTTATCATCGGCGACCGCCAGACGGGCAAGACCGCCATAGCCATAGACACCATCATCAACCAGCGTTCCAACTTCGAGGCCGGCAAGCCGGTATATTGCATCTATGTCGCCATCGGACAGAAAGGCTCGACCGTGGCCTCCACCGTCGAGACACTGCGCCGCTACGGAGCCATGGACTATACCATCGTTGTGGCTGCGACAGCCAGCGAGCCTGCCGCCATGCAGTATTATGCCCCGTTTGCCGGTGCTGCCATCGGTGAGTTCTTCCGCGACACCGGCCGTGACGCACTGGTGGTCTATGACGACCTGTCCAAGCAGGCTGTGGCGTACCGCGAGGTGTCGCTGATCCTTCGTCGTCCGTCGGGACGCGAGGCTTACCCTGGCGACATCTTCTACCTGCATTCGCGACTGCTCGAACGTGCGGCACGCATTATCGACCAGCAGGAGATGGCAGAGCAGATGAACGACCTGCCCGAGAGCCTCCGCAGCATCGTCAAGGGCGGCGGTTCGCTCACCGCACTCCCCATCATCGAGACGCAGGCGGGTGACGTGTCGGCATACATACCCACGAATGTCATCTCCATCACCGACGGGCAGATATTCCTGAGCACCGACCTCTTCAATCAGGGCAACCGTCCTGCCATTGATGTCGGCATCTCCGTCAGCCGCGTGGGTGGCAATGCGCAGATCAAGGCGATGAAGAAGGTGGCGGGAACGCTGAAGATAGACCAGGCACAGTATCGTGAGCTGGAGGCGTTCACCAAGTTCAGCGGCGACATGGACCCTGTCACGGCACTCACCATCGACAAGGGACAGAAGAACGCGCGGCTGCTGGTGCAGCCGCAATACAGCCCTATGCCTGTGGAGAAGCAGGTGGCCATACTCTATTGCGGCACCCACGGGCTGCTCAAGGACATTCCGCTCGACAAGGTCTCCGACTTTGAGGCGCAGTTCCTCGACAGCCTTGACCGCAACCACAAGGACGACGTGCTCGCACAGCTCAGGCAGGGCATCATAAACGACGACGTGCAGAGACTGCTTGAGGAGACCGCAGCCAAGGTAGCCACACAGTTCGCATGACGGGACAGACAGAGACAAGGGAGGAGGCTTAGCTATATGTCACTAAAGGAAATCAAGACGAGGATAAGCTCTGTCAGGAGCACGAGGCAGGTCACGTCGGCCATGAAGATGGTGTCGTCGGCCAAGCTGCACCATGCGCAGCAGCGTGTGGAGCACATGCTGCCCTACCAGCAGAAGCTCAGCGGCATGCTGCGGCGTTTCCTGGCTTCCGCAGACACCGTACAGACGGTCTACACCGAGCCGCGCGAGGTGAAGAAGGTTGCCATAGTGGCATTCTCGTCGAACACGTCGCTGTGCGGCTCGTTCAACTCCAGCGTGGCACGTGCGCTCGATGCGGAGCTGGAACGGTTCAAGGACTTGGGGCGCGGCAATATCACCGTCATCCCCGTGGGCAAGAAGATTGCCGAGGCCGTGCGCAAGAGGGGCTTTGACTTCTCCCGTGACTATGAGGAGGAGATGGACAAGCCGTCGTTTGCCCTCATGCAGCCACTGGCACAGCAGCTTGTGGACATGTATCTCAAGCACGAGGTCGACCGCATTGACCTCATATACCATCACTTCCGTTCGGCAGGCTCGCAGCAGCTCGTCACGCAGACCTATCTGCCCATAGACCTGTCTGCCTTCTCCGCTACGGACGGCGGTGCGGATACGGGCAGGGACAGGAAGTACAACGACAACTACATCGTCGAGCCTTCTATGGAAGGACTTCTTGAGAGCATGCTGCCCGTGGTGCTCGACATGCAGATGTTTGCCGCCCTGCTCGACTCGTTGGCATCGGAACACGCGGCACGCATGATGGCCATGCAGACCGCCACCGACAATGCCGACGAGCTGATCTCCAGCCTCACGGTCCAGTACAACAAAGGCCGTCAGCAAGCCATCACCAGTGAGCTGCTGGACATCAGTTCCGCCACGTCGGGGCAGCAGAAGTGAGCAACGCAAAGGCAAGGGAGAAGATGAAGATGGAGGTTGGAAGAAGAAATATGCCGGCAAGACTGCTGATGTGCCTGCTGTGCCTCGCCCTTGCACTGCCTGTGCTCCGTGCACAGACGGCCTACCGCATCGAGGGCACCGCACCGCAGGGCGTACGCCTCGTCACGCTCAGCACCGTGCAGAACCAGCTCATCGACACCGTTGCCGTGCAGCCGTCAGGACGTTTCGTCTTCAGCGGCACGCTGCCGCAGCACACCTTCGTCACCCTCACCGACGACAGCCTGCAGTATCCGCTCAACATCATCATCGACGGCGAGCCGGTCACCGTAGACCTCGCCCGCTCGTCAATCCGAGGCTCGCGCCTGAACGAGCGGTTCCATAAGTCCGACACCGAAATCACAGACCTCGAGATAGACTACATGCAGCTGCAGATGGAGTATGGCGGCACGCAGAGCTGGCGCACGGCGCGGCGTGACTCGCTGCAAAGGCAGCTCAACTCTGCCTATAACAGCCTGCTCGTGGCAATGAAGAACGCCATACGCGGCAATGCCGACAACGTCATCCCCGCCCTCTACCTCTCGCAGATCTACAACGTGTTGAGCCATGCCGAGCTGAAGGAATACCTCGACGAGAGCCGTGCCTATGCCTCGCATCCACTGTGCCGTGGGGCGTGGCGCATGCTGAACCACATCGAGAAGACCAACATAGGGCAGATGTTCACCGACCTCAGCCTTGCCGACACGCTCGGCGTGGAGCACCGGCTCAGCGAGTATGCCGGTCGCGGACGCTATGTGCTCGTCGACTTCTGGGCCAGCTGGTGCCTGCCGTGCCTTGCCGAGATGCCCAATGTGAAGGCAAACCACGACAGGTATCACAGCCGTGGCTTCGATGTCGTGGGGTTGTCGTTCGACCGCGACCGCTCCTCATGGGTGCGTGCCATCAGCAGCCGCAGTCTCGACTGGGTGCATCTGTCCGACCTCAAGTACTGGAACAGCGAGGCCTCCATCGTCTACGGCATCAGCTCCATCCCCTCAAACCTGCTGCTCGACCCCGACGGGCGCATCATCGCCACCGACCTGCGCGGCGAAGCCCTCGGGCAGAAGCTTGCCGAGATATTCGACTAAGCGCAAGCCGCTGATAATCATCTGCTTGTACGCGCAGGAATAGCGAATTAACATTTTTAACGTTTACCCGCCATGGCATTAACAGACAAGGGATAAGCCCTCGTGGCTGCGTTCGTTGCGCCGATTTTTCTGTTTGTGTCCTCCGAGGGGCTTAATTTTATCCCGAGAGTGCCACAAACTTATCCCGCTATATCTACCACTATATCGCGTACTTTTCCG